>JALYVY010000001.1:22034-38709 GCA_030852985.1 Gemmatimonadota bacterium | reverse complement strand
TTCGTCGCCCACGCGCGTCGCGGCGCCAGCCAGCGGCATCGAGCAGTGCGTCCGCGCGCGCGGTGTCGCGTTGTACCGCTCCACTCCATGTAAGTGGGCTGTCGGGGGGAATGGGCGACGACGAGGGCCGACCGAAGCCGGCGAGCGCAATGTCGACGATGCGTCCACGATCAAGCGAAAGGGCGACGGCGCGCCGGACCCTCACGTCCGAGAACGGGGGGCGCGTGGTGTTGAAGCAAAGCGCCGTGCCAAAGAGCACCGGATAGGTGATCAACTGAAGCGTCGCATCGCGCTGCACGAGCGACGCCATCGTCGGCGAGATACCGGCGACGTCGAGCTCACCACTCGCCAGGCCCGCGAATTTCGTCGTCGCTTCGTCCACGACCGCAATGACGAACCCGGCCAGCGCCGGCGGCCCGCCCATGGACGGCGGGAAGGCATCGTTACGTGCGAACGTCCACCGCGCGCCACGTTGACGGGAGACGAAGCGGAACGGTCCGTTGCCGACTGGCGCGTCGTTGAATGGCGCCGTGCGCAGACTCGCTCGCGGAATGTTCGCCAGCAGGTGCTCCGGCACGATCGGCAACTCAGCGAGCAACGCCGGCAATCGCGACTGCGGCGTTCGAAAGCGAAGCACGAGTGTCGAGTCGTTTGGCGCTAATGCCGTATCGAGTGCGTCCAGCTCCGAGGCGCGGGGATACCCCGTCGTGGGATCGTGCGCCGCCAGGTAGGTGAATGCCGCATCCTTCGCGGTCGTCAATACGCCGTCGTGCCAATGCAGGTCGCGCGCGACCGTGAGCGTGAGCGTATGGGCCGAGTCCGTCCAGCGCCAGGCGCGAGCGAAATACGGCTGCTGACTCAGCGTCGAGTCGTATCGGGTGAGCGTGACCAGTAACGCGAATCGCTGCACCTGTCGGGACAACGGATGCAAGGTCACCAGCGGATTCGCGGACGGGAGATCGGCGCCCGACGCCATCACGACGATGTCCGGTGGGCGCTGTGGCGCCACGCATGCGGCAAGCGTGGTCGATACCGCAAGCAGGGCGTTCCGCGCCGATCGCGTGCGGCGGAGCGTTGACGCCGATGCAGCCCAATGCGATATCACCGCGTGCAATCCTTCAACCCTGGACGTGCGCTCCTCCGCGCCGTCGTGCTTTTCTGGTGCGTGCTCTCACTCACCTTCGTGTTGCTGCGACTCGCGCCCGGCGACGCCGTCACGTTCCTCGTGCGCGAGGGCGCCACTGCGGCCGAGGCGGCGCAGGTGCGCGCGACGTTGGGGCTCGATGCGTCCATTCCGGTGCAATATGCACGCTGGATGGGCGAGTCGCTTCGCGGTCATCTCGGGAACAGCTTCGTCGATCGACGCGCGGTGACGGCGGTGATCGCGGACGCGCTGCCCGTCTCGATTGGACTGGGCGGCGCGTCGCTCCTCCTGTCATTTCTCGGAGGTACCCTCGTCGGCCTTGTGCAGGCTGCGCGTCGCGGTTCGAGGACCGATGCGGTGCTCACGCTCGCCAGTGTGGTGCTCGTCGCCTCCCCGGCGTACTGGCTCGGACTCGGTGGAATCGCGTGCTTCACCTATCTCGCGTCGTCGTGGAGTTTCCCGATGGCGCTTCGCCTGCCCGCGATTGGCATGAGCACGCCCGGCGTCGAGCTGCATGGGATGTCGCATCTTGCCGATCTCGCGCGCCATTCGATCCTCCCGCTCACGCTGCTGGCGGCGATCGGTGCGGGCGGCGTCGCGCGGTACGTGCGCACGGGTGCCCTCGACACCATGCGTGCGGACTGGTTGCGCACCGCGCGCGCGAAGGGCGCGGGCGAGCCGCGCGTGTTTGTGCGACACCTGCTCGCCAACATGCGTGCGCCGCTGCTCACGCTGCTTGCGCTCGCGCTGCCGGGAACCGTTGCCGGCTCGGTGTTCGTGGAGACCATCTTCGGCTGGCCCGGCATGGGGCGCCTCATGGTGACGTCGATCATTGCCCGCGACTATCCCGTGGTACTCGGGTGTGCGGCGACATTCGGCGCCATCGTCATCGTGGCGAACCTTGCGGCGGAAGCGCTGCTGCCGTGGGCAGACCCACGAGTGCGCGCATGAGCGCTGCGCCTCATGCGCGACGGGCGTATGCGGAGTGGATTCCGCTCGCCGGGCTGTGTGCACTCGCACTGGCGGTCGTCATTGTGCCAGCGATGGCGTCGCGCGACCCGCTGCGCATCGATGACGTGCTCGCTCGGCGACTGATTCCACCCCTCGGCCACGATGCGCATGGAGGGTGGCACCTCTTCGGCACCGATCGATTCGGGCGGGACATGCTCGTGCGCATGATGCTCGCCGGTCGTCTCTCGCTCCTCGTCGGCATCGTGGGATCTCTGGCCGCCGGACTGCTCGGCACTGCATTCGGAGCGCTCGCCGGATGGGGCGGAGGCATAGTGGACCGCGCCGTGACGTCGGTGGCGGACGTACTCCTCGCGTTGCCGCGACTCGTATTGCTGCTCGTTGGCGTCGCGCTGTGGCAACCGGGGGTCGGCACCATCGTCACGGTGCTCATCCTCACCGGATGGATGGGCATCGCGCGACTCGTGCGGGCGGAAGTCATCGCGGTGCGAGAACGACCGTACATTCCCGCGGCCATGGCGCTTGGCGCCTCGCCATGGCGCGTGTTGCTCTGGCACGTCATTCCGAATGCCATCGGTCCCGCGATCGTCGCAACGACACTTGGTGTCGGCAACGCGGTGTTGCTCGAGAGCGGGCTTTCGTTTCTCGGGCTCGGCATCCAACCCCCCGCACCGAGTTGGGGCAACATGATCGCCGGGGGCCGAGACCTGCTGGTTGTCGCGCCGTGGGTGTCGCTTGCGCCGGGCATCGCCCTGGTCGTCACCGTGCTCGGAACGACGTTGTTGGGTGACGCATGGCGCGATCGACTCGCTGGTGAGCAGCGCTCAGGCGCGTGATGCCGGATCCGCGGCGACGCGCGCCAACACGGTCACGATGGCGCGCGCCGGCGCCAGGAAAGTGATGGACCCGCGAGCCAGCGGTGCTTGCTCGACCGGCGTTTCGTCGAGCCTGGCGACCACTGCGTCGTACACGGGAACTCTGAGCGTCCACTGGCCCTGCACCGCTGTGCTGCGACGATTCACGCACCGTAGCACGATCCATCCCGGTATTCGTGCAGGCAGTGCGGCGCTGAAAACCAGTCCCGCGCCCCCCAGCTCGAGGCCTCCGACACGCTGCGCAGGAAGAAGATTGGACCGCAGCGTCTCTCCGCGCAGCGGCAGCAGCACATCCTCGGCGAACTGTTCGATTGCGTCGCGCACATCGGGCGAATCGGCGCCAAAGAGTTGCAGTGCGAGACACGCTTCATAGTCACCGTGGCACTGCGCATTGGGCGTCGGGGCTGGCCATCCGGCGTGCCCGGGCCGCTCGGGCAAGTCGCACCGCGACAGCTCACCCACCGACCGCACGAGCGTGACACAAATCGCGCCATGCGCCATGCTCTCGTACTCCGCAAGACCGTCGGATGCGATTGCTGCGGTGCCGTCGTCGCCAAGACGCGCGACCCAGCGATGTAGTGGCGCGGTGGGGACCACGTGCTCCATCGCCTCATCGTCCGGGTGAACAACGATTGGAGCACGTGTGACCGGATGAAAGGCTGCATCCGCCAGCGTGCCCGATGCAATCAATCCGGTGTTGATGCAAAGGCGCGTTCGCTGATCCGACAATCGGTTGTCGCCGCGAATGCGGAATCTCACAAAGCGCGCGTTCGCGTCGAGCTCGACATCGACCGTGATGACACCGGGTCCTCCTTCACCTTCCACCCCATCCATCTCGACACCGATCGATCCGCGCAACGGTCCGGTGTGGACGACCCCGGTGCGACGAGAAGGTCCGATCGGCATCTCGTCGCGAAGTGCCGGCGTGTACAGGTCGCCAACGTCGCGCCGTCGCTCCAGTGCGAGCACGCCATCGAGCCGGCGGTTGCCTTCAACGTCGATGAAGGCAATGCGGCCGTCGTCGCTCACCTCGACACGGACCAAGCCGTTGTCGAGCGTGGCGTCCGTGACGGTAACCGGATGCTCAACGTTCACGGATTCGCTCACGACGTGCTCGAGGGTGCGGACCTCGTAGCCGCCCATGGTATCCATCCATCCCACGGCGCGTGCTTCGAGGATCCTGTCCGCCTTCGGATACGCTCTCGGCGATTCCGTGAGCTCTACTCGTTCGTGTTCGTCAAGCACCTGGAGCGAAACGCCACTGACGGCCCACGCGCGCTGCGGCAGTTGTGCGCCTTGCCGGTCCGCTGAGCCCGGACCGACGGCAATTGCCGCGATCGTCGAGCGCAAGTTGATCTCGACCACTCCCGCGCGCGGCCGGGCGACGCTGTTTCGCACGATCATCGCCGACCGCCAATCGCCGGACTCGCGAGCGCGCTCCGCGTCGTGACGCAGCAGCGACGCCATCGCTGAATCACGCAGTGCGCGCGACTCCACGGCGACGGCTGCCACGCGCGCGTCGAAGGCCAATGCGACTGCATCGACAGACGTGCCACAGAGCGTGTCATGCGGATGCGCCTGAAGGAGTGTGCGCCAGGTGTGGTCGAGCAGGGCGCGAGCGGCGCCGTCTCCACCCTGGTCGCTGAGTGCGATCCACGGTTCCACATCGCGCACCAGACGACGTTCCGCGATGGCGTTCTGCCTCTTTTGCGACGCGCGGGTTCCGAACGTTCCCTGCAGGGTCCAGGTATACCCGTAGGAATCTCTTAGTTCGCCCGCCAGCTCTGGGAGTGACGTATCGTCCGTGCACCGCAGCACTGCGCGCGCCGCCACAGCAAGCGAACTGCGACGCACTCGCACGGGAGCGGCGGCCTCCACGAGTTGGGTTATCGCGGCGACGTCGTCATTCTGCCGAGCGTGGTGGTCGGCGCCATTGAGGAGAATTGTTACGCCGGTATTCGACCGCGGAGCGAGGACGGCCTGCAGACGAATCCATCGTTGACGAGCGCGCGCGGGCTCGACGGGCAGGTTGCTCCCGAACTCGTAGCCGTCGGGAGGCAGGTGATACACGACCGTGCTCGCGCCGGCGGCGCCCGTCCAGTGCATGACGTCGGCGCTTGGCGCGCGACGACCTCCGAGTCCTCGCCAGAGCACGATGAGGTCGTACCCAAATCCGGTCGCGAGATCGGGGAGGATGGCTGGATGGCCGAAGGAATCTGGACAGTACACCACCGGTGGCGGCTCGCCACGCAGTCGTCGCACGATGTGGCGCCCTTGCAGAAGATTCCGCACCAGTGCTTCGCCGGACGGAATGAGGTTGTCGGCGAGGACGTACCACGGGCCGGCCTCGAGCTGCCCCGAACGCAGCAGCTGTGACAACTCGCCTGCGCGATCGGGACGAACCGCGAGGTAGTCCTCCAGCACAACGGCCTGACCGTCGAGCAGGAAGCTGTCATCGCCCAGGGGCGGAGCGTCCAGCAGCTCGTCGATCAGGCGAACAAGGCGTTGCTGGAATGCGCCGGCGGTGTGGTACCACTCGCGATCCCAATGCGTATGCGCAACGACGTGAAGTTCGCGGATGGCGGACATTTCGTTCAGGGGAGCGGTCGCGCGTTCGACCATGCTCGGTCGGGTCGGGCTGGTCACGAGCTGCAAACTTGCTGCATGGGCGGGCAATGCGGAGGACGCACAGGCTTCAGACCGTGGACAGTGTGGCGCCCATGGGCACGTACGGCGCGAAACGGACGAAGGGGCGGCTCGCTTTCGCGTGCCGCCCCTTCAAGCCTATCGGATTGACCGATGGCGTCAGACGACCTTTTGTCCAGTCACCAGGCGATACACGATGACAATGAGCGCAATAACGAGCAAAATGTGGATGAGCCCGCCGCCGATGTGCACGACGAAAAAGCCGAGCGCCCACAAAATGAGCAGGATGATCGCGATGGTGAATAGCATGTCGGTCGAGCCTCGTATTGGAAGTGAGTGCTGGAACTGTTCGGCTTGCAAGGCAACGATCGTACCCGACTCGTCAACTAGGGCCGGGGAGCCCGTTCGATGTAGTCCGGCGGTGCGCCCGGAATCTGGGTTTCGACCGACGGCCCGTGCAAGGCCCGTGTCTGTCGGGCGAGGAGAATACGCGCGGCGCGCACGTCGTGCCCAACGTCGATCAGGAGGATCGCGAGATCGCCGACGCCCCAGAGCAATCCCGCCAGTACGATGAGCCGGCTGGCCTCACCGAGCAGCGTCGGCAGGGCCGCACTCCCCTGCGCCATGACGCCTGTCACCACCTCCGCAACGAGCAGGAGGGCGAGAATGACTCCCATGAGCTTGAACAGCTTGGAGAGGTACCGCAGTCCAACGTACGGCTCGAGGTCGCTCTGACGGATTCCGGGAATCTCGATGACCCCATCCTCCGGCTTGAGCACCTTCCCGAGCCTGTCCATGGGCCCCTTGGGCGGGGTTACCGTGCCATCCTGCGTCCGACGATTGTCAGTCATGTTCATCCTCCTCCGGATCCGATCCAGCGGGCACGATATCCCCGCGAGTCGATGTGTATGAAAGGTCCGTGCCCGGACTCAGCCGGATACACGCCTCCGCCTCCAACCAGCTCGGGATGTGCCGCCTCTACCCGGTCCTGAGCCTGCAAAATTACCCGCGCGTCCTCGATATTGATCTTACCGTCGTGATTCAGGTCGTCCATCACCCCGTTTCCATCACTGTCGATGAAGACGTCGGCGGCGTCGCCGTACATGTGGCGGCTGAGCCCCGCCCGGCCGGTGGTCGTGCCGCCGCCCTTGTTGTACTGCGGTGTGCGGAAACCGCTCATGATATGAATGCCGCTGACGTTGATCCCGCGCGACGCAAGGTCACTCAGGATCAGCTCGAGCTTGTCGACGTTGCGCATCTCGATGACCAGGTACTTTGGCCAGACGTTCACCTGATCGTGGGTAAGGAAGTCGCGCAGCTTGAAATGATCCGACAGCCGCGTGTCCGCATTCGCCTGCGTCACTTCGATGAATCCGGACGGAGGGCGGTAGCGGTCGGCCGGTGCCTTCTTCGGTGCACTAACCGGACCCGTTTCTCCGGGCCAGTTGCCGAGGTAGTACAATCCCACCTTGCCGTTCTGCTTGTCGCTGCGCGGACGCATGCTGATCAGGTTGAAATCCGATATGGGCCTGATCGCGTTGCCGACCGCGACGGCGAGTTTCCAGATGCCCGCGCTCGGGGCAATGGCTGGCCCACTTGTCTCCGATTCAGCCACGGTGAGAGTGTTCGCCTGCGGCGCCCCGTCCGCTGCCAAGGGCGCGCCCGCGGGCTTGATCTCGGCGCGGAGCTTTCCGCTCGCACCCCGTAGCTCACCCGCGAGCGCACTCAGCGACGCGTCTGTGAGATACGCCGCGGTCGGCGCATCTCCGCTGGTCAGCGCGGCCGCCACCTGTGATGCCGCACTCGGCCCCACGCGGCCGGACTGACGCGAGCCTGACGTCGCAATGGTCCATGCCCAGCCAATGGCGAGCAGCAGGACGACAGCGCCTCCGCCAATGTCCAGCATCCGCTCCGTGCGGTGGGTGACGCCCGCGCGGTGCCAGCGATTGGCCGGGGACTCAGGCAGGCGCAAGGCGCCCTCGACCAGATGCAGGAGGTGATCGAACGCGCCGGTTGACCCACCTTGAGCGTCTGTCGAACTTCCTGCGCTCACGTTGTCCGTCTCTCGCCGATCCTCATGCAGACCCTTCTCGACTTCCTCCATCAACTCCAGGATCCTCGCGTGCTCGTCCAGGCGGCGGGATACGTCGGGTTGACCGCCATCATCTTTGCCGAGACAGGGCTGCTGATCGGGTTCTTCCTTCCGGGAGACTCGGTGCTCGTGACCGCGGGGCTGCTGGCGTCGCAGCCGCAGTTCGGGCTGAACATGTGGCTGCTGGGTGTGCTGCTGACCGTTGCGGCCGTCATGGGCAATTCACTCGGGTATGTCATCGGCCGGTACACCGGCCCTCGGCTCTTTACGCGCGATGATTCGCTGTTGTTCAAGAAAAAACACCTGTTCCGCGCGCATGCCTTCTACGAGAAGCATGGAGGCAAGACGCTCGTCATTGCGCGTTTCATGCCGATCGTGCGCACGTTCGTGCCGGTGGTCGCGGGCTTTGCCGCGATGAACCTGCGTGTCTACACGGCCTACAACGTGCTGGGGGCAGTGATGTGGATCTGGTCGATGTTGTTCATCGGCTACTTCCTCGGCAGCACCATCCCCGGTGTGGAGAAGCATATCACGCCGATCATTCTCGTCGTGATCTTGATCTCCCTCCTGCCGGGCATCATCGCGTGGGCGCGGGAACGAAATCGCGTCACGCCGGCCTAGTCACTCGTCCTTCCGCACGACCGACCAACACGGAGAACATCATGGCGCACACACTTCCGCCGCTTCCCTACGCTCCCGCCGCGCTCGAGCCGCACATCGACGCCCAGACGATGGAAATCCATCACGGGAAGCACCACCAGGCCTACGTCACGAACCTGAATGCGGCACTGGAGAAGGCCCCGCAGCTCGCGGACAAGCCGATCGAGGCGCTGCTGCGCGACCTGAACGCCGTTCCTGAGGGCATTCGCACGGCGGTTCGCAACAACGGCGGTGGACACTGGAACCACTCGCAGTTCTGGAAATGGATGGCACCCAATGCCGGCGGCGCACCGAGCGGCAAGCTGGCCGATGCGATCACCACCTCCTTTGGCGACGTCGAGAAGTTCAAGGAGCAGTTCGCCGCCGCGGGCGGCGGGCGCTTTGGCTCGGGCTGGGTGTGGCTCAATAACGACGGCGGCAAGCTCACGATCACGAGCTCACCGAACCAGGACAACCCGCTGATGGACGGAAAGGCGGCGCCGATTCTCGGCCTCGACGTATGGGAACATGCTTACTACCTGAAGTACCAGAATCGCCGGCCGGATTACATGAAGGCGTGGTGGAACGTGGTCAACTGGGCCGAAGTCGCGAAGGGGCTGTAAGAGTGCAGGATGATAGGACGATAGGATGACAGGGCCGCGGGAACTTGTCACGATCGGCGTCGCGTTTCCTATCCTCCTATCCTCCTATCCTCCTATCCTCCTATCCTCCTATCCTCCCTGTGTTCACTGTGCCGCTTCCCCCTCGAGATACGTGTACCCCTCGAGCCCCGCGACATAGTCCGCGATGAACGCATTCGCGTCCGTGCGGCTCAGGTGCTTTACCTGCGTCACCTTCCTTCGGAACGTCTGCAACAGGTCGGAGGCGCGGAACTGCACGTAGTTCAGCACTTCCGTCACTGTGTCACCGTGCACCAGATCCGTGATTTCGTAGCCGTTGCCCGCGAGCCGGATGTGCACCGCGTTCGTGTCGCCGAAGAGGTTGTGCAGGTCCCCCAGGATCTCCTGGTATGCACCCGTGAGAAAGACGCCGAGCATGTAGGGATCGCCGTCGCGCCACTCGTGCAACTCGAGCGACGGATTGCCGCCCTTCTCTCCCACGAACCGATCGATCTTGCCGTCGGAGTCGCAGGTGATGTCCTGCAGGGTGCCGCGGCGCGTCGGCTCTTCGTTCAGCCGATGGATGGGCATGATCGGGAAGAGCTGATCGATGGCCCAGCTGTCGGGAAGCGACTGGAAGAGCGAGAAGTTGCAGAAGTAGCGATCAACCTGAACGGCATTCAGGTCCGTGATGATGTCTTCGTACTCGTCGCGATCCGTCACGACGATCTTCGCGATGGCATTGATCGTGGCGTGATACATCTGCTCGGCGAACGCTCGTCCGCGCAGTGAGAGCACGCCGCTGGCGAAGAGTTGCTGTGCGCGCTCCTTGTCGAACGTCACGTCGTGGAAGACTTCCTTGACCTTTCGGCGCGCCACATTCGCGGCCATCATGGCCTCATAGTCCTCGGCCATTTCGTGCAGGACCGCGTGGTCGTCGTCCGACAGCGTGGGGACCGGAACTTCGACGACCGACTCGACGTCGATGACCTTGAGCAGCAGCAGCGCGTGATGCGCCGTGAGCGCGCGGCCCGACTCGCTGATGATGTGCGGCATCGGCAACTCGAGGTCGCGGCACGACTCGGCGAGTGTGTACACGACGTCGTTTGCGTACTCCTGGAGCGAGTAGTTCACGCTCGCGTCGGAGGTCGAGTTGCTGCCGTCGTAGTCGACGCCCAGCCCACCGCCGACGTCTACGTGAGTGACGTCCACGCCGAGCGCACGCAACTCCGCATAGAAGCGCGCAACCTCCTGCAATCCCGCCTTGATGTAGCGGATATCGGTGATCTGCGAGCCGAGATGAAAATGAATCAGCTTGATGATGTCGAGCCGGCCGGCGGCACGCAGGCGATCCACCGCCTCCATGAGCTGCGCGGCATTGAGTCCGAACTTCGACTTCTCGCCACCGCTTTCCTTCCACCGTCCGTAACCGGTGCTCGCGAGCTTGATACGGATACCGGCGGTGGGCGTGACACCAAGCTCGTCGGCGGCTGCAAGCAGGACGTCGATCTCACTGAGCTGTTCGATGACGATGAAGACCTTGTGCCCCAGTTTCTGACCCATCAGGGCGAGCCGCATGAACTCGTCATCCTTGTAGCCGTTGCAGACAATGAGGTGCTCCGTGCTCTCGGAGAGTCCGAGCACCGCCTGAAGCTCCGGCTTCGAACCGCACTCGAGCCCCACACCGTGCTTCGCGCCGAACTGCACGATTTCCTCGACGACGTGGCGCTGCTGGTTCACCTTGATCGGGTAGACGGTGGTGTAGCCGCCGGCGTACTCGTACTCGGTGATGGCGTTCGCGAACCGTTCGCTCAATGCCTCGATGCGCGAGCGGAGGATGTCGGAGAAGCGCAGCAACACCGGCAGCGCGACACCCTGCTGTTCAAGGTCGGAAGCGAGATCATGGAGGCTGAGCTGCCGCTCTGGGTGCTCCTTGTCGGGACGCACGACCACGTGGCCGCGCTCGTCGATGTCGAAGAACCCCGCGCCCCAGCCCTCGATGTTGTAGAGGGCGCGCGCCTTTTCGATGGACCACGCGGCCTGTTTGCCGGCAGTCATTTCCGCAGTCTGAGTCGCCATGTCGCGAAAGATAAATGGAGGGAGGCAGCGTCGTGGCCCGCGCGCGAGCGGTGGTCGGCCGCTTAATGGAGACGGCACGGCGCTAGCCGATGGTGTGCCCCTGGCGCTGATTTCGCCGTCTCACGTCTTCACCCACTCCGCATGACATCGCATCCATTCGTCCCGCTCGAGTACCACCGGCGGTCCGAGCACGACATGCTCGATCTCGCGCAGGCGACGTACGACGAGATGAACCGCCGCCGCACGACACGCCACTTCTCGCCCGACCCAGTACCCCGAGAGGCGATCGAGCTCGCGATCCGGACGGCTGGCACGGCGCCGAGTGGTGCGCACCAGCAGCCGTGGACGTTCGTTGCGGTGTCCGATGCCACGCTGAAGCAGCGCATCCGCACCGCCGCCGAAGAGGAGGAGGAGCGCAACTATCAGGAGCGGATGCCGGACGAGTGGCTCGAGGCGCTCGCGCCGCTGGGCACGGACGAGCACAAGCCGCACCTCACGGATGCGCCGTGGGTGGTGGTGCTGTTTCGTCAGACGTACGGCTTGCGCGCGGACGGCAGCCGGCGCACGCACTACTACACACAGGAATCGTGTGGCATTGCCGCGGGATTCTTCATCGCGGCCGTGCACCTGATGGGACTCGTGACGTTGACACACACGCCGACGCCGATGGCGTTCCTGGGCGAGCTGCTGGAGCGACCGGCAAACGAGAAGGCGTACCTCGTCATGCCGGTCGGGTATCCGGCGGCGGATGCGCGCGTGCCGGACCTTGCGCGCAAGCCGCTCGTGGAGATCTCGGCTTGGCGCTGAGTGGTTTCGGGAGTGAATCAGAGGAGCAGCGCCAGGCCGATGGTACCGCGCGCGGTCAGCTCCCCGCGCGCGGCTCGGTCGATGACCGCGACGAGAAGTAGTCCGCGCTCTCGCGTCCCGGACGCCGATTGCCGAAGAACATCCGCGAGTCGTCCGTCTCCCCGTGAGGCTCGAGCGCATAGTAGATCACCAGCGCGCGGTCGTCGTCCGCGCCCAGGGACCGCTTGCCGAATCGCGGGGCGCCGCGCAGGCCAGCCACCGGCAGGCGTTGAATCAGCACCGTGTCGTCATCGTCGTTGAGGCGCGCCGATGCAATGGGCACGAGCACGTGCTCATCGTCGGTGGTGCCGAGCAGCTCCCGCTTGACGCTGACTTCCATGTAGCGGACGCTGCGCGCGTCCGGATCGACGATGAGGCCGTCGACCGTCCCAACCTCCGTTCCATCGGCGGTCTTCACCTTCCAACCGCGGATATCGGGCTCGCCGTCGGCGACCTCATAGTCGTCCAGCTCGTCGAGGCGAGCCAACGTGCCCCCGGTCGCCCGCGCCATGTCGCGCTCCATTCGATCAGCCATCATGTCCTCCCTGGTTGCGGTGTGTAGTGGTCGAACGCCTACTTGGTCACGAGCCGGACAGAATCGGCGTGGATGTAGAGCGGTCGCGACGCCAACAGATCGCGATCGGTCGACTTGAGGTTCCACTCGGTTGCCTGCTGCGTGAGTGGCGACGGCATCGCTTTTACGACGCCCCAGAGGTTCACCGTAGAGCCGGCAGTCACGGCGCCGTCGGGCGCCGTGTACGACGCGTTCTGGTTGCCACGGACCACGAACAGCGCCTTCCCGGCCGCCGTCCCGTTGCTGACCCAGAATCCCTTGTCGCTGACAGCGTCGGTCACGGGCGCGCTCGTGAGCGCAACCTGCCGACCGATCAGGTTTCCGCCCGTCGTGGCTGCAGCCAGCATTGACAGGTCGGTGATCGGGCCCGTCGCACCGAGCGCGCTGTCTCCGCCGACAACCGGAACCGGCGCCGTTGTCGTCCCCGCGCGTGCCCCGCTGTCGCTCACGGCAACGCCGGTGTTCCTCGCTAGCATCCACCAGGCGATCAGAGCCAACAGCAGCAGTCCGAGCATCCACCAGATCCAGCCCGAACCGCTCTTCTTCTGAATGTTGATTTGCGCCACGTGCGCCTCCTGTTGTGTGAGTCTTCGCGATCGTGCGGTGACGACGTCACCCCACTGTCCTCTCGCGGGGCGCCAGCCTCCACCCCGCTCGGGATGTCGATCAGCGCGTCACTGACGTGCCGAACGAGTCCATGATGCCCTTCGCGGCGAGGTGCACTGCCTCCTGCGCCTTGTCCACGACCGCGCCCATGCCGAAGAATTCGTGCGTGACGCCCTCGTACGTATGCTGCGTGGTCTGCACACCCGCCTTCGACATCGCGCGCGCCAGTTCCTCGCCCTCACTGCGGAGCGGATCGAGCTCGGCCGAGATGATCGTCGTTGCCGGCATGCCGGCGAGATTGCCATTCTTCAACGTGATCACCGGCGACGCACCGTCCGACGGCGACTTCAGGTAATTGTCGAAGAACCAGCCCATCATTGCCGAGTTGAGCGGCTTCGCCTTCTGCATCTCGGCGTAGGATTCGCCGGTCATCGAAGCATCGGCGACTGGGTAGACGAGCACTTCATGATCGGGCAGGCGGAATCCCTCGTCGCGCGCGCGCATGCTGACGGCGGCGGCCATGTTGCCGCCGGCGCTTTCGCCCACGATGGCGATCTTCGACGGATCGCCGCCGAGCTCGCGCACGTTGTCCACCGTCCACTTCCACGCAGCGTAGACGTCCTCGTGCGCCGCCGGGAACTTGTGCTCCGGCGCCTGGCGATAGTGCGTCGACACCACCTTCGCGTGCACCGCGTTGCACAGCGCGCGTGGCGAGCTGTCGTATACGTCGAGATCAGCGATCACCCAGCCGCCGCCGTGGACGTAAAACACGATCGGAAGGTGCGTGCCCTCGCGCGCACTCGCGGGCGTGTAGATACGGATCGCGATGTCGCCAGCCGGGCCCGCTATCTTGCGGTCTTCGACGCTGAGCACGCCTTCGGGGTCGCCGTTCCGCCCGGTTTCCTCGAGGAGCTTCTTCACCGCCTCCGCGGGCGTGGGCTGCTTGCGCGCATCCTCGGCGCTGAGCTCGGCGATCGGCTTTCCGCCTAACGATACCAGCATATCGAGGACGTCGGCCATCTGGGAATCGACGGCGCGCCCTCCGAAAATGGAGCTCATACGTTCGGCGGGCGATGTCGCGCCGGTATGTTCGATCTCTTCGTTGCGTTGCATACTTGACCTCGCTGTCCTGTGGATGTTGCCTGTTTACAGGTCAAGAAGCCTGCCGTAGACCATCTGGTGGTGCGGTTACTTTGGGAGAGTTCGCGTACCCGGCTCGTGCAGGTGATGAGTTCCATTTCCGCTTCAGAGCGACGTGCGGTGGCACTGCGCCTGACGGCGCAGGGACAGAGCACAGGGTGTGGATGCGTTGAACGCGTGTGTCATCGAGCCGCCGGTAGCTTCACTCACGTGCGTTCGCGAATCCGAACAGGAGCACTCATGATTCAACAAGAAGGATGGCCGATGCCCAATCACCAACAGGATCCGATAATGTTTGATCCGGATGCTGATCGCCGGCTACGCGCAGCGAGAGTCAGCGCATGACCGTCACCTCCCCCGCTCCTCGAGGCGCGCGGCCGTGATCTCGCGCGTACGCGAGCGGTGGTCACGCTGGCGCTCGAGCCTCTGGTTTCTGCCGGCGTTGATGGTCCTTGCCGCGTTCCTGGGCGCCGTGGGCATGATCCAGCTGTCGGCTTTTGTTCCGCGCGAGTGGTTGATGCGCTTTCCGCGCCTGTTCGGCGCGGACGCGCAAAGCTCGCGCAGCATGCTGTCGACGATTGCTGGCTCGATGGCGACGATCGTCGGCGTGACGTTCTCCATTACGGTGGTGGCCGTTGCGCAGGCGTCGAGTCAGTACACGTCGCGCATCCTGCGGAACTTCCTGAGCGACCAGCCCAGTCAGGTCGTGCTCGGGATGCTGGCGGGCACGTTCGTGTACTGCCTCGTGCTCATTCGCACCATCCGCGGCGACACCGACGCGCTGTTCATTCCCGGGCTCGGCATACTCGTCGCATTCGCGCTCGCGATCCTGTCGATCGGCTTCCTGGTCTTTTTCATCCATCACATTGCGGAGTCCTTGCAGGCCTCGCAGGTGCTGGCGCGTGTGAGACGCGACACGATTGCCGCGATCGATCGGACCTATCCCGACGGTGCGGAGAGCGTCACCGCAGCGGTGTCGGTGGCGCCCAGCATGGGAGATTGGCAATGGCTGAATGCGCCGGACACCGGATACCTGCAGCAGGTCGACGGCGGTGCACTCGTGGCGTGGGCTTGTCGCTGCGATGCCGTCGTGCGCCTTGCGCCGAAGATCGGTGACTTCGTCGTTGAAGGGACCCCGCTGCTGGCCATCGGCCGGCGTGATTCCGGAATCGCCCGCGACGCTGTGCCAAGGCGTGCAGACCTTGCTGAAGCGGAACTCACAGATGCCTGCAGCATTGGCGCGTATCGCACAGTCGAACAGGATGCGTCATTCGGCATTCAGCAGGTTGTCGACATCGCGGACAAGGCGCTGTCTCCGGGCATCAACGATTCGACGACCGCCGTGAATGCAATCGACACGCTCAGCGCGATCCTCATCCGTCTTGGGCCTCGCCTGATCGATACGCCGTCGCGGGTCATCGACGACATCCAGCGATTGATCGCGCCGGGTCACACGTACGAAGAGCTTGTGAGGATCAGCCTGGATCAACTCCGGCGGAGTGCAAGTGCGGACGTCGGCGTCTCGATTCACCTGATCCGGATGCTTGCGCGGGTCATTGTCGAAACACCCATCGCATCGCGACGCCTGACGCTGGCTGCCGGAGCGATACTCGTCCGCGATGCCGCGAGTAATCGGGTGACGCTCGAGGCCGATCGTGTCGTGATCGCAGCCGCGTATGAGCACGTAACCGCCGCCATGACGCACCAAGCGGGAGATTCTGCGTCACGTGAGTGAGCGACCGGCGCGTGGCACGTAGCAGCCATGCGATGTTCACCTTGGCGCTTCAGGCGTGCCCGCTTCCGGTGGGTCGCAAGACTATCGAGCTGTCACGAGGCGTCACGGCGTGACGAACAGGAAGGCGAGGGCAAGGATTATGTACACGCCGATAAGTAGTACACCCTCGAACCACGTCGTCTCGCCGTCCTGCGCGATCGAGTTCACCGTGAACGCCGATGCCGCGACGGCCACCAGCTCAAGGGGATTGCGGAAGACGAGGTTCATGGGGCGACCCATCGCGTAGGAGACGAGCACCAGCAGCGGCGCGGTGAAGAGCGCCACCTGAATCGTCGAGCCCACCGTGATGCTCATGACGAGATCCATGCGATCCTGCCGGGCGAACGAGAAGGCGGCGAGATATTCAGCCGCATTCCCGATGATCGCCAAGGGGACGATGCCGAGGAAGAACGTCGACACGCCGAGCGCTCCCGCCGCGGATTCGAGCGCGCCCGATACCAGTTCGGCCTCGAGCGCAATTGCGGCCGTGGCGCCGACGAGCACGCCGATGGAACGCCAGAGCGGCCATGCTTCGCCGCGCGCATTGTCCCCGTCGCGCTCCTTCTCCTGCGAAAAGACGTCGCGGCGCGTGATCAGCGTGTAGACGAGGTTCGCGGCATACACCGCGATGAGCACGATGGAGGCGCCGAGGCTGAGGTGTTCGTCTGGCC
>JALYVY010000001.1:0-22024 GCA_030852985.1 Gemmatimonadota bacterium | reverse complement strand
CATTTCCGTAGAGGGAGCGCTCCGTGAGGTCGAAGAAGGCGGGCACGAGCAGTCCGACGACCGCGAGGATGAGGAGGCTCGAGAGCAGGCTGGCTCGCTCACGCGCGAACGTCTGGCGCTCCCGTCCCCAGCTGCCGGCAATGACGGCGATACCCAGTCCCAATAGCGCGTTCCCGGCGATGGACCCGGTAATCTGCGCCTTCACGACATCCGGATGTCCCGCCTGCAGCACGAACAGCGCGAGCACGAACTCCGCCATGTTGCCGAACGTGACATTGAGCAGGCCGCCGACAGCTGATCCAGCGACGCGCGCGACCTGCTCGGTGGCGCGTCGCATCCACTCGGCGAGCGGTACGATCGCGAGGATGGCGACGCCGAACACCACGAGTGCGGGCGCATGCGCGACGTGCGCGAGCACCAACGATGCCGGCACGAGGAGCAGCAGGACGTAAAAGAGCATGCGCCGGTTGTTGTGGAGAGGACGCCGATGTTGCAAACGTGGTTGCACCCGTATCGGTGGGGTGTCTCACCCGCGCCCTTCGGCAGACACCACGACGATCAGATCTGCGAGTACGCTGTCGGCCGGAGGATGATGTCGGAGATCGACGAGACGTTGTCGCGATACTGCGGATCCGCGGAGAGCGTCTTCCACTCCGGATCCTTGCTGAACGCCGCCCATGCCGCGTCGCGGGCCGGCATGTCGGGGAATGTCAGCATGTAGTTCAGGCTGGGCATCTTTTCGCCGATCAGCGTTTCACCGAAGAAGACTGGCGTGAGGCCAGTTCGCCGGAAGATCGGCACCTCGCCGGAGTTGAACATCTTCAGCTTGTTGAGCGCGGCATGATCGCTCTGACTTTCGTACGTCCGGAGCTCGAAGATGCGGTTCGTCTTCGCGCTGGCGCCGGCCGATGGCTCCAGCACCGGCATCGCCTCCATGGCGCGCAAAAGCGTGCTTTCGACCCGCACGAAGGCGGGGTCCGACAGCGGCGCCTCCAGAATCGCGGCACCGGCACGCATGTACTCCGCATCGCTCGCCAGCCGATCGCGCAGAGACACCACTGCATCGAGGTTCTGGTGCGTAAGGACCATGAGCAGCGACGGCGCGTTTTCCCCGTAGACGACAGTGAACGCTCCAACCTTCCCGACTCCGGCGCGATTCATCGCCGGGATTGCGACGTCGCCCATGAAGCTGTTGAAGGCGCGCTGCTTCGTTCCGGGCAGCAGGTGATAACGCCGCAGCTCGATGAATTGGCGGGACGCTGACTGCGTGAGCGCGTCGAGCCTGGGCAACGGCGACACCGCCGCAACAGCGGTCGCCGCGAGAAATTTACGTCTGTCCATGTGTACCTCGGCAAGGAGTGCGTGTCGGAAATACTGCTCGTTCGGAACGTGTCGGCTAATCCTCCCTCAATCTCGTCCTCCACGCGAACACATCTTAGTGAGCCGACGTGCAGCGTGCCAAGAGGGGTGCTACCAGAACGTGATCGCGCTGGTTCGGGTCAGCGGCGCGACGCCGGATCAACGTGCATCGTCGCCATCATGCCGGAGCCGAGGTGCTCGGCAATGTGGCAGTGCAACATCCACGCACCGGGATTCGACGCATCGATGAGGAGATCCACCGTGGACCCGACGGGAATGAGCGCGGTGTCCTTCCATGCCATGTTCTTCGTCGGCACGCCATCGCGCGACACGACCAGCATGCGTTGTCCGTGCAGGTGGATGGGATGCTGCATGGGATGGAATGACTTCGGGTCGTTGAAGATGCGCAGCTTCACGACGGCGCCCTGCTTTACGCGCCAGTCGATGTCCATGTTCTCCCTGCCCGTCGCATTGTCGCGGAGAATCCAGCGGACCTGACGGGCCGTGGAGAGCCAGTTCATGTCGGGCATGCCATCCATCCACTCGACGGGCGCGAAGTACGCGGTGTCGACGTTCATGAATTGCACGGTGGCGAGTGGCAGCGCGTTGGTGGCCACCGTGAGTGTGATCGACTTGTCCGGCGGCCGATTGAAGTACGGGCGATAGCGGTCGATGTCGCGCGCGACGGCGGCGTTCGCGCGCAGCGTGGCGAACTGCTTCGCATATGTCGGCGAGGCAGGCGCGGGATCGACTGTGACGGCACCGACTGTGTCGACCTCGGCCGCGAACTCGCCCTCGAAGTGGTTGATGGCCTGGATGGCGTTGACGACGGCCACGCGACCGGGGCGATCGAAGCGCACTTCCACGACATACCGCTCCGCGGGGGCGATTACGACGCTCGGCACGCGCTCCTCACGTTCGAAGCGGCTCTGGTCGGACGCGACCACCTTGATGGGCGCGCCCCCGAACGAAAGGTTCCAGGTGCGCGAGCTGGAGACATTGGTGATGAAGAAGCGCACGACGTCGCCGGTGTGGACGCGCAGGGCATACCGCGGCTCACCGTTCACCAGCAGCACGTTGCCGACGCGGCCCATGAGCGCGAAGTCGGGCGCCTCACGACCAAAGGGGATCAACGTGTCGGCGTTGATGAGGACGTCGTCGAGCATGAGGGTCTGCTCGCGATTCACCGGCGAGTAGTAGTCACGGTCCGGCGAGTCGACGCGCATGTTGCCGAACAGGCCCATCGCCTGCTCGATGTCCTCACGGACGTGCGGGTGGTACCAGTAGATACCGGCGTCGGGGAAGTGGACGGTGTATGTGAAATTGCCGCCAGGGATGACCGAGTCCTGCGTGATGCCGGGGACGCCGTCGAAGCGATTATCCAAGCGGAGCCCGTGCCAGTGCACGGTGCTCGGCAAGTCGATGCGATTGTGGAAGCGTACCGTGACCGTCGCGTTCTGCGGTACGCGGATGAGCGGGCCAGGCACCTGCCCGTTGAAGCCGTACATCGCGAACGTGCGCCCGTTGATCGTCCGTCGCACGAGCATCGCCGTGAGGTCGAGTGTGTCACCGTTGGCAAGGCGGGCGACCTCACTTGGTTTCGCCGCTGGCAGCGTGCGCACGTCCACGCCGCGGCCCGGCAGGAACTCACCCACGTCGGGGCTGAGGCCGACGAGGCCGGGAATCATCGGCATACCGGCGGGCATCGGCACGGGCATACCGGCCATCGCCATGCCGGGCGGCATCGGCATTGGCATCGTCGTGGTATCGCGCCTCGGCGGCTTCGTCGCCTTTGTTGTTTTGGCCGCCGGCCGCGCACTCGACGTATCGGCCGGCATGCCGGGCATCCCCCGCATACGAGGCATGGGAGCGGGACTCTTCGGCGAAACGACAGGCTTCTGCGCGGATGCGATCGCGGACACGGCGAACATCAGGAGCAGCGCTACCAACGTGTGTCGTCGATTGCTCAAGGCGGGGTCCCGCGAAACAGCGGATGCGAAAGAAAAGTCTGAAGCCATCCGCTCGGAGATGTTCCGTGCAGCACAGTCGGCCCAGCGTGCGCGGTGACCGTCGCGTTTGCCTCCGCCGTGATGACAAGGAGGAACTTGTTGAGCGTCGCATGACCGACGGTTACGCGGCCGTTCGTGATCGGACCCAGGCGGTCCCAGCGCGACAGGTCGGTCGTCGTCGCCCACGCGATGTAGGTGGAATACGCGCCAAGTGTCGAGGGCGCCGGCAGGCCGGACGCGTCGACCTGGACGTCGTAGATGGTGCGTCCGTCGGCGGTGACGGCCACGCCGAAGGGCGACTCCGCGTAAACGAGTCGCGCATGACCGGCTGCCGCCGGAGCCTTCGTCGTACCGAAGAGCGGGATGTCGAACGGTCCATCCGGCGCGACGACGAGTACCGCGGCGAGGGCAAGACCGCCGAGGTGCGCTACCCTGATCATCGCGTCGGGTGTGGTCGGATCACGGCACGAGCGGTAAACGCTCCGGACCGTGGTCGAAATCCTGCACGCTGGAGATGTTCGGCATGCCGTAGTCGTGGCCGTTCCAGCTGTTGAAACCATCCATCTTGAAGAGCCACAAACCACTGCGCATATCGGACAATACGATGAGGCCGTCGTAGTTTCGGACGTCCACGCCGAAGGCCCCCTGCTCCACACTCGTGGTGCTCTGCCATCCGTTGTCCGGCGTGCCGCCGAAGCCATGCTCGTGCTGGCACTCGCAGGTGAACCATGCACCGTCGGTCTTCGGATTTTTCGGGTCCTTCAGGTCAAAGACCTGGAGGCCGTCCTCGTATGCCGATACGAACACGTACGGCCAGCGGACCTCGTGATTATGCGAGAGATCGCGCCAGTCGGCCGCCCACGCGCTGATGGGCTGGTCGATGTTCTGCGTCTTGCCCGATTGGCCCGCCGTAAGATCCCAGATGCGCAGGGGCGTGTACTGATATTCTGTCTCGGTCACCGCGTACTTGCCATCGGGCGACGGCGTGAACGTATGCGCGATGTCCATGCCGAGGCTCGTGATCGTGAAGACCTGCTTTGCCGCGTCGGGGTGGGTGACGTCCCAGACCGAGTATCCGCCGAGGCCGGCGCCGTAGAACTTGTCCTGCTTCGTGGCGGGATCGTAGGCGACGTAGAAGTCATGGTAGCCGCCTCCGCCGATCTGCCGAAAGGGCGTCGGATTCGGTACGTCGCCAATGAGCCACGTGGATTCTGGTGCGCCGCCCACCACCTTCGCGAGGTCATAGATCAGTGCTTTCGACTGATTGATCGTCGCGAAATACAGCACGCGGCCGTCCGAGTGCTTGTAGGCGAAGGTGTTGTGAAACCCGCCGGGCGACGCCGGATACCGGATGCGCGCGACGACCTTGACCTTGCTCGTATCGGGCAGGCCGGTGACGTCGAAGATGACCGCGCCGAGGTCCGTGTCGGGGCCGCCCTGCATGAACTGGTACGACTGCGCGTAGTAGTAGCGGTTGCCGATCTTGAAGTACTTGCCGTCCATCGCGCCAATGCCGCGGTGCAGCTCGGGATTCTCGATGGTCCAGTCGTAGATCTTCTTCGGTGACGCCGTGTTGCTGATGTCGTAGATCTGCGCGTCGAAGTTGACGAAGCCGCTGATGTAGACGTAGGGCCGGCCGCGGTCCTGCTCGATCTCGATGTCGGCGGCCTTCCAGGGGCCCGGGTGGCTCACCACGTGGGCGACCATGTGCATCTTCTCGGTGCCGGCGTGCTTCTGGTCGAAGTCCTTCACGGAGACGCCGGGGTCCTGCGCGCGTGCCAAGGTCGCAAGGGCGAGGAGTGCGGGGACGATGAGAGATCGGCGCATCACGGATGCCTCAGATGAGTTGAACGGGCGCGCCTCCTGCATCGTGGCCGCGGGCGCATTTTCGCAGTATGGGCGCGCGCCGGTGGCCAAGCAAGGTGGCCCCGCGGATTCCGTGCAGCGCTCCACCGCGATACTCTACTCTGCGATGCCAGCCTTCGAGATCCCGATCGTCGTCCGCACCGACGACATCGACGACATGAATCACGTCAATAACGTGGTCTACCTGCGCTGGGTGCAGGATGTCGCCCTCGCGCACTGGCTGGCGAACGCCACGGAGTCGCTGCGCGCTGAATTTGCGTGGGTAGCCACGCGGCACGAACTGGACTACAAGCAGGCCGCGGTCCTCGGCGACGCGATCACGGCACGCACGTGGATCGGCGCCGTGGACTCCCGCCGCTTCGAGCGGTTCACGGAAATCGTGCGGACCGACGACAGCGTGGTGCTCGCGCGCGGCCGCACGCTCTGGTGCCTCATCAATCGGTCGACCGGCCGCATCGCGCGGATCCCCGATGCGCTGCGCGCCTGCTTCCCCGACGAAGGCCACCAGTGAGGGCAGACTTCTTCTTTGCCGGATGGACCGGCTTGGTCCGTACTGCCGTCGTTGGCGTCACGGCGTACGTGATCCTCATCGTCTTCCTCCGCGTGTCGGGCAAGCGTTCGCTGTCGAAGATGAACGCGTTCGACTTCGTGATCACGGTCGCGCTTGGCTCCACGATGGCCACCGTATTACTCGACCAGAGTATTGCACTCGCGCAGGGCGTGCTCGCGTTCGTCCTGCTGCTCGGCCTCCAGTATGCCGTCACGTGGTCGAGTGTCCGCGCGCCGTGGGTGAAGCGTGTCGTCACCGGCAATCCGACCCTCCTCGTCCATCGGGGCGAAATCCTGCGGAGTCAGATGCGTGCTGAGCGCGTGACGGAAGAGGAGTTGCAGGCGGCGGTGCGCGCGGGCGGAGTGGGCGAGATCGCTGGCGCGGAATCTGTCGTGCTCGAGACGGATGGCTCGTTCAGTGTCGTCGCCAGGAGCACCGGGCCCGCGGACTGAAGGCGGTGGTGTCGTAAGGGGCGCCCTGCAGCGGAGCGCTCGAGGGAGCCGTTGCTTGACGCGCCTCGCGCCGCTCCGGCACATTCGCTTCGTGGCGACGCGTCGCCAGGCGCTCGTCGACGCCTCACGATGTTACGGCATTCTCTCGGAGCAGTTCACACCATGTCTGTCCCCGAAAACACGGCTGGTGTGCAGACGCCGAGCGGGGCTGCGACGGTCCTCGCGGGCGGTGGGGAGATGGGGGCCCTCATGCGCGCACTCGACTGGTCGTCCACCGCCGTGGGTCCGGTGGAGCGCTGGCCGCAAAGCCTCAGGACGGCTGTCAGCATGCTGCTCGAGTCCCGCTTTCCCATGTACATCGCCTGGGGCCGCGACTACACGCAGTTCTACAACGACGCGTACCGCCCGATCCTCGGCGCGTCCAAGCACCCGGCCGCCCTCGGACGCAGCAGCCCCAATACGTTCGCGGAAGTCTGGGAGCAGTACGTCGGACCGCTGTTCGGCCGCGTGATGGACAATGCCGAGCCGACCTATCTCGACGACTGGATGTTGCCCCTCGATCGATTCGGCTTTGTCGAGGAGTGCTATTTCACGTTCTGCTACAGCGCCATCCGGATCGAGACCGGCGACGTCGGCGGTGTCTTCGTGACCGTGGTGGAGACGACGGACCGCGTGCTCAGTGAGCGTCGCGTCGCCACGCTGCGCGAGCTCGCGAGTGTCGGTGCCACGATCGACAGTGCGTCGACTGTGTGCCGTCTTGCGGCGGACACACTCGGCACAAGTGCAGCTGACACGCCGTTCGTACTCCTGTACCTGCTCGACGACGCCGGGCGGCGACTCACGCTCGCAGGCGTGAGCGGAGTGGAGGCTGGCGGACAGGTCGCGCCTTCCGTCATCGAGATCGTCGACGCGGGTGCGACTGGCTGGCCGCTTGCCACCGCGATTCACGATCGCGCGGCCGTAACGGTGGACGACGTGGCATCGCGCTTCGGATCCCTGCCAGGGTTGCCTTGGCCGGAGCCCGCGCATTCCGCCCTTGTGCTGCCCATTGCGCTGCGCGGTGAGGAGAGGCCGTACGGAGTGCTCGTCGCCGGACTCAGTCCGCGCCTCGCATTCGACGAGCGGTATCGCGGCTACCTCGACCTCGTCGCGGGTCAGGAGGCAACGGCCATCACGAGCGCGCGCGCGTACGAGAAGGAGCAGCGCCGGGCTGAGGCGCTCGCCGAGATCGACCGCGCGAAGACGGCGTTCTTCTCGAACGTGAGTCACGAGTTTCGCACCCCGCTCACGCTGATGCTCGCGCCCACCGAGGACCTGATGGAAGGTGCGGTGGGTGAAATGACGGCGCAGCAGCGTGAACACCTCACCCTCATTCACCGGAACGAGCGGCGCCTGCTGAAGCTCGTGAACACCCTGCTCGAGTTCTCACGGATCGAGGCAGGACGCGCCGAGGCCACGTACCGCGCGACAGATCTCGGCCGTTACACCACGGAGCTCGCGTCGAGCTTCCGCTCGGCCATCGAGAAGGCCGGGCTTACGCTGCTCGTGAATACTCCCATTGCTTCCGAGCGCGTGTACGTCGACCAGGACATGTGGGAGAAGATCGTCCTCAACCTCATCTCGAACGCGTTCAAGCATACGTTCGAGGGAACAATCTCCGTGGCACTCACGCTGCAAGGCGGTATGGCGGCGCTCACCGTGAACGATACGGGCGTCGGCATTCCCCCCGAGCACGTGCCGCTGCTGTTCGACCGGTTTCATCGCGTCCCCGACGCACCATCGCGCACACAGGAGGGCAGCGGTATCGGGCTGGCGCTCGTGCAGGAGCTGGTCAGGCTGCATGGCGGTGACATTACCGTGAGCAGTACGGAAGACATCGGCAGCGAGTTCACGGTTCGCCTCCCGCTCGGCACCGCCCACCTGGCCCCTGAGCGGATCGGTTCAGCGTCCGAGCACGTCCGATCGGAAGCGGGAGCCAGTTATGTCGAAGAGGCCTTGCGCTGGGTCCCCGACACCGGGACCGGCCCGTTAGCCGATGACGATGCCGCAGACCATGCAAGGAGCGGCGAGGGTCGCGCGGTGGAGGCGCGACCGGTGCACTCGGCACGACTGATCCTCGCCGACGACAACGCCGACGTACGCGAGTACGTCGGCCGACTGCTGCGCAATCACGGGTGGGCGGTGTATGCGTGTACCGACGGCGCGAGCGCCTTGGCCGCTGCGCAGGCCGATCCGCCGGACCTCGTCCTGTCCGACGTAATGATGCCGGTGCTGGACGGCTTCGGATTGCTCCGGGCCTTGCGCGCCGACCCGCGCACCAGCGGCGTTCCTGTCATCCTGCTCTCGGCGCGTGCAGGCGAGGAGTCACGCATCGAAGGACTGGAGTCCGGCGCGGACGACTATCTCGTGAAGCCCTTCTCGGCGAGGGAGTTGATCGCGCGGGTTGGCGCGCACCTGAGCCTCACGAAGGCGCGCGAGCGGGCAACGTCCGAGGTGCAGCGCGCGCATTCGTCGCTGAAACAGACGCATGAGATGTTGCGCTACCAGGCATTCGCGACCGAAGATGCCCTTGCGTCGCTGCGGATGGAGCAGACGCGACTCACCGAGCTCTTACGGCTTGCCCCGGCCTTCATCGCGATCACGCGTGGTCCCGATCACGTGTTCGAGATGGTCAACGACAAGTATGCGCAGCTGCTCGGGCACCGGACGCTGATCGGCCGCAGCGTGCGCGACGCGGTCCCCGAGGCCGAGGCGCAAGGGTACTTCGAGTTGCTCGACGGCGTGCTCGCGACGGGAGAGGCATTCGTCGGCGAGGAGCTTCCGCTGACCCTGGAGGAATCGCCGGGCGGCGCGACGGAGCAGCGCTTCGTGACCTTTGTCTACCAGGCGATCGTGGAGGCGGACGGGTCGCGCTCGGGCATCTTCGTGCATGGAGTGGACGTCACGGTGCAGGTGCGCGCGCGCGTGGAAGCTGAACTGGCGCGGGCGGACGCGGAAGCAGCAAATAGCTCCAAGAGCGACTTCCTCGCCGCGATGAGCCACGAGCTGCGCACGCCGCTGAACGCCATCGCCGGATACGCGCAGCTGCTGGACATGGGGGTACACGGACCCGTCAACGACGCGCAACATGAAGCGCTCGCGCGTATCGTGCGGTCGGAGCAGCATCTGCTGTCGCTGATCAACGACGTGCTCAACTTCGCCAAGCTGGAAGCCGGGCGCGTCGAATACGACGTGAAGGATCTCGGGCTGGCGGAGATCGTGAGCGCGGTCGCGTCAATGATCGAGCCCCAGATTGCGGCAAGACACCTCGTTTACACGGCGCGCGTATCCGCCCACCTCCGCGTGCGTGCCGACGAGGAGAAGCTCCGGCAGATCCTTCTCAACCTTCTCTCGAACGCGATCAAGTTCACGGAGCCGGGCGGGAGCATCAGCCTGGACACGCCATCTCGGGACGACAGGCCCGAAGGGGAGATCTATCTCCGCGTTACGGACTCGGGAATCGGGATCCCGCGCGACAAGCAGGACCTGGTGTTCGACCCGTTTGTGCAGGTGCATCGCAACCTGACGCGGACCACCGAAGGGACCGGACTGGGGCTGGCGATCAGCCGAGACCTGGCACGTGGAATGGGCGGCGACATACGGGTGCGCAGCAGGGAGGGGATCGGGAGCACGTTCACGCTCTCGCTACCGCAGGCCACGACGTAGCGGGTTCGCCGCTCGAACCTCCTTCGCAGCACGTGGATCACTCCTCAAGGAAACAGCACGTTCGTCCCCCATCCCTCCCCGTTTCTCACATACACGTTCCGCTCGTGCAACCGACTCGGCTTCCCCTGCCAGAATTCGATCCGATGCGGCACGATTCGAAACCCTGACCAGTGCGGGGGCCGCGTCACCGCGCGCCCCTTAAACAGCCGCTCCATCTCCGCCACCCGCGATTCCAGGTCTCCTGGCGTCTCGATTGCCTGGCTCTGTAATGACGCCCACGCCCCGATCTGGCTTCCCCGCGCGCGACTAGCGAAATACTCATCCGCCTCGGCGTCGCTTACGACATCGACGGTTCCCTCCACCCGCACCTGGCGCTCCAGCGGCTGCCAGTGGAAGCACATCGCCGCCCTGGGCCGCGCGAGCAGTTCCCCGCCCTTCCGGCTGTGGTGGTTGGTGTAGAAGACGAAACCGCGCTCGTCGAATCCCTTGAGCAGCACAATGCGCACGGATGGCTGCCCGTCGTCACCCACGCTGCCCAGCGCGAAGGCCGTGGGCTCGGGAAGCAAGGAAGACCCGACCGCCTTGGCCGCTGCGAGCTGCTCCGCAAAACGCGCGAACGGCTCAGCGAATGGCGCGGCGCCGCTCATCCAATCGCTCGCTTGCGGAAGCTGCGCAGCCCCATGGTCCAGAACAGGGCAGCGATGAGCAACAACGCGCCCATCGATGCGAGCAGCGGCATGTGTGGTACCTCGGGTGTCAGTGCGCCGCGCATGCCTTCGGCGACATAGACGAGCGGATTGACGAGCACGACATACTTGAGCACCGGCACGGCATCCAGGCCGCGCCACGGATAGTACGCGCAGCCGAAGAACATCATCGGCGCGATGATGGCACTGAACATCAGTCCGATCTGCTGCGGCGCGATGGCGGTGCCGAGCCACATGCCGAGCGACGAGAAGGCAGTGGCGCCGAGGATGGTGATGACCAGGACGTCGCCGAGGTGGCCGAAGGACAGGTTGGCGATGGGCCCCATGATCAGCCGCGCGAGGGGCAGGACGAACAGCGCCGCCACACATCCCTGGAGCACGCCGGACACAATCTTCTCGGCGGCAATAACCCATGTGGACACCGGCGCGAGGAGGCGATCCTCGATCTCCTTGGTCCAGCCGAAGTCCTGCACCATCGGGAGCGCAACGGACTGGATGGCCGAGAGTGCAAGGCTCACGGCGAGGATGCCCGGCAGCAGTGTGGTGGTATAGCCGCCGCGAAGCATTCCCATCTTCGGCAGCAGGAATCCGAACACAATGAGGAACAGGACGGGCTGCATCACGGTGCGCAGCAGGAAGTACGGCAGCTCCGTCATGGCGACGCGAATGTCGCGGCGCAGGAGCGCGATGAATACGGTGGACGTGCGCACGGCGGGCGGCGCACTGATCGACGTGGTGGGTGCGATGGCGATGGCGGTCAATCGAGCTTCCTCCCGGTGAGCTCGATGAACAGCGTCTCGAGACTCGGCTCCTTGAGCGTGATGTTGCGAACAGTGCGGCCGGCGTCCTCGGTCGCTTCGATGGCGGCGGAGATGATGCGTCCACCGGCCGAGCTGTGTATGCGAAGCACGTCTCCGGCGACGTCAGCCTTGGTCACGTGATCGAGCGCGCGCACACGCGTGGCGGCGGCGTCGGCGGGTCCGTCGAGTGAGAGCTCGATCAGGGTACCGCCCGGTGCCTTCGCCTTGATTCGATGACGTGGTGTCGAGCGCGAGGAGGCGCCCTCGATCGACGATGGCGAGGCGATCGCAGAGCTGGTCGGCTTCTTCCATGTAATGCGTCGTCAGCACGATCGTGCGACCCTGCGCGTGGAGTCCGCGCAGCACCTCCCAGAGCGCAAGCCGGGTCTGCGGGTCGAGGCCGACGGTGGGCTCGTCGAGGAAAATCACGGTGGGCTCGTGCACGAGGGCGCGCGCGATCATCAGCCGCTGCTGCTGTCCGCCGGAGAGCGCGTCGACTTTTTCGTCGGCCTTGGCCTGCATGCCGAACTGCTCGAGGTACTGCATGCCGCGGCGCATGGCTTCACCGCGTGGAATGCCGAAGTACGCGGCATGGAAGACGAGGTTCTCGAGGACGTTGAGGCTGCGGTCCGGATTGGCGCGCTGCGGCACGACACCGATGCGGCGACGGACGCCCACGGGATCGTTGATGACGTCAGCGCCGGCGACGGACGCCTGACCCGCACTCGCGAGCACGCGCGTGGTGAGGATGCCGATGGTGGTCGTCTTACCGGCGCCATTCGGACCGAGTAATCCGAAGAACTCGCCTTCGCCAACCTCGAGGTCGAGGCCGTGCAGGGCGACGAGTTCCTTCGCGCCATTCGCGCCGGGTGGAGGACCCTGCGGAGCGCTGGCGCCGGGCGGGCCAAAGCCAGACGATGGACCACGCCGTTTCTGCGCGGCGATTGGGTAGACCTTGCGGAGACCTTCAGTTCGGATGGCGTTCACGCGCGAAAATCTAACACGGACGGGGAGCCTAGCCCCCGTCCCTCTGCTATTGGCCCGCTGTCCTGTCTACTGTCCGACTGTCCGACTGTCTGACTCAAGGCTCGTCAGCCGTCGCGATTGCCCAGCAATCCTCCCAGCACAGCGCCGCCCACGACGCCGAGCGCCGAGCCGCCGCCTTCCTGAAGATGGCGGCCTCCGGCGCGTGGAGCCGCCGCGAGAATGCGGTCCGCGAGCCGCGAGAACGGCATCGTCTGCAACATCACGCGCCCGGGGCCCCTGAGTGTCGCGAAGAACAGTCCTTCTCCGCCGAAGAGCGCCGTCTTGATGCCCGGCACCATCTGGATGTCGTATTGCACCTGCGCCTCCATCGCCACGATACAGCCGGTGTCGACACGCAGAGACTCGCCCGGATGCAACGTCGTTTCCCAGAGCGCGCCCGAGGCATGCAGCACCGCGACGCCGTCTCCCGTGATGCGCTGGAGGATGAATCCCTCTCCGCCGAAGAAGCCTGCGCCGATGCGACGCGTGAAGGCGATGTCGACGTTGGTGCCCTTGGGCGCGCAGAGGAATGAGTCTTTCTGCGCGATGATGGTGCCGCCCCACTCGACGAGGTCCACCGGCTGGATCTTGCCGGGAAAGTGCGACGAGAAGGCCACGCGGCGGCGGTCGCGGCCGGCATTCATGAACGTGGTGACGAAGAACGTGTCCCCCGACAGCACGCGGCGCGCGCCGGCGAACAGCTTGCCCATCACGCCCCCGCCCTGCTTGTTGGGATCGAGCGTCGTATTCATCTCGATGCCATCTTCCATGAACATCATCGCGCCGGCTTCCGCGAGGACGGTCTCGCCCGGATCGAGCGTGACGATCACCGCCTGCAAGTCACCGCCAATCAATTCGTAGTCGATCTCGTCGGAAGTACGCCGCACGGGGAAGTCCTCGGGTGGTGGTTTTGCGCTCGTCGTCAGCAAGAAGAATCTCCCACTTCCGGCGCACGTACAAGGCTTTCAACTTCATCGGCACGCCCCGCGTGTCCCCAATCGCCCCACTACTCCCTTGCCCCGCATGCGCATCATCATCACCGCCACCGTCGCGCTGCTCGCCGCGATGTCAGGAGAGTCCGCCGCTCAGGCGGCAGCAGCGAAGCCAGCCGATAGCAGCGCCACCTTCATCACGCCCGCACGCGTCTTCGACGGCATGACGATGCACGACGGATGGAGCGTACTGGTGCGGGGCGAGCGCATCGTGGCGGCGGGGCCATCGGGTGGCATCACGGTTCCCGCCGGCAGCAGGCGCGTCACCTTGCCCGGCGCCACGCTGATGCCGGGCATGATCGAGATGCACTCCCATCTGCTGCTGCACCCTTACAACGAAACGAGCTGGGACGATCAGGTGTTGCGCGAGCCGGTGGCGCTCAGGATAGCGCGCGCGACCAATCACGCCCGCGAGACGCTCCACGCGGGCTTCACCACGGTGCGCGACCTCGGCACCGAAGGCGCCGGCTATTCCGACGTCGGCCTCAAGCGCGCCATCGCACAGGGCATCATTCCCGGGCCTCGCATGTTCGTCGTGACGCGCGCCATCGTGGCCACTGGGAGCTACGGTCCGCACTACACCGGCGACGTCGACCTGCCCCAGGGCGCGGAAGAGGCAGATGCCTCGAACCTGACGAAGGTGGTGCGTGACCAGATCGGCCACGGCGCGGACTGGATCAAGGTGTACGCCGATTATCGCTGGGGGCCTAACGGGGAAACGCGGCCCACATTCACGCTCGAGGAGCTGAAGCAGATCGTCGATGTCGCGCATTCGTCCGGGCGGTCGGTGGCGGTCCACGCGTCGACCGCGGAAGGCATGCGCCGCGCCACGTTGGCCGGCGTGCAGACCATCGAACACGGGGACAACGGGACACCGGAAGTCTTCCGTCTCATGAAGGAACACGACGTGGCACTCTGTCCTACCGTCGCTGCCGGCGATGCGATCCTTCGCTATCGGGGCTGGAAGCACGGCGATCCCGAGCCGGCACGCATCACCGAGAAGCGGGCGAGTGTGCGCGCTGCCATTGATGCTGGCGTCACGATCTGCAGCGGGAGCGACGTGGGCGTGTTTACGCACGGGGAGAACGGTCGCGAGCTCGAGCTGATGGTCGACTATGGCTTGTCGTCGTTACAGACCTTGCGGGCCGCGACGAGCACCAACGCGCGACTGCTGCACATGGAAGACCAGATTGGCAGCATCCGCCCCGGCCTTCTCGCCGACCTCGTGGCGGTGCGCGGCGATCCCATCGCCGACATTCACGCGGTGCGCGACGTGAGCTTCGTGATGAAGGGAGGCGCGATCTTTCGATCGTCTCCGTGAAGACAGGAGGATAGGAAGATAGGAGGATAGGAGGATAGGAAGATAGGAAAGCCCTGGCATCCTATCCTCCTATCCTCCTATCCTCCTATCCTCCTATCCTCCTATCCTCCTATCCTCCTCTCCTCCTCTCATCCTCTCATCCTCTCATCCGTCCGCGGGCGGGCGAAACACGATGCTGAAGCATGACCCCTTCCCGGGCGTGCTTACGGCACTGAGGTCGTGGCCCATGAGGATGCAAAGCTTTCTCGAGATCGCGAGCCCCAGTCCAGTGCCGCCGTAAACGTGCGCGGTCTGCGCGTCGGCCTGCTCGAATGCCTCGAAGATGGCCTCCAGGCGATCGGCCGGTACGCCGATGCCCGTGTCCTCCACATCGATGCGCCGCGCCTGTCCGGTGCGCTCATCCGCATCGACGCGCACCACGATGCTGCCGTGACGCGCCGTGAACTTCACCGCGTTCCCGATGAGATTGATCAGCACCTGCTTGAGCTTCGCCGGATCGGTGGTCGCATAGGCTGTCGGCGGTGAAAACACCTCCAGGTGCAGGCCGGCACTCGTCGCATTGACCTCGAGATCCGCCACGGTCTGTCGTACGAGAATCGACACCGAGGTCGGCGCCATGTCGACCGTCTCGGTTCCCGACTCGATCTTCGTGAGATCGAGGACGGTATTGATCAGGGCGAGCAGGTGCTTTCCGTTCGCCCGGATGCGGTCGAGGTACGTGAGCTGCACCTTGCCGAGAGAATTGTCGGCGTTGCGCAGGATCACATTGGTGAAGCCGATGACCGCATTCAGCGGCGTGCGAAGCTCATGGCTCATGCGCGCCAGGAAGTCGCTCTTTGCGCGACTGGCCGCTTCGGCCGCCTCCTTGCTCGCCAGCACCACCTCCGCCGCGTGGTGCTGCTGCGTCACGTCACGCGCCACGAGCAGTCCGCCAACGACCGTGCCGTCTGGCGTGCGCATCGGCGTCACGGTGAGGTCGAGGTAAACGGTGCCGCCCCAGAGCTGGTGCGCGGCACGCATGGCGTTCTTGGTCGTCGCGCGACCGGCCAGCGCATCCTGGACGAGTCGCGTCTCGTCGCCCTGCCCGAGGAAGGGGAGCAGCTCGCCGATGTGCGCGTCGGCCAGGTCATCATGCTCCCAACCAGTAAGCGCCGCCATCGCCGGATTCCAGGTGTTCACCGTGCCTTCGTTGTCAAACGCGGCCACCGCATCCACCGTAGAGCGAACGAGGGCGGCACTGAACTCCTGCGCGAGACGCAACTCGTCGCGCTGTGCCGCCAGCACATCCGTCGTGACCTGAAGCTCGCGATACTGGATCGCCAGCTCCGCCGCCTGCACCTGCAGGAGCTCGGCATTGTCATCGCGCAGTGATTCCGCCTGACGGCGCGCCTCGTTCTCCGCGTCCAGGCTTTTGACCGTGCTCGCCAGCGTCCTGGATTGCTCAGCCGCAATCTGGGCGGCCCAGACGATGCGCGCCGCGAGTGCGGCACAGATCAACGCGGCAATGAGGAACGTCGTCGGCAGGGGCGACGAGTACTCGGCGACCGTCCGGTCGGTCGGGAATACGGCAAGCTTCCACTGACGTCCTCGTGCATCGAGCCCGACCGTCGCCGCCGACGCTGCATTGGTCAGCGCCTCGCCACCGACTTGCGCCGCCAGCGTGAGCCCGGCATCGCGCAGCGTGTAGCCATACACGTCGCCGAAATGCTCGGGAAGCGTCTCCAGGGCGACGCGCTCCGGTATGAGATCGACGACAAGGTATCCACTCAGTACGCCGCTGCTCCTCGACGTCGGCGCCACCATGTACACGGTGGCGCTACGGCCGTGATGCAGTATCGGCGCGGAGATGACGGCGCGGCCCGCTTCGCGCGCCGTACGCAGCAGCGCCTCTCGGATGGGCGTGCGCGAGAACGCTACCCCGATGGATTCGTCGGCGGTGCTCGTCTCCGCCATACGCCAGGTAACGACGCCGAGCGAGTCGAGCCACGTGATCGCCGTGATGCCGGGAAAATCGCGGATGATCTGGGATGCCTGCACGCTTTGCGATCCGGGCGACTCCGCGCCGGCGATGCTGCGATGCTGCACGAGCCGATCGACCACCCGTGCCCGGTTGTCCACGTTCCGCTCGAGCCCCGCGGCCAGCGCGCTCGCCTGGTGGCGAACGACGGTGGCCAGATTGCGACGGTCGTGATCGACGAGCGCCCCCCACAGGAGGAGCGCGGAGATAATGACGGTGGTTGCCGCCACCCCGGGGACGATGCGGCCCGTGTACACGCCGTCGCGGCGTGCCACGAGTGACGCGACACTCAGCACGCCCAACCCCACGATGATGAGTGCCACGGCTGTCCAGGGGGACATGGGTGGCGTGTTGCCCCACACGTATTGCGTCGGCAACCCGAGCAGCGCTCCCGACACGCCGACGAAGCCCGCCAGTGTGGACACCAGCGAGCCGAAGGCACCGAGCACGAGCCGCGAGCGGTTCATTCGGCCCATGGCAACGGCCAGCAGGCCAATGGAGACGGCCGCGATCGCGAGCGAGGCGTTCGCCGCCATGCGCATGGGAACGATACGGGCCCCATCGATCGCGTCGCGCATCATCTCGCGACGCGCACCGAGTTGCCATGCGATCTCGTCGAACCCTGGCGACCAACTCGTGAGGCGTTCGACGAGCGTCGCGACAGAAAGCGCCAGCGCCATTGCCGCCGCGATCCTCGCCAGCCCGCGATGACCGGTGGCGAGGCCGGCGATCGAGATCGCCAGGAAGACAAAGCAGAGCGCCGCGTTGAACGGCACGCCCGACACGGTCGGGTTGAACGGCGCAGCGCCGACGCCGTACCAACTCAGCAACAGCCCCGTACTCTGCGCCGCCAAAAGGATCGAGCAGACGAGCGCGGCACCGCGCAGCCGGCTTTCACGCCAGAAGTTGTGCCCTTCGTCGGGCCGTGACGCCGCGGAGTGACCGTCGGATGCTAACGCTGCGTTTCGGTGCAATGGTCTGTCGAGGGTGGGAAAACGAAGTCGACGTGCCCTGAGTATCGGCACCGATTATCCCGAGTGTTAGCGCGCGCCGCGTCATGGGTCAACGCATTTCTGCTGCCTTTCGCCCTCATGACGCTTGACTCCTTTTGCGAGCGAGACTGTACACTAACGGACCCGCGCCAATAGCCACGGCGCTGCCAACAACCGCGGGCACCCCATACTCGCCATCCTGGAAACTGAGTGCGACGACGAGCGCGAGCACACCAAGCGGCAGTGCCGCAAGGACACTCACCCCGCGCGTCCCCAACGGAATGCGAAATGCGCCACGCAACTGCGGCTCACGCCGGCGTAACGCGATCAAGGAGAGGAACTCCAGCATCAGCGCCAGCGAATACAGCAGGACGTCTGCCACAACGAGGCCCGAAAAGGGCAGCAGCATGAACAAGGAATAGCACACGGCAGCGAAGATCACTGCATTGCGAGGGGTTCCACTCTTGTTCGTGCGCGCGAGAACCGCCGGGAGCAGACCATCCGTCGCCATGACGAACGGGACACGGGAATAGGCGAGTAGCAGCGCATTGAAGAGTGCCAGCGCACTCACCATCCCAGCGACGGCGATCCACGCGGCCAACACCGGACCAGCACGACCTCCCGCCGCGAACGCGATGGCGGGCCAGCCACCCTCCGTCCACGTCGACCAGTCGGTGGCTGAGAGCGTCGTTAGCAGAGGGATGAGGTAGCCGGCCGCGACGAGCGGCAGCGCGAACGCGAGCGCGCGCGGATAACTCCGGGATGCGTCCTGCACCTCGCCCTGCACCGTCGAGGCATTGTCCCACCCGATGTAGTTCCACAGCGCGATCGACAGTCCAACCGCCATGCCGCTCGCGCCACCTCGACCGGGCGCGGCGAAGGGGTGCCAGGGCGCGTGCGACGCATGCGTGAGAGCGATGCCAGACAGCACCAGGAATGCCGCGACGATGAACGTGCCCGCCCACACCGAGCTCACACCCACGCGTTTGGAACCCATGAGGTTCAGCAGCGTGGGAACCCAGATCACGAACATGCCGACCACCCAGATCATCGCGGGCGACAACCCCGGCTTGAAATATCCGAGGTACGTCACGAACAGCTTCGGATAAATCGCCATGTCGACGAGTGAATACATCCACGTGAGCCACCCATTCTGGAACGCCCAGAATGGCCCGAACGCACGCTGCACCCATTTGTAGTAGCCACCTTCCTCGGGGAGCATGCTCGCCAGCTCACCTACGATCAGCACCTCAGGGAGCGAATAGACCAGCGGCACCAGCACGAGGATGAGCAGCGCGAGTCCAGGCCCCACGGATTGCACCAGCGTCTCCGTCGTGAAGGCGCCGCCGGATGTGCAGAAGTAAAGGATGAATACGAGCGACAGCGTCGAGACGGAGCGGGCGAGCTTCATGGCGCAAAGGTGGTCATGGAACGCACGCGGGGCAACGAGAGTTAGCTTGCCATCATGTCTGTCTCCACCCGCCCGATTCGCGCCGCGGCGCCCATTCCCGATGAGGATCGGCCGAAGAATTGGCACGATCGTCTGGCCGCCCTCCGATACCTGCCGTCCCTCCTCAGACTCGTGTGGCAGACGCACCCGGGCTACACCATCGCCATGGTGCTGCTCCGCCTCGTGCGTGCGTTCACGCCGGTGGCGTCGCTCTGGGTGGCGAAGCTCATCATCGACCAGGTCGTATTGCTCTCTCGCAATCCGGGCGGATCACTCGCCACCTTGTGGCGTGTCGTCGCCATCGAGTTGGTCATCGTCGTGCTTGGCGAATTTCTCGCGCGCGCATCGTCGCTCGTCGAATCACTTCTCGGCGACCTCTTCTCGAACACCATGAGCGTAAAGCTCATGCGCCACGCCGCCACGCTCGACCTGGCACAATTCGAGGATCCCGAGTTCTACGATCATCTCGAGCGGGCGCGCCGGCAGACCACGGCGCGCATCGGGCTCATCGCGATGCTGCTCTCCATGGCACAGGACAGCATCACCCTTGGCACCCTTGCCGCCGCGCTGGTGCTGCACAACCCATGGCTGCTCCTCCTGCTCACGGTCGCCATTCTGCCGAGCTTTCTCGGCGAAACGCACTTTGCTGCCTTGAGCTATTCCCTGCTCTTCCGCCGGACCCCGGAACGCCGCGAGCTCGACTACCTGCGCTTCGTGGGCGCCAGCGATCGCACGGCCAAGGAAGTCCAGATGTTCGGCCTCGCGAAATGGCTCACCGATCGGTACGCCGTGCTCGCTGACCGGTATTACGAGGAGAACAAGCAGCTCAGTATCAGGAAGGGCATCGTCAGCGCACTCCTGTCCCTTATCGGCACCCTTGGCTACTACGGTGCGTATGTGACGATCCTGCTGCGCGCGGTGGCGGGAGGAATCACCCTGGGCACGCTCACCTTCCTCGCGGCCGCCTTCAGCCGCAGCCGCGACCTCATTCAGCGATTACTGCTGTCGGCGAGCGACATCTACGAGCAGAGCCTCTATCTCAAGGACCTGTTCGTGTTCTTCGAGATGGTGCCGACGATTCAGTCGCGTCCAGGCGCTCCCCGCGTGCCCACGCCCATTCGCACCGGATTCGTTTTCGAGGACGTCGGCTTCCAGTATCCAGGCAGCGATCGCTGGGCGATCAGGCATGTGAACCTCAGCATCGTACCGGGTGAGCGCATCGCGCTCGTCGGAGAAAACGGCGCGGGCAAGACGACCATCACCAAACTGCTCGCGCGGCTGTACGAGCCGAGCGAGGGACGCGTGCTGCTCGACGGGGTGGACCTGCGCGAGTACGACCTCGCGTCGGTGCGCGAGGCCATTGGCGTGATCTTCCAGGACTTCGTTCGCTACGACATGCGCTTCGATGAGAACGTCGGCGTCGGCGAGATCGAGGGCGTTACCGACTACCTCGCACAGGTGCGCGATGCCGCGCCAGGCGAGGGTGAAGCGCCGCCGGCAGCACTCGTCGATGCCGCGGACCGCTCGCTGGCCTCGAGCCTGCTACCGCGTTTCGCCACCGGATATCGGCAGATGCTCGGCCGCCGCTTCGACGACGGTGTGGACTTGTCAGGCGGCGAGTGGCAGAAGATCGCACTCGCGCGCGCCTATATGCGGGCGGCGCAGTTGCTCATCCTCGACGAGCCAACCGCGGCGCTCGACGCCCGGGCCGAGTACGAAGTGTTCGTGCGGTTCAACCAGTTGATGGCGGGACGTATGGCCGTCGTCATCTCGCATCGGTTCTCCACCGTGCGCATGGCCGATCGTATTGTGGTGCTCGACGAGGGCAAGGTAAAGGAAGAGGGCACGCACGATGCGCTCGTGGCGCGCGGCGGGCTGTACGCAGAGCTCTTCGAGATGCAGGCGAAAGGGTACCGATGACAGTCAGTCGCGTTTGTCACTCACTCGATGTAGAGAAGAGTACGGCGAATAACCAGAACCCAATGATCCTGATTGAGGCCGATCGTGTAATCCTCAATGGCGGTAGCGCGGCCGTGTCGGTCCAATTGCGTATTTATCACACGCACGGTACGAAGCGCCCGCACTTTGACCGTCCCAATGCTCGCGAGAGAGTCGATTATGGGACCGTCCGCTCGCGGACGCCCGATTACCACTATCGTTTCGGGCTCTGTCGGGCATGACCTGAGAACTGGATTGGGCACCATCGCACCACCACATCCAACGCGAATCGAATCGCCGGCCACTCTAACACCGACGCCAAACAGGTCGCCCAACTGGGAGAGGCCAGCGCCGGATCTCATGGAGTCCGCGGAGGGAACCGATTCGCGTCGAACGGCATCGAGTTCAATCGGTATGCGCTCGGGGTCAATTCTCAATCGCCCGTGTACGCTATCGCGAATTATCTGCGCCGTTGCGGCTATAATCGCGCTATCTGACTGTAGCTCGTCCTCCGGCAGAGTGCTGCGCGTGCCCCGGGCGCACGATGCTGTTGCCATGAGGAAAGAGGCGGCGAGTATCCAGAAGGTGCGGGTTCCGCCACGAGACGGGGTAAGTTGCGGTGCCGAATAGCCTCCAATCGGCGCGCGCATATTTCGCTCCTTGACTCGAGTGTTTTAACGCACGCTTTTCAGTTCTCAAACAATTCGACAAGCTCAGTTGTGGGAGGTAACTCTCGCAATCGGTGCGCCGGATTTGCGCGCCACACCGGCACGAGAGAGACCACCCCTGTTCGCGACCGTGCTGACTGGGTGTACGTTGTCGATCTGATGAGTCCATATG
>JALYVY010000153.1 GCA_030852985.1 Gemmatimonadota bacterium | reverse complement strand
CGTCTGGGGGAACTCTGGCGTCAGTGTGGGAGGGGCGGCGCTCTCGGTGTATGTCGTTGCCCTCGCCATTCCGGCACTCCGTGCGACCGACGCGCTGGAGCGAGCAGGCTACATCGTGCTCGGCGGCATTTGGGCGATGGGCATTGCGCTCATCCTGTGGCCGCTTCGTCCGTACCGGCCGGTCCGTATCGCGATCGCGGACGCGTACACCGCGCTCGCGGGCTACGTGGATCAGCTTGCGGCTGACTCCGAGGTCAGGCACACCGCGGAATGGCCGGCCGTGTTCACCCCGACACACAGCACGAGTGTGAGAACGGCGCTTGAGCGTGCGACCACGATCCTGCTTCAGCTCCGTCGTGGAAAGCCAGCGGCCGCGGAGCGCGGCGAGCGGCTTCTCGTGCTTGCTGAATCGGCGGACCAGCTCTTCGGGCACTGCGTGGCGCTTGGGGACACGCTCTCGGCACTGCGTGGCGAAGATCGTCTCGACGCGATCCATGACGTGGTCATCACGCAAATGCGCGAGGTTGCATTAACAGCCCGTGCGGTTGCTAATACCTTGCTCGAGGAGGAGGGCGAGGGCGCGATTGCGGTCTCGTGGGGAGGGGATGCAATTCGTGTAAGCCTGCGCACGCAGCGCATCGCCGCCTCGACGCTGCAATATGAGCACGCGGCGGAGATCCTGGATCGTGCCGCCCAATTCGCCAGCGTCGCATCGGCAACCGTGCAGGCACTGAATTCGGATTCAGCGATCACACCGTCGGTCACCCGCGCGCGCGCGGCGGAGGAACCCGAGGAGGAACGCTCACTCTGGACGACCTTCCGCTCGGTGCTGTCGCAGGACTCCCTGATCCTTCGATTTGCGCTGCGGGTCGCGGTGGTGACCACGATTGCCGTGGCTATTACAGAGTCGCTCGAGTTGAAACGGGGCTATTGGGTAACGATCACGGTCATCGTCATTCTTCAGCCATACACTGGTGTGACGCTTACGCGCGCCGTGCAACGCGTGCTCGGCACCGTGCTCGGTGGATTGCTTGCCGCGGCGCTGGGCGCTGCCTTCCACGATCCGCGCGCTATCCTGGTGATTGCGACCATTTTTGTCGCCTGCTGCGTTGCGCTCCTGCCGGTGAACTACGCGGCGTTCTCGGTATTCCTCACACCCACGTTCGTTCTCCTGGCCGAGGCGAGCGCGGGAGACTGGCATCTCGCGGGCACGAGGGTGGTGAACACTCTGCTCGGCGGGGGCCTCGCGCTCGTCGGTGCGCGGTTGCTTTGGCCGAGCCCTGAGCGGAATCGCTTTCCGACATACGCGGCGGCCGCGCTCCAGTCGAATGCGGCGTACCTCGGCGGCGTGATCGAGCAGTACGACGATCATAGCGAGTCAGCGGGCGAGACGATGCGGCGGCTCCGGCGCGCGGTCGGGATCGCGACCGTGAATGCCGAGGAGTCGCTCCAGCGCGCGCTCACCGAGGCGCACGGCGACAGGCGCGCGCTGGCGCCGGCGCTCACCGTGCTCGCCTACACGCGTCGCTTCACTGCTTCAGTGGCAGCGCTCGCGATATCGAGGCACTCGGCGAGCGCGCCGATGTCTGCCGAAATGGATGGGTTCCGGCGGGACGCGGTAGCGGTGCTCGGAGATATCTCGGACGCGCTGCTCGAAGGGAGAGCGCCGGCTCCGCTGCCACATTTTCAACCGACCGCCGAGATGCGTGTGTCGGCCGTTGTCGGTGCGCGAGTCGAGCGGCTATCGCGGCAGGCGTCGACGCTGCATGACGCCGTAACGCGAATCACTTCGCCCGAAGTTCCGCAGCGGGGACAGGGTACATTCCTTGCGCGATAGACTGTTTCGCAACTGCGCATCCGTGTGACCGTCCGGAAATTCCCCTGTTCAGGACAGGCGACGTGGCCTCTCGGTCGTTCGAGGATTCATTGGGAATTCTCTGGGAAGTCTTTGAGGTGAGGCGCGCTTCGGAGGCGCCTCGCGGGGTGTCGAACGGACTCGAGAAGGGGTGGCTCACCTTTGTGAGTGCGGACGTGAAGCGACGATTGGCGCCGTTTCCGACCGAGTGGCAGCAGATTCCCGCATTGGAGCTCGAGCGTCTCTGCACGACCGCTCGGGTGGTGAATCCCCCGAGGCTCTCGGCGGGCGCGTCGCGTCCCGAGTCAACGCCTGCCACCAGGCGAGAGGAACCGCTGGCCGAAGCGGCGAGTCCGATGCAGGCCGCCGCGGTTGACGACCACGAAAGCCTCGTCCGCGATGTTGTCCGGATGTTCGCCCATGAGGCGCGTCGGAACAGTACGCCCGCAATCGAGGCGATGGTCCGGCTGAAGGGAGTACTGGCGGAACGATACTCCGGGGCGGAGGTGGATGCCTCCACGCGAGCCGACCTCACGGACCTGCGCCGCATTCGCCGCTGGTTCGTGGAAGCGTATTACTTCGAGCGTCCCGCTTAGGCGCTGCTATTCGCGGTATGGCGATTCGTGGTATGGGGATTCGTCGTCAGTGAAAAGATCATCGAAGGACTCCTTCACGCGTGCCGCTTCGCCCTCGGGCGCGAGCGCTCGGACGAGATCCACGAGCATGGGGCTGAGGTGAGCGCCGTAGCGCAGGAGCATGGCCGCTCGTTCGCGCTTGCGGAGCAGGAACGCCAGGATCGGCATGTCCGCCTTGGCGCCGTTGCAGTCGACGCAGGCGAGCACGAGGTTGTCGCGTCGGTCGTACGCGCTCTGGCCACGCCGTGGCGCCACATGATCGAGCGTGATGGTGGTGGGAGAGACGCGCCGTCCGCAGTAGGCGCACGCGGCGCCATGCTGCTGGAGTAGCCATCGCTTCGTCTCTGCGTACGCGGTGCGGCTGGTCGAGGTCGACGTAAGCTGGGTGGAGGTGCCTCCGCGCCCAGGACGCCTGGAAGAACGTTTTCGGGGTGTTGTCACGACGTAAGGAAAATCGCGGCCGGTCCCCGGCCGCTTGAGTTGAGACATCGATCAGGACGATCGACGATCGAGGTGCCACGATGCACGCGGACCCGTGTATAACCTACCCCTCCGCCTCGAGGGGCGTTCCGCCCGCGTACCGGCCAGCAACCCATCGTGGCGAAAACCGTGCTCGGCGGGTTACAGTGAGTGAGGTTCCTGTTCACCTACTGCCGGCGATGGGCGGAGGTCTCGTGAGAACTCGCTTTTTCCTGATGCTCGCGGCGTGCGCATGCTCGGGCTGCCATGGACAGCCGGGCCCTGCGTTTTCCGGTGAGATGCTTCTCGCGCTACCTCCAGAAGCGGAGGCGGCGCACGACGAGCTCCTGAACGCGGACATCGCCCGCTCCGACGCCGTAAGCCAGAAGGGGTTGGTGGAGGGGTTTGTCGCCGCTTTCGCTGACGATGCGGTCTATCTGCGCGGTGGACTCCCGATCCTGCGTGGCCGGGGCGCCGTGAAGTCCGTCCTCGCCTCTGATACGTCGGTGGGGCTCGCTGTGCGCTGGCAACCTGTCCGCGCCGAGGTGAGCCGTGACCGGGCGAGCGGGTACACGTACGGGTATACGATTGTGGGTCGAGCGGCGCAGAACGAACCGTCGCTGCGCGTGGATCGATACATCGCATTCTGGCGCAAGGGGACTGTCGGCTGGCGCATTGCGGCCTACGCAGAAACCGGCGGCGCTCCGCCAGCTCCCGTCGCGCTTCCTTCGATCGCGGATGAGGGCGTGCTGGCCGACGTGGCGATGTCACCAACGCGCGCGCCGGTGGACGTCATTCGTGCCGCGGATGTCGCGTTCGCGCGTGACGCTGCGCGGATGGGCGCGGGCGAGGCGTTCGGCCGCTTCGCCTCGCCCGATGCCCAGATTTTTTCTGCCGCGGGCGAGTTCATCACGGGTCCCGATGCAATTATGGCATCCTTTGGCCCATCAGGGGGGAATTCGTCGTTCACCTGGCAGCCGGTGCACGCTGAGATTTCCGCGGCAGGCGACCTGGGCTTCACCGTGGGAACCGCCACAGTGACTTCCGCGCGCGATGCCGACAACGCGTTCATCAGGTATTCCAAGTACCTCACGGTGTGGAAGCGGCAGCGCAGTGGTGAGTGGAAGTACGTGGTTGACGGCGGAAACGCGCGTCCGTCTCCACGCGCATTGCGCACTGCCGTCGAACGGTGAACCGTGCCGGCGAGGCACACCGGCCGGTGCGCTGCTACTGCACAAAGGCACGAAGCGTGTGTGCAGGGGTAGACTACGGCGACATGCCAGCCGCCCATTCGGCCCTGAGTCACGCTTCACGGATCCGCAGGAGCATCCCATGAATCGCTGTGCCCTTCTTGCGTCGCTGGCCTTGCTGGGAGTCAGCGGGGGTGCGCTCGCGCAAGCCAGCGCCAAGCCGGCGCCGCCTCCTGCACCGCGGCCTCGCATTGGGTACGCTGGAACGCCCACCCCTCCGCCGCCACCGCAGCCCGCGCCGCAGCCGGTATATATCTACGCGCCAGGCGGCTACGTGACCTACGGCGCGCCATACGAAGCGCTGTCCGACGGCTCGGTGCTCGTCAACTTCGGGTCGGGATACGAGCGGGTGCTACGCCAATGCGCGAATCCCGCGTACAATTCCACGCAGGTGAACCAGAACGGCCGCGACGCGCTCGGCCGCATCCTCGACCCGCCCGGAATTGCCGCGCTCAAGGCGGGGACGCGGGGTCAAGCAACTGGCTCGCAGCCCGCCCGCAGTGCATCGGCGTGCTATCGCGCGGACCAGCAGGGTCGTGTGGAGATGGTGACCGAATCGTCTCGCGTCATCATGCCCTGACCCTCGGGCAGAGTCTACGGAAGAAAGAGTGCAAGGAACGCATTCGCTTGCGCGCTCGTGAGCGCTTCGTCGAAGGCTTCAGTGGCGCTGGACGTTCCGCCGAAACCTCCCGCGATTGAGCCAGCATTCGCGGTGCCCTGCGCGGTGTTGTCCTCGCCGTCGTAGACGATCTGCATGAAGGCTGGAAGATCATCCCTGTTGTTGCCGGTGATCCAGCCTTTTTTCCCACGGAGCCTCCGAATTTCCGAGGCATGCCGTGCCTGCACCGAGTGCAGGGACACGCTCGTTCCAAGTGCGCTCTTGTCCTCGAAGAGAGCTTGGAATTGCCCCTTCCACGCCCGAACGCCGAAGTCTTCGAGCGCCTGCGCAAGCAGCGTGAACGTTGCGTACTGGGCAGCAGAAAAGACGAAACCTGGCAGATTGCCCTTCGCCGTAAAGTCGAACGACGGACGCGCCGCGGGTGTACCGCCCCTGAGACCGATCAGCGACTGCAGTTCGGCGAGATGCGCGCTCTCCTGGGCCGCTAGTGTGGAGAACACCAATGCGTCCGCCGCGGGAATCAGTCCCGTCGTGCTCGCGCCGCGCTGATACAGGTCCGCCTGCAGCTGCGCGATGATGAGCATGAGCTGCAGCGCCTGAAGGACATCCGAGGGCGCCACGGAACGCGCAGACGTCGATGCCGGAAGCACCATGAACGCCGCTGGTGCGTTGGCGAACGCGAGCTTGTCCTCGATGAGGGGCTGGATCTCAGTCGCCACGCTCGTGGGGGACAGCGCCCCGTCGAACGGCTGCGGTGAAAAGGTGGACGTAAGGGGACTGATGAGGTCGCGAATTGCTGCGGAGTGCCTGGACTCGACTGACGCTATCTTCTGGGCGAATGACAAGTTCGCGGCGTCCGTAAAGTATGAAGCGACGCCGAGGTACGCCGATACGCCGAGATCCTCAAAATTCCTTGCTGTCGCGAGAACGTTGGCCCGCAGCGTGAACCCAGCGGCTCCGAAAAAGGGCGTGATCCGCGACGTCGCATCCGCTCCGAGAATCGTCGCGAGGACATCCCGGTGAATAGCCTCGTGATTCGCGATGTCGGTGAGGACCAGCTTGTCCGCGCTCGTGAAGTCGGAGCTGTCCAGGCGCGCCACTACTCGGCTGTAGAATTCGGCCTCGAGCTGTTCCAGTACGAAAAGGAACTGCAGGAGGGCGACGTCGCCCTTCGAGAAGTCGATCGTGAGGGTCGCGCCAGTGCCGGGGCCGGTGAGCCCGGCCGTATTGGAGCTGTCCTCGCATGCGCTGATCAGACCGCCGGAAAGGATCAGCGTACCGCCCATGGCCACGAGGCGGAGAAATTCCCGGCGCGACGGCAGCGCATGGAGGGCGCGCACGTCGGCGATGCGGAGGGGAAGATGGGTGTGCTTCTTCACTGCTGCCTGCGCCGACTGAGGGTCAGCCGCCGTCCGCGAGCCGGAGGGAATCCGCGGCGGTGGCTGAAACGAGGCGCCGCACGCCGCGCCAGGCACGCACCAGTGGCGACGACGTGCGACCGAGATCGCTCTCGATCACCCGGCCCGCTGAGCTGCTCGCGTGGATGTAGCGTCCGTTACCAATGTAGATACCCACGTGGCTCGCGCCGCGCGAGTCCTTGCCGAAGGTGAGAAGGTCACCGGGGCGGAGGTGCTTGGAATCGCGAGCAACGGCAATCCCCGAAGTCGCCTGCTGGCGCGCCGTGCGCGGCATGCGCACCGCGAGCGCTGCCATCACGTAGCGAACGAGCCCGCTGCAGTCGAATCCGTGCTCGGGGCTTGTGCCGCCACGAACGTACCGCGTGCCGACCTGGGCCCGGGCGATGGTCACGAGCGAGTCGCGTAGCGACAGGACCGACGCACTCATGGCCGTGAACGGCTTTGCCTGATCGACCGCACTCGCGCGCTGCGCGGCAGCCGGATGGACTGACGAGAGGATGAGCAAGCAAGAGAGGAGGAGTCCGCTCAAGGAAGGGCGCGAGCGGAAAAGGGAGGGGTCCGACATTCTAGGATGCTACCAGTGCCCGTCGGCGGGGTCAACTATTGACATTCGGCAGGCGGCTGGTTTGAACGGACGAGTGCGCTGTAAAGTTCTTAACGGCAACAACTTATGGTATTCAATCGCGCCTACCGGATGCCCAGAAGCTTGTGTGTCTGGAGGCTCAACCGCCATTGCGGGTGTGCTAGACAGTACGCCAGCGCCGCTTCCGTATTGCGCTGAGTGAGCTGGGCGTCAGCGGTGTCCATGGGCTGGAGGTAGAACGCCTCGAACGCGAGGTCGGCGAACCGCTCGGGCTGGGCGCTCGGCTGAGACTGCGGATATACGAGCTTGAGCTCCTGGCCGGCGCGCAGGACCAGCGGCGCATCCGCCTTCGGACTCACGCACACGTGATCGATGCCGGAAGGCGCCTGCTGCGTTCCGTTTGTCTCGACGGCAATCGAGAATCCGCGCGCGTGTAGTGCCGCGATGGCTTCCGCGTCGAGTTGCAGCAACGGTTCGCCACCCGTGCACACCACCATTGGCCGGCCGCCGGTTGCCAGTCCATTCTCCGTTGCGGGCCAACGCGACAGCACCGCGTCAGCCAAGGCGCCGGCGGTAGAAAAACGTCCGCCGTCGGGGCCGGTGCCGATGAAATCCGTGTCGCAGAAGCGGCAGATGGCACTGTGGCGGTCCTGCTCGCGGCCCGTCCACAGGTTGCAGCCGGCAAAGCGGCAGAAAACGGCGGGACGGCCAGCGTTCTGCCCCTCCCCCTGAAGGGTATAGAAGATCTCCTTGACGACGTAGGTCACACGGCGCCTACGGGACGGAAGTAAGGCGCTGGATCCACGGAACCCGCTTCGCTGAAGCCCCTCAGGCGGAGGTGACACGCGTCGCAGTGGCCGCAAGCCGCACCCGCGGGGTTCGGGTCGTAGCAGCTGAGGGTCATGCCATAATCCACGCTCAGCGAGAGCCCGAGCTGCACAATCTCGCGCTTCGTCATATGAAGGAGCGGAGTCTGGATGCGGATGGGGGTCGTGCCCTCCACGCCACCGCGCGTCGCGAGATTGGCCATAGCCTGGAACGCCTGCACGTATTCGGGACGACAGTCCGGATAGCCGGAGTAGTCGAGCGCATTCACGCCGATGAAGATGTCGGATGCGCCGAGTACTTCCGCCCACGCCAGGCAGAAGGACAGGAAGATGGTGTTGCGGGCCGGCACGTAGGTGATGGGAATGCCGTGCGAGATGGCCGCGTCGGTTCGATCCTTCGGGACGTCGATGTCCGCAGTGAGGGCGGAGCCGCCAAACGTGCGGAGGTCGATATCGGCGACGACGTGGTCAAGGACACCGTAGGCACGCGCCACGCGTCGAGCCGCGTCGATCTCGGACGAATGCCGCTGGCCATACCGGAAGGTCATGGCGTGGACGTCGAATCCCTGCTGAACCGCGAGGGCCAGCATCGTGGTCGAGTCGAGACCGCCAGAGAGGAGCAAGACCGCAGGGCGCATTGCTGAAAGTAGTGCGCGCGCTGCGCCCCTCGCACATCATTGCGGGGGTGTCAGTGGCATCCTACCTGCCTTTGCGCGTCGCATGAAAATACTGGTTACTGGCGGGACGGGCGTGGTGGGGACGGGAACGGTTACCGAGCTCCTCCGACGTGGGCATGAAGTGGTGCTGGTGGCGCGTCACGCACGGGAGGATGTGCGGCAGTGGCCGGCGGGCGTCGTCGCAAAGCAGGGCGACGTCGGCGACGCACCATCCATTCACGGGTTCGCCGAGGGTTGCGACGCGGTCCTTCATGTCACCGGCATTGTCGAGGAGACACCACCCGACGCGACCTTCGAGCGCGTGAATGTCGGCGGAACGCGGAACATCATCGCTGAGGCGCAGCGCGCCGGCGTCGACCGCTTCGTCTACGTGTCCTCACTGGGCGCCGACAAGGGAGATTCCGAGTACCACCGCTCGAAGCGCAAAGGCGAGGAGCTGACGCGCGGCTTCACCGGCAACTGGACCATCTGTCGCCCTGGCAACGTGTATGGACCAGGAGACGAACAGATCTCGGTGCTCCTCCGACTGGTGCGTGGGCCCAGTCCGATCGTGCCGAAGGTCGGCGCGGGCGATCAGCCCTTCCAGCCGCTCTGGTGGGAAGATGCCGCCGCCGCGCTCGCCGAGGTTGTGGAGCGATCCGACCTCGCGGGCGCCGACCTCGACCTCGCGGGAACGGAAATCACTTCACAGAACGACCTGCTCGAGCGCTTCCACAGGATCACCGGCAAGAGCGTGCAGAGCATCGCCCTTCCGGAGATAGTCGCGACACTTGGGGCACGTATCGTTTCGGCCGTCGGCTGGGACATCAACTTCACGGACGACCAGTTGCAGATGTTGCGCGAGGGAAACGTCATTGCGGCTGATCGGCCGAATGCACTCGTCTCCGTGCTTGGCATGACTCCCACGCCGCTGGACACTGGACTACGCGCCCTTTGCAACCTCCAGCCGGAACAATTGCCGGAATCGGGCATCGGTTCGTTGAAGCGGAAGCGATTCTGGGCGGACATCAGCGGATGCGAGCATACGCCGGAGTCGCTCTTCGAGCTTTTTCGCACGAATTTCAATGAGGCGACGCCGGTGTTCGTGGACGCGGCCGTCGAGCCTGGAACCACGCAGTCGCTCGAAGATGGGGAGACACTGACCCTGGCGTTGCCGATGCGTGGGCACGTTCAAGTTCGAGTTGGCCGATTGGAGCCGCGGCGCGTTACGCTCCTGACCCTGGCGGGCCACCCGCTCGCTGGTGCCGTGAGATTTTTCACGGAGCAGCATGGGACCAGCATCCGCTTTCAGGCCGAGGTCTACGATCGAGCCGCCAACGTGATCGACCTCGTGGCGATGCGAACGGTCGGCGACCACCTGCAGGATCACACGTGGTCGCAGGTTGTGGAGAAGGTCGTGGAGCTGAGTGGAGGCGCGACATCCGGCGGCGTCGAGCACGAGAGCGAGTCGCTGTCCGACGAGCAGGCAGCGGCGGTCGACAAGTGGCTTCGCGAGCTCACGATCCAGCGGAAGCGCGCGGAGAACGAAGAGCGCATCGCCGAGCCGGCGTGATCAGCCCTTTTCGGCCTCTGCCCACATGACGTCGAGGGGGCGCGACTGACAGTGAGCCCCGCAGCCCAGCCGGTAGCGGTTGCGCGCAAACCATCGATAGAAGCGATCGGCGAGTGGACGCACGAAGGGAATCTTGAAGACCCACGCGATCCAGCCACCTCTCGGCAGGATGGCAAGAAGCTGTTCAATGGCGGCTGCGCCTTGCCACGTGGTGCCATTTGCCGAGATGAGCTGGAGGGCATCGGCGTAGGCGCGCAGCGGAATCCACGGAAAACGCGCCGTGACGCCGGGTTGCTGAGATGAAACGACTTCGAGGTTGCGGTGCGTGTCCCAGGTGCGCAACACACCAGACAGGCGCGTGCAGACCTTACAGTCGCCGTCGAACACGACGGTGTATTCGCGGCCGAGCCCGTGGGTGGCCGCCTCGTCCTGCCCGCGCACGGTGAAACGAACAACGGGAACGGTCATTCGGCTGCCGGGGCAACGACGGTCGGCTCGGGAGCCGCTGCCGGATCGCCGCGCATGGCGGCGCGCGCCGGCGATGCGTTTTCAATGGCGCTCTTCGCAGAGGACGCAGCGATATCGATCTTCGGAGGGTGCATGAGCGTCGCATGTACGGTGCAGAGCGCCGCAACCCGCTTCGCCGTCTCAACGCGTTCTGCCGGGAGCGACGGCCAATTGAAGTTTACGCCGATGTCGGAAACGCGATGCGGATCGTCGCCAAACTTCCAATGCACGTCGAGCACGAGATCATCGACGGTGAGGTCCTTGTGCGTGGCCCACGAGTAGAGGACGGAGAACGTGCAGCTCGCGAGCGCGCTGGCCAGCATGTGAAAGGGCGAGTAGCCCATCTCAGCCGACGCTGCCTCGATCGTAAGCGCCCCGGATGTCGGCTCGAGCCGGATCGCGTCGTCACCAAGCAGGGTGATCTTCATGACAGCCAAAGGTGCAAGGAACAGGCTAGGACATTGGGGATGATAGGATGATAGGATGATAGGATGATAGAAAATACCCATCCTCCTATCCTCCTATCCTCCTATCCTCCTATCCGCCTATCCTCCGCATAGGTTGTTGCTGAGTCAGGCAGTGCAGCGTGCCAAAACCCCAGACGA
>JALYVY010000152.1 GCA_030852985.1 Gemmatimonadota bacterium | reverse complement strand
CCCACGGGTGAAAGTCGGTTTAGAATGGTCAGATTTCAGCTCCCTCTTCATTAGCGAAGAGGGGCGCAAACTTTGTCCGGATCGTCAGCAATGACACCGGCTCCAAATTTTTACGGAGAGTTTGATTCTGGCTCAGAACGAACGCTGGCGGCGTGGATAAGACATGCAAGTCGAACGGGACTTTTCCGGATAGCAATATTTGGGAAAGTTTAGTGGCGAACGGGTGCGTAACACGTGGGCAATCTGCCGAGAAGTGGGGGATAGCTCGCCGAAAGGCGAATTAATACCGCATATGATCAGGGACGACATCTTCCCAACATCAAAGCCGGGGTAACCTGGCGCTTCTTGATGAGCCCGCGGCCTATCAGCTAGTTGGTGAGGTAACGGCTCACCAAGGCTTTGACGGGTAGCTGGTCTGAGAGGACGACCAGTCACACTGGAACTGAGACACGGTCCAGACACCTACGGGTGGCAGCAGTCGAGAATTTTTCTCAATGGGGGCAACCCTGAAGGAGCGACGCCGCGTGGAGGATGAAGGCTTTCGGGTTGTAAACTCCTGTCATTTGAGAACAAGTGTAGCTAAGTAACTACTGGCTACTTGATAGTATCAGAAGAGGAAGGGACGGCTAACTCTGTGCCAGCAGCCGCGGTAATACAGAGGTCTCAAGCGTTGTTCGGATTCATTGGGCGTAAAGGGTGCGTAGGTGGCGCCGTAAGTGGGGTGTGAAATTTCGGAGCTCAACTCCGAAACTGCATTCCATACTGCGGTGCTTGAGGACTGGAGAGGAGACTGGAATTCACGGTGTAGCAGTGAAATGCGTAGAGATCGTGAGGAAGACCAGTGGCGAAGGCGGGTCTCTGGACAGTTCCTGACACTGAGGCACGAAGGCTAGGGGAGCGAACGGGATTAGATACCCCGGTAGTCCTAGCAGTAAACGGTGCACGTTTGGTGTGGGGGGATTCGACCCCTTCCGCGCCGGAGCTAACGCGTTAAACGTGCCGCCTGGGGAGTACGGTCGCAAGATTAAAACTCAAAGAAATTGACGGGGGCCCGCACAAGCGGTGGAGTATGTGGCTTAATTCGATGCAACGCGAAGAACCTTACCAGGCCTTGACATGCATTTCTAAGTTGGTGAAAGCCAGCGAATGTCGAAAGACATAACTTGCACAGGTGCTGCATGGCTGTCGTCAGCTCGTGTCGTGAGATGTTGGGTTAAGTCCCGCAACGAGCGCAACCCCTGTTCCTAGTTGCCAGCGCGTCATGGCGGGGACTCTAGGGAGACTGCCGGTGCCAAACCGGAGGAAGGTGGGGACGACGTCAAGTCATCATGGTCCTTACGTCTAGGGCTACACACGTGCTACAATGGCGGGGACAAAGGGCTGCGAGCCGGCAACGGCAAGCCAATCCCGTAAACCCCGCCTCAGTTCGGATTGTCGTCTGCAACCCGACGGCATGAAGCTGGAATCGCTAGTAATCGTGGATCAGCTACGCCACGGTGAATACGTTCCCGGGCCTTGTACACACCGCCCGTCACGCCATGGAAGCTGTGAGCGCCCGAAGTCCGTGTCGAAACCCGCAAGGGATCAAGCGGCCGAAGGCGAGCGCAGTGACTGGGGCGAAGTCGTAACAAGGTAGCCGTAGGGGAACCTGCGGCTGGATCACCTCCTTAACGGATCGCGAGTAACTCATCTCGGTGAGGGAAAGCATCTCGTAGTCGCGCCATCCACGACACACACACTCGATTCTCTTCTATACAAATGCCCCCGACCTCGTCGGGGGCATTTGTGTTTGCGTACCGACTTCGCGCGGAGCGCCCGAACGCGCACCCCCACCGCCAGTCAGGCCCCCCCCACTCGCATCTTGCACGACCACGCGACTTTTGCGGCACTCTGAAAGGCGGCCACGGCGTTCGCGGCGCTCCATGGGATCCCGTCGGCCCGAGCCGGCACCCCAACCCCCTCACGCAAGCGTTCACAATCATCAATGACACGATTCGGCCATCATGACCTAATCGCCCTCAAATAGCGGACATTCTGGCTCAACAGCCAAGAGATAAGCGGATTTTCAAGTAGTGCTGTCCTGTGATTTTCCATTGTGTCTGGTCGATAATGACGGCGCAACCCGTTGCATTTCAACGAGATAAATTACAGGTCAGTTACAAACAGATCGATTGGCAATTCTTGGCTGTCAGTGTGCATGTGCCGAGCGCATCGAAACTGGTCAGTGGCTGCAACGGTCTGGACATGGTGTCCCATCAGAGCCGCCCACTACTTCGACGTAACCTCGCCTCTCGCTTTCCACACCCAAATCCAAGAGATCATGAATCGCATCGCCCGCCTGACCCTCGCCGCCGCGCTCGTCATTGTCCCCGCCGCAGCCCAGGCCCAGATCACCGGAAGCATCGCAGCCAGCGCCACCGTCGCCACTGTCTTCAGCTTCGGCACGCCCTCGGGCATCACGTTCAAGAGCGGCGTGGCCACGAACGTGACACCCGGTTCCGCGGCCAGCGGCAGCGGCTACATCGCGCTGACGCGTAACGTCGGTGTGATCTACACCCTGCCCGATGCTGCGAACACCGGCCGTCTCTCTGATGGCGCCACAACCCCGACGTACCTCAGCCCGTCCTACACCTGCGGCGTCGGCAGCACCTCCGCCACGATCGTCAGCGTATTCAGCAGCTGCACCCCGGCCACCGGAACCACCGCGGTCGCCACGCTTGCCGCGCCGACCGCCACCACCACCGAGTACGTGATCTTCAACGGTTCGCTCCTCGCTACCCAGACGGACATCGCCCCGGGCGTGTACTCTGGCACCATCCGCATCACGGCGACGGCGAACTGATTTTTCGCCGCCGCACCGGTTTCGGGGTGGGGATGAGGAGGAGTCGCGCGGTAATCCTGGCGCTCCTCCTCATCGCCATCGCGGGCCCCGTGGCCCGGGCCCAGACAGACGTCGGCATCAGCATCATCTCGCTCCAGGCGCTGAACTTCGGACTCCTGATCCCCGGCGTACCCGAACACATCGACGTTACCGATGTCCCACGGAGAGCCATGCTCGTCCTCACGGGCGCTGGTACCGTCGACATCACACTCGTGCTCCCCCGAGCGCTCACCTCCCGGACCGGCGACGAGATTCCGATACTATTCGGAAGTTCTGATGCCGCGCGTCTTTCATCACCCGCTGGTGCGGTCACGGTGTTGAACGCGCTCCAGGTAAACCGGGTACAGATTACGGTAGACCGACCGTTGTACATCGTCATAGGCGGGTGCGCTACCGCCGCCACCATTCAGCACCCCGGTAGCTACACTGCCGCCGTCGCGCTCATCGTCAGCCAGCCAGGAACCTGATGCCCGCTCGCCATCGCCTCGCCTCAACCACCATTCGCGCCACGCTCGCGGCGCTGCTGGCGTGCGCAGGCATGAGCCGGCCAGCCCGCGCCGTAACCGTGAGTCCCACAGCGCTCTACATCTCGTCGCGCTCCCCGTCGGCACTCCTCACCCTCTACAACGGCGGGGAGCGCCCCGAGGAGATCGAGATCTCCTTCGGCTTTGGCTACCCGCGCTCCGACAGCACCGGCGCGTTGCAGGTCATCATCACCGATAGCGCCGCCACCGGCGAGCCGTCGGCGTCCACATGGCTGCGCGTCTTCCCGCGCCGCATGCTGCTCCAGCCAGGCCAGCGGCAGGTGGTCCGCGTCACCATCGTCGCGCCGGCCGGCATTGCCGACGGCGAGTATTGGGGCCGAGTGCTGGTAAAGTCGCGCGGCGGGGAGGCCCCCATTGAACAGGCCCAGGGCCAGGTGAAGATGTCGCTCACGGTGGAGACGACCTTCGCGACCGCGGTCTTCTTTCGGAAGGGCGACAACTCCACCGGCATAACCGTCCCCACCGCCGCCGCGGTGCTCACGCCGCGCGGCGTCCAAACCACGCTTGATCTCGAGCGCACCGGCTCGTCGGCCTACCTCGGACGCGTGCAGATCTTCCTTCAGGACTCGCTGGGTCGCACGCGCGACAGCGTGGAGGATGTGGTGGCGGTGTACCGTCATCTGCGCCGCCGCTTCGAGATGCCCTTGCCCCCGGACATGCGGCGCACCGAGCGACTTTTCATCCGATACGTGGTGGACGATGAGCGCCCCGACTTGCCGCCAGGTGGCAGGCTTCCGTCGTCGCCGGCCACCGCGATCGTTCCGGTACGCCAATGATCGGCGCCCGCCGGGGTTACGCTACGCTCCTCACCGGCGCGCTCCTCGTGAGCACGGCGTCGCTGCTTGGCGCCCAGATCACCGGCTCGCTCGCCGTCAGCGCGGTGGTGCTGGCCCGCCCGCTCGCCGGCGTGGGCGTGCGATCCCTGCAGTTCGGCGTCCTGGTGCCGGGTACCCCCACGGTGATTGCCCCGAACAGCGCCCAAGGCGGCGAGTATCGCCTTTCCGGTGTGAAGTCCCGCAAGTCAGTGGACATTTCCTTCACCCTGCCCGCGAGCCTCACGGGGCCGAACGGCGCCACCATCCCGCTGAATTTCAATGGGAACACGGCAGGGGTCTGCGAGGTGGACACCTCCAACACCTGTGTGGCAGCGTCATTCTTCACTTGGAATCCGGTGACGACGCCGTCCTATCGCGACACGCCAACGCGGTACAAGCCGGGACGCAAGGTCTACGCGTACGACCTGTACAGCGTGTACATCGGCGGCACGGCCACGCCGGCCGCTGGCCAGAAGCCGGGCACCTATACCGGAGCGATCGGCATCGTCCTCGCCGTGAACTGATCGTGTCCGCACGATTCACCCGGGTGCGACGGCTGTGGGCCGCGCTCCGGCCCCTTCCCATCGTCTTCGGGCTCGCAGCCGTCGGCGCGCTACCGCTCCTCGCCCCCACTGCCATCGCGCAGGTTCCCGCGGTCGCGACGGCGACGGACGAAGGCACGTTCGAGCTCGTGGCGGACGGGCTCCCGTCCAACGCGATCACTGTGCTGGTGCTGCCGTCGGGACAGTTTCTGCTCCCCCTGCGCGCAGTCCTCGCCTCACTCGGCGTGCCGGTCACCGTGCAACGCGACAGCGGCATCGTGCGCATCTCCCGTCCGGGGGGGGCCGGCCTCGCCACGCTGCGGTATAGCTCCTTGCCCCCCGCGATTAACGGAGTGGCGCACGGCCGGCTCGATCCTGCCGACGTGGTCGTGCGCGGAGACGAAGTGTTCATCGCCGCGCCCCGACTCGCCGAGCTACTCGAGGCGACGCTCGATGTGGATTTCGCCAACCTGATGGTGCACGCCGCGCGCGCGCAGGACTTTCCAGCGCGGTTGCACGAAGATATTGCGGCGAAGCGCGCCAAGGCGCTCCGCCGCCGCGCCCCTGCCGATGCGCGGCCAGAGATCCCGTTCGAGCCGCGGACCGGCCTGGGCGTGCTGGAATGGGCGGTGGGCGGTGGCGTGACGCCCCCATCGCTGCCGGAACAGGTCGACGCACGCGTGGGCGCTGGCCTCCTCGGGGGCATGCTCAAGACGCACGCGGCGCTCTCTCGGGCCGGGGGCTCGACGACCGGCTCGACCTTCGACGGTTCGTACCAGCGCGTCTTCCCGGGCTCGAAGGTCGTGCGTCAGGTGGAGATCGGCGACATATTCGCCGGCGGCTCGCTCGCCCGCTTCATGCGCGGCGTGACGCTCACCAACGCGCCTTTCGCGAGGTCGCTCGACTACGGCGAGCTGCGGTTCTCGCAGCCGCTTCCCCCGGGCTGGGAAGTGGAGCTCTACGAGGGCGACCAGCTTGTAGGGTATCGCGAAGCCTCGTCGACCGGGTCGCTCAACTCCGTGCCCGTGCACTATGGCACCACGCCATTACGCGTGCGCCTCTACGGGCCGGCGGGGGAACAGGTGGAGTCGCAGGTGACGTACGTGGTTCCCGTAGAGCAGCTCACGGAAGGGGCGTGGCAGTACGCGCTCGGCGGGGGGCGGTGCGCGCAGCACCAGTGCCGCGAGCTCGCGTACGCAGACCTGAAGCGGGGCGTCACGCCACAACTCACGCTGCAGGCGGGCGCCGATGAGCGCCGCGACTCCACCGAGCGCCAGATTCGTCCGTACGTCGGCGCGAGCTACCTGCCCGCGCCGGGCTGGGTGGCCTCGTTGCAGGCCAGACAGGACGCCTACGTTCGCGGCGCGGTGAGCAATCAGGGCGAAGGGCGCGTGACGGGCAGCCTTGCGGCGGGCGTGAACGCCAAGGGGGAGGGGGGAACAGCCATCACCGCGGTGGCCACGTCGTCGTGGTTCGTACAAAGCGGACTCTCGCTGAGGCATGCCGGTTGGTTTCTCGGCGAGCGGTCCCTTACTCTGGGTGCTCGGGCGCAGGGGCAGCCGGGTGGTGACACGCGCTGGGCGGTGAGCGGATCGGCACCCATTCCCTCCGGACTGATGACCGCAGCGCTGGAAACCGATCCGCGAGCGCAGAACGGCGGACCGCGCGGATCCGTGCTTCGCCTTGCTCCCACGATAGCGCTCACGCGCGGCTGGTGGCAGCGTCTCGGTACGCCGACCGCCGCGTTCGAGGTCACGACCGACGGACGCAGTCTCGTCCAGTGGGAGAGCAACATCTCCCTTCAGCCGCCGGCAGGCTTCCTGTCCCTGGGAATGCGCAAGCTCGCTGGCGTGCCGGGACTGCAGGCATCGCTCGGTGCCTCGATCGCGCTGCGCCACGCACATCTCGTCACGCACCTCGTGGGCGCTCCGTCGCGCCTGACGGGGGGCTACTCGGTGGCCGGCGCCGAGGCGTACGGGCCGCTCTCGCACGTGATGCCGCTGGATTTCGGGGGGCTCGGGCTCGCCGGCGTGGAGGGACGCGTGTTTCACGACAATAATGGCAACGGGACGTTCGACGAGGGCGACGTCGGCGTGCCGAATGCGATGGTGGCGGTCGCCGGTCTTCGCACGGTGACTGACAGCAGCGGTCGATTCGGACAGTGGAACGTGCTGCCATATGAGGCGGTGGACGTGCAACTCGATTCACTGTCGGTCGAGGATCCGTCGTGGGTCCCCGTGACCCCGGATCACTGGTTGCGCCCATCGCCGCATCAGTTCTCGCGCATCGACTTTCCTCTCATTCGCACGCGCGAGGTGGTTGGTCAGCTCACGACGCCGCGCGGCATGCCGAATCCTGCCGGGGTTGGCCTGATCCTCCGCGACAGCGCCTCGCGCGCCACGTACGAGACTCGCTCGTTCGGCGACGGCGGCTTCTATTTCTCGCGAGTGCGGGCCGGACACTACCTGCTCACGCTCACACAGACATCATTGACGGCGCTAGGTGCGCAGACACCGCCGTCGGTCGCGATCGAGGTGAGCGCGCGTTCGGAGGAGGCGCTGGAGTTACCGCCGATCGTGCTCGCATCGCGGGTGCGCACCGACTCAGGGGGGCATGCGACCCCCGTGGTGCCCCTACCGGCAATTGCGCCGCCCGCCGTCAGTTTACCCCGCGATGGCGCGCGTGAGGCGTCGCGCGCGCCCGAGGCGCCTCAGCGGACCGCGCATCAGCGGACCACCCCTCGGCGGACCGCGCCTAGGCGGACCACGCCTCAGCGGACCGTCCCTAAGCAACCCACGCCGAAGGTGAGTGCGCCGAAGAGGAGCGCGCCGAGGCGCGTCGTTTCGCACACCGTCGCGCCGACGCGAGGGAGAGCCTATCGGAGTCGAGCCATCCACACAATATCCGCACAAGGATTGCTCTTGAGACCGATGCCCGTGCGTCTGCTGAGCGCTGGGGCATCGTGTTGTTTGCCCCGCTCGCATTTCCCTCTGTCAGCTCGATGAAGGCGCCTCGCCGAACGATTGACCGGCGTCGGCAAGCAGGGTAAATTGTTTGGCTCCACCGGAATGGGGCCTGTAGCTCAGTTGGTTAGAGCGCACGCCTGATAAGCGTGAGGTCAGAGGTTCAACTCCTCTCAGGCCCATACCATAAACGATGACCCCGTTTGGCTTTGACGCCATGCGGGGTTTTTCGTAGGTGCGCGGGCGCGTGACCAGGCCGATGGGGCGTTCGAGGTGCGAAGGCGTGTGAGATTTATGACCGCGCCTGGAAGACTTTCAGCAGCGATCAAATCGCTCCTCTATTGTTCTCTCGTCGAACAAAAGAGGCTGCCCAAGTTCCGCCACCTGCATTTACAGAACGGCTCGACCATCCCCCTGTTGAGATCCGCGCTTGCCCGTCGACTCGATTTGCTCTCATTCGGCAAGAGAAACGCAGTGCAGCAGGCGAGGAAGGCAATGCGGCGCAAACTCGCCACACGTACCTGTCGCGCGAATTCTTGTGCCCCACGTTGCCTTGACTCGATTGGCCACTCGACACAGATCGGCGCTCCATATCGCCCGACCCCAAAACGCTCGCTGCCAGCGAGGACGCGCCTCATTCGACGGACGTTCGTCTTTTTAGAGCCGCGTGAAGAGTGTTCGCTCGTTGTCGGGCGCAGCCAGCACCGCTTCGGCGCACGTCCCCATTCTCCATGCCCAACCCTCCTTGCCGAACGACGCGACGATCGCCAACATCACGACCTCGGCGTCGATGCTTCAGCGATCCGATGACCGGCTCCCACCCTTGCCTGAAGGTGCATCATGGCCGCGACGCGAGCCTTGTTGATCGGATTCCTCATGTTGGCCGCGTCGTGTGCGCGATCGCCTGAATCGACGGAAAGTGCGCCAAAGCCCGCGGGGGATCGAAACGTCATCACTCGCGAGGAGCTCCAGAATCCCGTAATCGCGGGGATGGACGCACTGCGTGCGATTCGCTATCTGCGCCCGACATTCTTTCGTGAATCCGGGCCGCAGAGCTTCGTCAACCCGTCTGCGGGCACGGTGCAGTTCTCGATGGATTACGGCCCCGTGCAGCCCCTTACCCAGCTCGCGGCGATGTCTGGGTTGTCGCTCCAGCTGGCCTACGAGGTTCGGTATCTCGATTTGAACGATGCGCAGAACCGCTTCGGCATCAACGCGAATGGGGGCCCCGTGATCGTGGTCGTGAACAACAGACAGTAGCGATCGTGCGTCCGCATGCTCGCTGCGCGCGCTCGCGAGCAACTAAGACAAAGTTTTTGCGCGCGTCTTGCGCGATCATCCGCAGGCCTGTAGCATCGCTCGACAAGAAAGGTGACGCTTCCGCCGCCCGTTGGGTCAACTCGGGCGGCGGATGTCGTGCAGGAGCGAAGGTGTACGATCACGAAAGGGGGTTCGCGGGCCGACGACGGATCGTGCCCCCTGTGTGATGCCGTCCTGCATCAGTCGATTCCCCCGAGAATTGCGGACGGCCGTCGTGGTTGAATTGAGGAGCGAGACGCACGATCGTCGCAGCTGATTTGTACGCCGTCGGGACGAACACGTTGCACCCCGACTGCCGGAGCACCGCCCCACCTCTCATTGAAGTCCGCCATTCCGACCATCAGGGCCTGACGTCCATGCAAGGACCAGGAGCACACAACGTACGCGCCACTTGGAGGAGGAACATGACGAAGAAGTTGCACGATAGGCGATCATTCTGGCATGAGTTCCCGAGCGCCTTTCGCGCCCTGGGATTCGCCTTGCTGTCCTCGATGATGTTGAGTGCCGCGGTCGGGGCGCAGAACATCGCCATCACCGGCACGGTGACAGCCACCGGCGGCAATCCGCTCTCGGGCGTACTCGTGCGGGTCGAAGGCGCGAGCGGACGCACCACGACGAGCCCGAACGGACGGTACTCGATCACGGCTCCCGCGACGAGCTCGCTGGCGTTCTCGCTCGTGGGACAGCGTCTTCACACCGAACCCGTCGGCGGACGCACGCGCATTGACGTCACCATGACGCAGATTTCCTACCTCGAGGAAGTAGTGGTCACGGCGTACTCCGAGCAGCAGCGTCGCGGTGAAATCACTGGTGCGGTATCCAGTATCAACATCGAATCTGCGCAGCGCCCCACGACGGCGAGCGTCCTGCAGCGTCTCGATGTGGTCCCGGGTATCACGGTCGCCTCCAGCGGATCGCCTGGCTCGCGCAGCACCGTGCGCATCCGCGGGATCAGCTCCTTCCAGAACAACGATCCGCTCTACGTCATCGACGGCGTGCCGGTCCAGGATTCGTACATCAACTTCATCAACCCGAACGACATCTCGTCGATTCAGGTGCTGAAGGATGCGTCGGCCGCCTCGATCTACGGCTCACGTGCCAGCAACGGCGTCATCCTCATCGAAACGATCAAGCGCGGCGTTAACGGTCCACCCCGCATGACGGCGACCATTCGGCAGGGCTATGCATCGCCGACCAACGGCTACAACAAGTTTCTGACCACCAACGCCCTCGACTACTACCAAGTCGAGAAGGCGAGCTATCTGAACGCCGGCTTGAAGGTCCCGACGAACATCTTCGGTGACCCGAACGCGCCAAGCGTCCCAGAGTACACGTACGCGGCACCAGGGACGGGAGCCACGTATGACGCATTCGGGCGGATCACAGGCGTCGATCTCAGCAAATATTCCTATCCGAACAGCCTCATTCAGAAAGGCAGCCAGGGCACCGACTGGTGGGACGCCGTTTTCGGATCGCCGGGCAAGGTGGGCGACTACAACCTCAGCATCACGGGCGCGGGCGAGGACAATGGCTACGGGGTGTCGTTCAACTTCTTCAATCAGGACGGCACCGCGGCGTACAACAATTTCAAGCGCGCCAACATTCGCGTGAACAGCCAGTTCAACCGGAGCAAGCTGCAGTTCGGTGAGAACGTCGCACTGTCGGGCGAACGTCACTTTGGCGGACTCTCGGACGACCAGGGCGGCGAGACAGGCCTCATCGGGAAGAACATCCTCTCGCAGCCGGTAGTGGCGATCTACGACGCCATGGGCCACTTCGAGTCAGGGAAGGCCGTCGGTCTCGGAAACAACACCAACCCGCTCGCAGTGGCATACGAGGGGCGCAACAACATTGCGGCGAACAACCGGGTGTTCGGCAACGTGTTCACAGGGCTTACCGTGAATCCGTACATCGCCCTGCAC
>JALYVY010000151.1 GCA_030852985.1 Gemmatimonadota bacterium | reverse complement strand
ATCCCGAGCTGGGTACAACGCACTTCGCGCGCGTGAAGGTGCCTGCGCGGCTCACGGTTCAGGTACAGTCCGTCCGAGGCGTGCGAGTCGGGCATGTATTATTTGATCGAATCCAGTCGTGCGGTGAGCGCCGTGCGCATCGACTCCGGGAGCGGCGCATAGTCGAGTGGCGCCTCCATTGCCTGTCCGTCGGACAGCGCCCATCGCAGGAAATCGACGAGGAGCTTTCCCTTGGCCGCGTCGGCCTGCTTCTGGTAAAGTAGTATCCACGTGAACGACGCGATGGGATACGCTCCCGCACCCGCTGCATTGACCACGGAAATCCGGTAGTCGGTGGTGGCGGGCAGCGCCGCGGCCGCCGCCGATGCCGCCGCGGTGACCGAAGCGATGCTCGGCGCGACAAACTCGCCATGCGCATTACGGATCTGCGCCGCCGGAAGCTTGTTCTGGTTCGCGTAGGCGAGCTCGATATACCCGATCGCACCAGGAGACTGCTTCACCTGCCCGGCCACGCCCTCATTCCCCTTCGCGCCCAGCCCCGCGGGCCACTGGATGTCCTTGCCTCGCCCGGGCGAAGCGGCCCACGCAGGATTCACCTTCGACAAATAGTCCGTGAACACGAATGACGTGCCCGATCCATCAGAGCGATGGATCACGAGGATGTCCGTCGCAGGAAGTGCGACTCCGTCGTTGAGCGACGCGATACGCGCGTCGTTCCACCGCTTCACCTGACCCTGGTAGATGGCCGCGACAACCTCACCCGTGAGCTTCAACGGCGTGGACACGCCGGGCAGGTTGTACGTGATCACCACGGCGCCGAGTGCGGTCGGGATGTGCAGGATGGGGCCGCCTTTCGCCTTGGCCAACTCCTCGTCGGACATCGGCGCATCGCTGGCACCAAAATCAACAGTCTGCTCGGAAAGCTGTCGGATGCCCCCGCCCGACCCGATCGACTGGTAGTTGATTTTTACCCCTGTCTTGGTCGCGTACTCGCTGAACCACTTCGTGTAGAGCGGGTTGGGAAAGGTGGCGCCGGCGCCCGTGAGCCCCGCGTCGGACCCGCTCGGCGCTGCCTGGGCGGCACTCCCCGGCAGCTCTTTCTTCGCCCCGTCCCCGCATCCCGCGAGAGTCGCGAGGGCGAACAAGGTCACCAACGAACGCATGGACATAATCTCTCCGGATGGTGGGTTGCCATGCAAGATGCGCTTGACAACACCATTGGCCCACCACAGGGGATTCTTCGTGACAGAACCGCGACAGTCACGGATTGGCTCGACCGCACCCCTCATTCCCGCTGGATCCGCATGCGCAACGCGTTCGCAAGGTGCGGCAGGGCGAGAGACGTCGAACCCCTATTGGAGGTGCACTATCCGGGAAAGAAGCAGATACGAGATTGCCGCCATTACACCGGCGGCGGGCAGGGTAAGCACCCACGCCCACACGATCCGCCCGGCGATACCCCAGCGAACGGCCGACAGGCGCTTGGTCGCCCCAACGCCGACAATCGAGCCGGTGATCGTGTGCGTCGTGCTCACCGGAATGCCGTAGTGGGTCGCCAGTTGGATCGCGATCGCCCCGCCCGTCTCCGCGGCGAAACCGCCCACCGGCCGAAGCTTCGTGATCCGGGATCCCATCGTGTGGACGATGCGCCATCCGCCGAACAGGGTGCCCAGCGAGATCGCTGAATACGCGCCCACTTCCACCCACCGCGGAATCGTTTCTGAATCCACGTACAGGTGGTGCAGGAAGCCGGTCTGGCCAGCGAAATAGCTCTTGGTGGCAACGAGCAGACCGAACACAATACCCATCGTCTTCTGCGCGTGGTTTCCGCCATGCGAGTATGAGAGCGCTGCCGACGAGAGCAATTGCATGGGCCGAAAGACGCGATCGGCCTTGCCCGCACTCATGCGCTGGAAGATCCAGTAGCACGCGAGCATCAACAGAAACCCCGCCGTGAATCCCACAAGCGGCGAAATCACGATGAATGAAAGCGTCTGTTTCCACTTCGTGCCCCACGTGATCGCGGCAAAGCCTGCCTTCGCGATGGCCGAGCCGGCATAGCCCCCAATCAGCGCGTGTGACGAGCTGGATGGAATGCCATAGTACCAGGTGATGGCGTTCCAGACGATCGCGCCCAGTAGCGCGGCCAGGATGACGTTGGGATCGACAATCGTCTGGTCGATCAAACCGCCGCTCACCGCCTTCGCGACGGCGACTGTTCCGGTGAAGAGGGCGGCAAAGTTGAAGAACGCCGCCCACATCACCGCCGCCAACGGACTCAGGACACGGGTCCCCACGATCGTGGCGATGGAATTCGCCGAATCGTGAAACCCGTTACTGAAATCGAAGACGAATGCGACCGCTATGATCGCGACGACGTACCAGACCACTGGGGCAGGCTCAGGAGTTCTTGATGGAAATGCTGTGCACCGCGTTCGCCACGCCCATGCATTGATCGATGGCGATCTCCAGCGTTTCGTATACCTCCTTCCAACGGATCACCTCGATCGGATCGGGTGTACCGGCGAAGAGTGCGCCCACGGCTTCGTGGTAGAGCGCGTCGCCCTCCTCTTCCAGCTTCTTGATCTCCGCCGCCTCGATGGACACTTCGCGCGGACGCTTGATCGCGCCCACCGCTTTCGCGATATGCTCCGACGCACGCAGTATGACGTGCGCCATCTGCTTCGCGGGCTCTCGCACCTCGTTGATGTGCAACATCACCACTCGGCGAGCCGTGCCGTCGAGGCGGTCGATGACGTCATCCAGGCGCGACGCGAGCAGGTGGATGTCCTCGCGGTCAATTGGCGTGATGAAGCTCTTGTCGATCCGCACGCTGATCGCCAGCGTCAGCTGGTCCGCCAAGTGCTCGACATCCTTGATCTGCTTGACGAGTTCGGCAGTGCGCTGCGGTTCCGCGAACAACTGGTCCAGGAGCTTCGCCGCGCTGCGCAGATGTTCGGCAAGCTGGTTGAACATGTCGAAGAACTCTTCGTCACGCGGGATCAAACGGCTCAGCATGAGCGCTATCGGGATCAGAGGATGGTGTCCTTCCGCTGCCCCGAAGATACCGAGGCACCAGTGGGCCTGCAAACCCATCGCGTCGTTGTCCGTAATCGCGCGCCGCTTCCGCGACATTGCCGCGCTTCACAAATGGGGGAACGCATCAGTTAGCTCCCCTCCTGCCACGATGCACCGTCTCACAGTCATGTTGTCGCAGCAGAGGTTTGCGGAACGGCGTTTCTCTGCCGTTTTGGCGTTGGTCCTCCGGTACCGTAATTGCCCCTTCTGAGAGTCGAGACTCGCCCCAACGTGCGCGTCCTCTACCTCAGAACAAGGACAGCAATGGCTGACAAGGTCATCGGTATCGATCTCGGCACGACCAATTCCGTCGTGGCCGTCATGGAGGGTGGCGACCCGGTCGTCATCCCGAACGCCGAGGGTGGACGCACGACTCCATCGGTCGTCGGTTTTACGAAGGACGGAGAGCGTCTGGTCGGCACCGTCGCCAAGCGACAGGCCGTCACCAACCCCACCAACACCGTCTTCTCGATCAAGCGCTTCATGGGTCGCAAGACCAGCGAAGTCGCTGAAGAGCAGAAGCGCGTGCCATACAAAGTCGTTCCTGGCGCGAATGATGTCGCCACCGTCGAAGTTCAGGGCAAGCGCTACACGCCCCCCGAAGTCTCCGCCATGATCCTCCAGAAGATGAAGCAGACGGCGGAAGACTACCTCGGCCAGACGGTCACGAAGGCGGTCATCACCGTGCCCGCCTACTTCAACGATTCCCAGCGGCAGGCTACGAAGGACGCGGGCAAGATCGCCGGCCTCGACGTGCTGCGCATCATCAACGAGCCCACGGCCGCGGCCCTTGCTTACGGCCTCGACAAGAAGAAAGACGAAAAGGTTGCGGTATTCGATCTCGGCGGCGGCACCTACGACATCTCCGTCCTCGAACTCTACGACGTTGACGGCTCGCGTCAGTTCGAGGTGAAGTCCACCAATGGCGACACCCACCTCGGCGGCGATGACTTCGACCAGCGTGTCATGGACTGGATCGTCGGCGAGTTCAAGCGCGACCAGGGCATCGATCTTTCGAAGGACCCGATGGCCCTCCAGCGCCTGAAGGAAGCCGCCGAGAAGGCCAAGATGGAGCTGTCGAGCACCAATTCGACGGACATCAACCTGCCCTTCATCACCGCGGACCAGAGCGGACCGAAGCACCTCACCTACACGTTGTCGCGCGCCAAGTTCGAGCAGCTCGTCGATGACCTCATCACGCGCACCCTCGAGCCCATGCGCAAGGCGCTCAAGGATGCAGGCCTGGAGCCCAAGGACATCGACGAAGTGCTCCTCGTCGGCGGATCGACCCGAATCCCGAAGATCCAGGAGGAGGTCAAGAAGTTCTTCGGCAAGGACCCGAACAAGGGCGTGAACCCGGACGAAGTCGTTGCCATCGGCGCGGCCGTCCAGGGTGCTGTCCTTACGGGCGAGCAGAAGGACGTGTTGCTGCTCGATGTCACTCCGCTTTCCCTTGGCATTGAAACGCTTGGTGGTGTCACGACGGTGCTCATCCCGCGCAACACGACGATCCCGACCAAGAAGTCCGAAACGTTCAGCACCGCGGACGACAACCAGACCACGGTCGAGATTCACGTGCTCCAGGGCGAGCGCGAGCTTGCCCGTGATAACCGCACCATCGGCAAGTTCCAGCTGACGGGCATTCCACCCGCTCCGCGCGGCATGCCGCAGGTCGAGGTCACGTTTGACATCGATGCGAACGGTATCCTCCACGTGGCCGCGAAGGACAAGGCGACGAACAAGGAGCAGAAGATCCGCGTCGAGGCGTCCAGCGGTCTGTCGGATGCCGACGTCGACAAGATGGTCAAGGACGCCGAGGCGAATGCCGAGGCGGACAAGAAGCGCCGGGAAGAGATCGACACGCGCAATCGCCTCGACAGCATGACGTATGAAGTCGAGAAGAACGCGAAGGAGTGGTCGGAGAAACTGCCGGCCGAGCTCAAGACCAAGCTCGACGCTTCCGTCGAGCGAGCCCGGAAGGCCCTGCGTGGCGACGACCTGAACGAGATCAAGGCCGCGCAGGAAGATCTCAGCAAGACCTTTGGCGAGGCGGGACAGTCGTTCTACGCGCAGAGCCAGGCCGCTGAGGGTGCGGCACCGGGCGGCGAGCAGGCCGCTGGGCAGTCGGGCGATGCAGGCTCGGCGGGCGCCACACCTGCGGATGATGTCGTCGAAGCAGATTACGAGATCGTCGACGACAAGAAGTAGTTCGGCTTCCGATGGCGCCGGAGAGATCCGGCGTCATCGGAAACCAGTCCGCAGCCGCAGGTGTCAAAACATGGAACACTCGGCAGCTCGCCGTGTGTATACCGCAGGACAGCACTTCACGGGATCTTTCGAGGACAGGTAGATGGCGACACGTACTTCCCGGGCGGCCGTTGGCGCCGCCGTCGTAACTGCATTCATTTGCGGGCTTCTCTTTGCGTCCGGCTTCGACCTCACGCGCTTCGGCTTTGCGCAGGACGGCAAAGGCGCCAAGGTGGCGTCCGCGCAGGTCCAGTCGCTTGCCGAAACCGGCAGTGCCTTCGAGGCGATAGCGGACCACGTGACGCCCTCGGTCGTATCCATCCAGACCCAGCGCACCCGCACGGCAACGCGTCCGCGTGCTCGCGCTCCTCAGGGAGGCGGCGGCATCGAGGATTTCTTCCGCAACTTCGAGCAGCAGCAGCAGCCACGAGACCAGGTGCAGGAGGCAAGCGGCACCGGGTTCATCGTGTCGAAGGACGGATACATCCTCACCAACAATCACGTGGTGGCGGATGCGGACAAGGTGACGGTGACGCTGCTCGACAAGCGCACGTTCATCGCGAAGGTGATCGGTCGCGACCCCGACACGGATGTAGCCGTCATCAAGATCGATGGCTCCAACCTCCCCGTGGCCGCGCTCGGCAATGACGAGATTGCCCGCGTCGGCCAGTGGGTGGTTGCCATCGGCAATCCGCTCGGCCTCGACTTCACGGTGACGGCAGGCATCATCAGCGCGAAGGGGCGTCCGCTGCCCGGGTTGCTTCCGGGAAGCTACGCGATCACAGACTACATCCAGACCGACGCCGCGATCAATCCAGGCAACTCTGGCGGTCCGCTCGTGAACATTCGCGGTGAGGTGATCGGCATCAACAGCGCGATCGCGAGCAGCACGGGCTACTACGCCGGCTACGGCTTCGCGATTCCCGTGACGCTCGCCAAGCAGGTCATGGACGATCTCATCAGGTACGGCAAGGTTCGTCGTGCGGTGATCGGCGTGAGCATCAAGGACGCGGATCCGGAGGATGCAAAGGCGGCGGGGTTGGATCGGGTCGCTGGTGTGTTGGTGCAGGGCTATGGCCCCGGAGACAGCCCCGCCAAGGATGCTGGCATTCAAGCTGGCGACATCATCGTTGCAGTCGATGGAAAGCCGACCGACCGGATGAGCACCCTGCAGCGTATCGTTCGTGGCCACAAGCCGGGCGAGACGATCAATGTTGATGCGATGCGGTTTGGCGGAAAGAAGTCGTTTCGCGTGAAGCTGACCGAAGCGCCGGCAGAGGCCGAGCTCGCGGCGGCGGACCGCGCACAGGTCACGCCGGCGGAGGCGCGCCCCACCGAGTCACGCAAGCTCGACAAGATTGGTATCACGGTCGAGCCGCTATCGGCGGATATTCGCTCCAAGGTGGATAAGGCGTATCAGCAGGGTATCGTCGTGAGCGATGTGAGCGTCACAGGTCCGGCCTACCGGAAGCTCGGCGCAGACCAGACTATTCTGCTTGATGTGTTGAATCCGGCACCGCGACGCGCGCTGCGCACCCCCTCGGACCTCGATGCGGTGCTGTCGCAGCTCAAGGCCGGCGACCTCATTTCGTTCCTTGTGTACGACCTCGGGGCGGCAGGCACGCGCGTTGTGACATTGCCGGTGCAGTAACCGTTGACGCGAACGCATCGGCTGGCAGGGGGCCCTTGGCAAGCGCCAGGGGCCCTTGCCTTTCCCGCGAGATGGACCGCCGGATGCCACCGAGAGCTTCAGTCATTGGCAGGAGGCGCGCGCTACCCGCGTTGGTGAACGGCGCTTACGTTTTTTGTCGTAGCGAGAGTGGCGAAACTGGCAGACGCACCAGACTTAGGATCTGGCGCCGCAAGGCTTAGGGGTTCGAGTCCCCTCTCTCGCATATGTGGCTCGCGCCTTCGCGCGAATCGCGCACATCCAGAGTGCGCTTAGCCTCGCTGCTCGCCCTCGCACCTGGCGCGCGACTCCCAGTCGGCGTAGGAGCCTACAACCTCTTCTCGCCTGCCATTAACTTTACCCTGGATACTCCGGGTCGGCACCGCGCGTCAGCGGGAACCAGAAACCCGCTCATCGCTTTTCTACGGCACGCATGGACATCCAGATCACGACAAAGAAGAGCGAGGGCGTCGAACGCCTGCTCGAAGTCTCCATTCCCCTCGCGGCGGTTAACGCGGAAGAGGAGAAGCAGGCCCGTCGCTATGCGACGACCGTGCGGCTCCCCGGTTTTCGACCAGGCAAGGCGCCGGCCGCCATGGTCAGGAAGCGCTTCAAGGACGCCATTCGTCAGCAGGTGCTCGAGACGCTGGTGCAGGAGGCGTTCAAGGAGGTGATGGAGCGCGAGAAACTCGATGTCGCCGCGCAGCCGCACGTGCACGACGTGAAGTTCGACGAAGGTCAGCCGCTCACGTTCGAACTCCACCTTGAAGTCCGCCCAACGATCGAGCTAAAGCGCACCGAAGGCTTCCGCGTGACGCGCGCCTCCGCTGCGGTGACCGAGGAAACCGTCGCCGAGCAGATCGAAAGGCTGCGCGACGACAAGGCAACGTGGACGCCGGTGGAAGACCAGCCGCGAGAGAGCGACATGGTGAAGGTGCTCCTGTCCACGCCGGAAGGCGCCGGCGACGAGATGCCGGAAGGCCGCCCGTACGATCTGGTGCTCGGTGGCGGCCAGGCGATCGCCGGTGTCGAGGAGCTCGTGATGGAGCTCAAGGCCGGGGAAACGAAGGAGCGCAACGTAAAGTGGCCGGACGACTTCCCCGACGAGACGCAGCGCGGTGTGTCGAAGAACGTGCGCGAGACGCTCCAGGAGGTGAAGCGCAAGTCGGCACCGGCACTGGACGATGATTTTGCGCGCGCCGTGGGCGACTTCGACTCACTGGAGGCGCTTCGAGCCGCCGTCCGCACCGACCTCGAGGAGCACTCCACACGCGATGCGGACGCGCTCGTGCGCCAGACGCTCCTCGACAACGTCGCAGAGGCCAATCCGTTCGACGTTCCGCCGAGCTGGATCACGCGGATGATCGACGCCTACATGCAGGCGTACCAGATCCCGGAGGATCAGCGCGAAACGTTCAGCGCCGAATTCGCTGCGGTCGCGGAGAAGCAGGTCCGCCGCGACATGCTGATCGATGCGATCGCATCGCAGGAGAACCTGACGGCATCGGAGAAAGACGTGGACGACCGCGTCGCCAAGGTCGCCGAGCAACGGAAGACGGATCCGGGCCAGGTGTACGCGTCGCTCCAGAAAGCGGGACGCCTGCCGGAGATTGAACGGAGCATTACGGAGGAGAAGGTGTTTGAGTGGTTGACCGCACGCAACGAAGTCACAAACGAGACAGCATAATGAGCAACCCCATGGCAACGATCTATCCGCCCTATGTCATCGAGCGCTCCAGCCGGGGCGAGCGCACGTACGACATCTTCTCGCGGCTCCTCATGGACCGCATCGTCTTCCTCGGCACGCCGATCAACGACGACGTCGCCAACATCATCATCGCGCAGCTGCTTTTTCTCGAAGCGGACAACCCGGATCGCGACATCTTCGTGTACATCAACTCACCGGGCGGCAGTGTCTCGGCCGGCTTGGCGATCTACGACACGATGCAGTACCTGAAGGCGCCCGTGAACACGATCTGCATGGGCCTGGCGGCGAGCATGGGCTCGTTCCTGCTCGCGGCGGGTCGCAAGGGCAAGCGCAGTGCGCTGCCGCACTCGCGCATCATGATTCATCAGCCGTCGGGCGGCACCCAGGGCACCGCGGCCGACATCGAGATCCAGGCCAAGGAGATCCTCTTCCTCCGCCACCAGCTGAACACGATCTACTCCAAGCACACGGGACGTCCGGTAGAGCAGATCGAGCGGGACATGATCCGCGACTTCTTCATGTCCGCCGAGGAAGCGAAGGGGTACGGCTTGATCGATAACGTGATCTCGAATCGCGGCGACCTGGTGGACCCGCAGGTGATTGCGGCGCAGGCAGCTGGTGTGAAGTAAGCGGTTCAGCGCGCATCGGCGCCTGCGGCGCGCGCGCTGAAGAGCGAGGCGGCAGGGCCGCCGATGCGCGCTGAAGAGCGAGGCAGCCGCAGCTGCTGATGCGCGCTGAAACGCGTTCTTGCTTGACCGGTTCGCACGCCACAGTTAACTCTCGGTCATCTTCCCTCGCCCCGACAGCTCCGGGCGTGCGCCTCCTGCAGGGTCATCGCCATGTCGCACGACAAACATCTCCGCTGCTCGTTCTGCGGCAAGTCGAAGGATTCCGTCCGGAAGTTCATCTCCGGGCCGTCGGTGTACATCTGCAATGAGTGCATTGCGCTGTGCAACGAGATCCTCGCTGAGGACGAGGAACGGGAAGTCGCCGAGGCGATCACCCAGGTTCCGACGCCGCAGGAAATCAAGGACACGCTCGACGGCTACGTCATTGGCCAGGAGCGGGCAAAGAAGGCGTTGGCGGTCGCGGTCTACAACCACTACAAGCGCATCAATTCTGCGTCGGTGCGAGAGGATGATGTCGAGCTCGACAAGTCGAACATCCTCCTGATCGGACCGACGGGTGTGGGCAAGACCCTGCTCGCCCAGACGCTCGCGCGCATCCTCGACGTGCCGTTCACGATTGCGGACGCGACGACGCTGACCGAGGCCGGTTACGTCGGCGAGGATGTCGAGAACATCCTGGTGCGCTTGCTTCAGGCGGGCGACTTCAACGTCGCCGAGTGCGAGCGCGGCATCGTCTATATCGACGAGATCGACAAGATTGCACGAAAGTCGGAAAATCCGAGTATCACGCGCGACGTCAGCGGCGAAGGCGTGCAGCAGGCATTGCTGAAGATCCTGGAAGGGACGGTGGCCTCAGTGCCGCCGCAGGGTGGACGCAAGCATCCGCAGCAGGAGTACATCCAGATCAACACGAAGGACATCCTGTTCATCTGTGGCGGCGCGTTCGACGGACTGGAGAAGATCATCGAGTCGCGAACGGGCCGAAGGCAAATCGGCTTTGCGAAGACCGAGACGGATCCGATCAAGGTCGCGGTTCTGTCGAAGAACGCGTTCGCCGAAGTGGAGCCGGACGACCTCCTGCGCTTCGGGCTCATCCCTGAGTTGGTGGGGCGCTTGCCGGTCACAGTGCCGCTCGAAGGGCTCGACGAGGATTCGCTCGTGCGCATTCTCCAGGAGCCGAAGAATGCCCTGACGAAGCAGTACACCAAGCTCTTCGACCTCGAAGAGGTGAAGCTTACGTTCGAGGCGTCTGCCCTTCGCGCGATCGCAGGAAAGGCGCTGAAGCGTGGCACCGGCGCGCGTGGCTTGCGCGCAATCCTCGAGGAGTTGCTCACGGACGTGATGTTCGACCTGCCGACGCGGGAGGATGTCGTCGAGGTGAAGATCACGGAGTCGAGCGTACTGAACGGAACCGCGCCGCTGTTGGAGCTGGCGCCGACGAAGCGGAAGAAAGAGGCCTAGGGCGTTCGGCATGGCCCTCGCCATGGCGTAAGTGCCGCGGCGATACGCGCACCACCCGGCACGAAGCGCACGGTGCGAGTCGGTTGTATCTTTGGCCATGCCTTCCTTCGTGGTCGACGGCGAGCCGCTCGCGGTCGCGAACAAGATCCCGGTGCTTCCGCTGCGCGACGTGGTGGTGTTTCCGTACGTCGTCATGCCGCTC
>JALYVY010000033.1:3345-27662 GCA_030852985.1 Gemmatimonadota bacterium | reverse complement strand
AACTCCACCATCACGAAATCGCCGGGCTTGAGCAACGTGAGGACCTTGTTCCAGTAGCCCTGCGAGATGAAGGTGCGCGCACTCAGCCCGCCGACCGCTCGATTGAGGACGTTGATCTTCGTGGTATCGAAGTACGGCGCGATGTAATCACCCCAGCCCCACTGGTTGCCGGCGCCATCGCCATGCCCGTTGCGCACCGTCGAATTTCCGACGAGGTACAGCGTGGGCAACGCACGATTGGCGGGCCACGTGAGGCCAAGTCCCACCAGTTGATCGGCCGGCACCGCGGCGCCTTTTGCCGACAGGTACGCCCGCACCGGGCTCGGTCGTAGCGCCTTCAGCCCCGACACCACCGTTCGTGCGTGAATGTCCGCACCGATGGCGTTGAAGTGCGTGTGATCCTGCTCGTAGATCGCCTTCACCTTCTCCTCGCCCATCGCCTGGAACTGATCGGCGACAAGGTTGGTGAGGTCGACGAACTGCACGCCGGCCGCCCTGGCGACTTGCGCCGACCAGACGCTGTACTGACCTGACCCTCGTTCGATCTGTCCGTTCGTCCAGATGTTGCGAACCGACAGCGAAAGCACGATCGGCGTGGCGCCCTTGGCCTTCGTGTCGGCGATCATCTTGCGCATGTACCAGCCGAACGAGTGCACCACCTCGTGCTTCCTGGTCAGCATGTTGTCGATCGCCACGGAGTCGTCGCCGAGTCCGGGAAGCGATCCTCGCGCGCGCGAGGTGTCGTTGATCGCGCCAGGATCGTTGTGACCGAACTCGATGAGCACGACATCGCCGTGCTTCACGTCGGCAATGAGCTTGTCCCACAGTCCTTCGGTGATGAACGTGCGGCTACTGCGACCACCGCGCGCCCGATTGACGACGTTCACCTTGCTCGTATCGAAGTAGTCGGCGAAGGGAACGCCCCAACCCTGCTGCCTGGCGCCAGCACCGCGTGCGGCGGTGGAGTTGCCCGCGATGAAGATCGAATGCAGTGCGGGATTCGGCGCGACACTCGTCCCCGCTGGAAGCGCCGCACCGGCGCCTTGCGCGGCTGGCTGCTTCGCACAGCCCAGCACGCCGAGGGCGAGAGTCAGAACGCGAATGACAATCTTCATGGGTCCACTCCGAGTTCGGCGTACGTCTTCGCCACCCACGCCTGTGCACCCTTTCTGGTATACACATCGGGCTTTCGTGACTCGATCACGCCGGCAATGACCTCCGCCACCTCTTCCGCACTCTGTGATTCCGGGAAGGATCGCGAGTCCGGACCGCCATACCGTGCATTCTTGCCGAAATCGGTCCGCACAATGCCCGGCGAGACGATCGAGAACTGAATTCGCGGATGCGTCTCCTGCACTTCCATCCGGAAGTTCGCCGTGAGGGCATTCAGGAAATGCTTCGAGCCGCTGTACGCCGAGCGGATGAGCGCCATGGGAATGCGGCCGAGCATCGATGAGATGTTGATGACGTGGCCTTCTCCCCGGGACTTGAAGTGCGGCAGCACCTCCTGCATGCCATAGAGTGCCGACTTCACATTCACCCGCATCACCTCATCGATATCGTCGTCGGTAAGCCCGCTCGGCAGGACCGTGATGCCCTGCCCCACGTTGTTGACCCAGACGTCGATGTGCCCGAAGCGCTCGAGTGTATCGGCGACGACACCCCGCACCTGCTCGCGAACAGTGACGTCGGCCGCGATTACCAATGCGTTGTCACCGCAACGGGACGCAACGTCACGGAGCGCATCTTCGCGACGCGCAACGAGCACGATCGACGCGCTCCGCTTCGCCAGTAATTCCGCCAGCGCAGCGCCGATGCCGCCGCTCGCACCGGTGATGACGACCACCTTCCCCACCATTTCACTCATGGCGTGATTGGCGAGAGATACGTCGCCCTACTTCGCCGACGCCCGCTCCGCGCGCACGTGACACAACCAACCATGTGCGTCTTCCGACTTGCCATGCACGAGGTCGAGGAACGTACGCTGCAGCAGCTTCGTCACCTCCCCGGTGCGACCAATGCCGACCTTGATCTTGTCGACGCTCCGTACCGGCGTGACCTCCGACGCAGTGCCCGTGAGGAAGATCTCGTCCGCGGTGTAGAGCACCTCGCGCTGCAGCGCCTGCTCTCGCACATCCAGCCCAAGGCCGCGCGCGAGCGTAATGATGCTGTCGCGCGTGATGCCCGGGAGCAGCGTCCCGTTCGCCGGCGTCGTGTAGATCACACCTTTCTGCACGATGAACACGTTCTGCCCCGAGCCTTCGCTGATCAACCCATCGGGGCTGAGCGCGATGGCTTCGTCGTAGCCATTCGCCAGCGCTTCCATCTTGATCAACTGGCCGCCGAGATAATTGCCGGCCACCTTCGCCATCGATGGCGTGGTGTTCGGCGCCATGCGATGCCAGCTCGAGACGCACGCGTCGGCGCCATTCTCCATGGCATGATCGCCGAGATAGGCGCCCCATGGCCAGCAGGGCAGGAACACTTCGACCGGACTCTCGAACGGCACCATGCCCGCGGCGCCGTATCCGCGAATGACCATGGGCCGGATATAGCAGGACTGCAACCCGTTCTTCTCCACTAGTTCACAGCATGCCGCCACGAGCTCATCGACCGAGTAGCTCAGGTCCATGCGATAGATCCTGCACGAATTCACCATCCGCTGGAGGTGGTCCTCCAGCCGGAAGATGGCGGGGCCGCCCGGCGTCTCGTAGCAGCGAACGCCCTCGAAGATCGAGGAGCCGAACTGCATCGAGTGCGCGAGCACGTGAACGCTGGCGTCCTTCCACGCGATGAACTCGCCGTCGTGCCAGATCCATTCGGTCGGTTGCAGCGTCGCCATCGGACCATCTCCAGTTAGAAAGTGCGGATCCCTGTTGCCTCGGCCACAAACCCGGTCAGGACGCAGCCCCCAGCTCATCCCACAGCGTGGCGATCGCACGCATCCCGACGGTGAAATTCTCGAGGCTCATCCACTCGTCGGGCGCATGGGCGTTCTCGCCCGGAAGCCCGAAACCTACTAGGAGAACCGGTGCGCCGAGAATCCGCGCAAAGTCGCCCACGACGGGGATGGATCCGCCCTCGCCGGTGATCACCGGCTCCCGGCCGAACGCGGCGGCGAGGGCACGCCGCGCTGCTTCGAACAGCGGCCCGTCGAGATCCGCGCGCCACGGCGCGCCGCCGTGCAGGTGTGTGACCGTGACGGTTACGCCGGCCGGGGCAACACGCGCGACGTGCGCTTTCATCGCCGCCTCGATCCGGTCGGGGCGCTGATTAGGGACGAGCCGGCAACTGACCTTCGCCATCGCCTTGGCCGGCAGCACCGTCTTCGCTCCCTCGCCGGTATACCCACTCAGCAGGCCGTTCACTTCGCAGGTGGGGCGTGTCCACAGCTTTTCAAGCGTGGTGTACCCCTTCTCACCGGCCAGCGACGGCGAACCCGTCTCGACGCGAAAGTGCTCGTCGTCGAAGGGGAGGGTCCGCATCTGGTCGCGGACGTGCTGGGGCCACACGGCGACGTCGTCGTGAAACCCGTCGATCATGATGCGCCCGTCCGCATCGTGGAACGTCGCGAGGATGCGAGCCAGCGCCATGGCTGGATTCATCACCGCGCCCCCGTAACTACCGGAGTGCAGATCCTGCGCGGGCCCCTGCACATCGATCTGGAAGTATGCGAGACCACGCAGCGATGACAGGATGCTCGGCAGGCCAGGCGCGAACATGGCTGAGTCGGAGATGACGACGTAATCGCACGCGAGTTGTTTGGCGTACTCTTCGACGAACGACGACAGGTGCTCGCTTCCCACTTCCTCTTCGCCTTCCGCGAGGACGATGACGTTGATCGGCAGGCGACCGCGCCCCTTGAGGTGAGCCTCGAGGGCCTTCACGTGCAGGAAGAGTTGTCCCTTGTCGTCGACCGAGCCGCGGGCGTAGATCCGTCCGTCGCGCACCGTGGGCTCGAACGCCGGGGACGTCCACAGCTCGAGTGGTTCGGCGGGCTGTACGTCATAGTGCCCGTAGATGAGCACAGTCGGCGCTCCCGGCGGCGCGCCCCGCCATTCACCGACGACCACCGGTTGCCCCGCCGTCGGATGGACCGTCGCCGTCAGGCCCGCGCCTCGCAACGCGTCCGCCGTCCATTCCGCGGCACGCGCCGTATCAGCATCATGCTCCCTGCGCGCACTGACGCTTGGGATGCGCAGGAACTGAAAAAGCTCGTCGCGGATGCGAGCGTCATGCGCCGAGAGGTAGGCGTCGAGATCTGCAGGAACCGTTGTCATCGGGGCTCAGTGGTGTCAGAGTTCGGGAAAATCCGCGTAAAGTGACGAAAAGGGCGTGCAAAGTGATAGCAAGATTACAGGAGCTTTACGCGGTTGGACGGGGCTCAGGCGTATACATGATGAAGCGAGCTTCTGCTTGTGGCAGATCCAATGATAGCACGCGCCCTGGCCTCCTCCACCGAACTCTCCGCCGATGCCAACGAAGACGAGCGCACTGCGCGACGAAATCAAACAGACGCGCCCTTTCAACTCTCCCTCCTCGGAGGCCGTGGTGAGCATACTCCGTACGGCGGCCGTCGTTCAGCGACACCTGTCGCAGGTGGTTGAAGCGGGGGGCATCACCATCCAGCAGTACAACGTGTTGCGGATCCTCCGCGGCGCCGGAACCATCGGGCTTCCTACGCTGGCGATTCGCGACCGCATGATCGAGGAAGCCGCGGGAATCACGCGCCTGCTCGACAAGCTTGAGAGCGCGGGTTTCGTGCTGCGCGAGCGGTCGACGCCCGACCGGCGCCAGGTCCTCTGCCAGATCACGCCCGCCGGCTTGCGGCTCCTCACTCAGCTCGATGAGCCCGTGGACGCTGCCAATCAGCGTGCAATCGCGATGCTCGACGACCCCGAAAAGAGTGTCCTCGTGGAGCTGCTTGGCGCAGTGCGGGCGGCGCTGACGTCCAATCGAGGCTCACGTGCGGCTCAGGCGCCGGCGAGGGTCAACGCAGGTTGAGGCCCGTATCAGGCGCCCAGCCACCACGATAACGCTGCAGCTGCCAAATCCGCCGAACGGCCACTGTGTCATTGCCTCGCATGAGTGGGGCGAGCTGGCCGCGCGAGAACCCCTCGAAGAACGGCGACAGCCGTTGCACAGTTCCGTGCGTCTCGGCGCTCTCGTCGAGTAGCAGCACGAGGTTGTCGCCGGGCCTGGCGGCGTTCGGGAAGGCCGGCCAGAGCTCGTATTGATTGTGCCTGCCGCTGAGGCACATGCAGAACGCATGGGGCAGGTCGGGCAGCTGGTAGGCGAGCTCACTCACCTCCTGGTAGCGATCGGCCCCCACGTGGGTCACGCCCCCGAGCGCCTTGCGCGCCTGCTGCACCTGCGCGGCGACACGATCCCACCCGGCGCTGCGAGCGACAGGATCGCGCCGCGCGGGAAGTGGGAGGATGGGATGCAGTGCGTGGACGTAGATCACGGCGACCATAGCGGCAGCGAGACCTATTCCGCTCCTCAGCCAGCGGCTGCTCCATGGTAGCCACACGGCCATCAAGGGAATCGCCGAGACGTACGACGGTGCGGGCCAGTTCGCCTCCACCGGGCGACGGAGGGCGCTGTAGGCGAAGAAGACCCAGCTTCCCGTCGCCATGATGGCCAGCGCGAAACGGGCGTCGTCGACACGCGACCGGAATGCGCGCCACACCGCACCTGCCGCGAGCGCGAACAGGATTGGAGAAACGAGGCCCAGCTGTCCGCCCACGAGGTCGAGCTCGCGCTTGATCGCCGAACCCTTCGGCGTACCCAACCCATGCTGGAGCTGGAAGCGGAAGGAAATCCAGTCGTGCGCGTGATTCCACTGGAGCACGGGCACGAACACGAGTGTCGCGACGATGCACGCGAGGTAGGGGCCCGGTTCACGCAAGCGGACGCGCAGGCTCGGTCTCAACACCATGGCGGCCAGGAGCATCACCGGCAGGAGGATGCTCGTGTATTTCGAGCTGAACGCCAGGCCCAGACATGCGCCCGCCACACACCATTTTTCCGTCGACGCGCGAGACCCGGGAGCGTGCTGCAGTGCGCACACGACGAAATACATCGCCGCCGCGCTGGCGGCGAGCAGCGGCGCGTCTGGCGTGGCGAGTATCAATCCCGATGCAGCGAGCGGCATGAGCGCGAACACCAGCGCCGCCGTACGCGCCGCCGCGCCGCCGCCCAGCCGTCGCGCGATGAGCGTGGTGAAAAGACCACAGGCGGATCCGACGAGAACCGGCACCGCGCGGATGGAAAACGGCGACGGTCGCAACCCGAGCGCACCGGCCACCGACGTCCCCGCCGCGATCAGCCAGGCAATGACCGGCGGGTGATCGAAGTAGCCATTGGCGAGATGCCGAGACCAGTCCCAGTAGTAGGTCTCGTCAGGAAACAGGGGCAACCAGGCGGCAAAGGCGAGTCGCACGAGCGCCGCGACGCAGGTGATCGCGAGAGCCTGGCGCCATTGTCTCGCATCGTCGACGTCCGTCACACCGCGGTCTCGTCAACCCTTCGACGCGACATGAGGACGCGCCAACCGATGTACGCCACGAAGCACCATGCCAGCCACACGATGCGCTCGTCGGTCGACAGTGCGCGCAACATGCCCCAGCCCACGAGCGGAGCGGTCAACGGCAACCCAATGCCACTCTCGGTATTCACCACATACCGCTCCACAACGCGCGTGGCACCGCGTCCGCCAACGCGAAGCACGTTCGCGATGGCCTTCGACAGTCCGTCCGGCGAAACAGTGCGCCACTGCGGGATGAACATCAGTGTCCAGCCGGCGGCGGTATGTCCCCACCCGTGATGGTCGCTTCCGGCGACGAGCGCGAGGTTGGTGCTGTCTGCGAGCTGCACGATCCGCACACGCTCGGCGCGCGTTTGTCCGAGCCCGCGCGGCGCGCCGTCCACGAGCTCGATGGCTCGCACGCCGGGCGTTCCGCGCCCGGACGCCGTCTGCACCTTCGACAGGTCACCGGGCAGCGTCTCGATGAGCACCGGCTCGGCGCCAGGCACCATGCTCACCAGCTTCAGGGCATCGTCGTCGATGTCGCGCAGAGTGGTGGTCAGCATGCCGCGGTACATGCGGTCGGCGTCCAGGACATTCACGTGCTCGCCCTTCCACACCACCTCGATGGCCGGCAGCAGCACCGTGCCCTCGCCCACGTTGGTCGGGTTGTTGGCCCATGCGTCCCGGGCGCCCTCGAACGTGCGATGATCCGTGATGTAGGCGACGTCGAATCCCGCGGCGTGATGCCAGCGCCGCACGTCTTCGGGCGTCCAGTCGGGACGACCATCGTGGGAAAAGCGCGTATGCGAGTGGAAGTCGACGACCATGACGTCCGTGCTCGCTTCGAGCCTTGCCATCGGGCGTGGAAGCACCGCCACGGCGGTGTAGAGCGCCACCAGGACAACGAGTCCCACGCCGAGCCGCGCCAGTTCGCGCAGGGCGCGACGAGCGGGACGCACCAGTGCCAGCCCCGCACGGCCGACCCACCACCACCACCCCGCATAGATGACGATGATCGTCACGACGAACGCGATGTGCTGCCGCACGCTCATCAGCGTCAGGGTGTCGAGCACGTTGGAGAGCGGCGCGAGGAGCAGGTAGGATGTCGGCAGCGCGAGGGAAACCTCGTTCACGCGGCCGAGGGTGGCTGCGTCGCGCACGGGGTCGACTGCGAACGCCGCGGAGAGCACGGCGAGCGCGGCGACGATGGTGATGCCAAGTGGAACGGCCCGCGGGCGTGAGGACAGTAGTTTGCGAAGCACGTGGTACAGGGGAACGCGGACGGCGGACGGCCTGCTCGCTGGCGCTTGCTGGACGGAAGACCGGCTCTGTCCGTCGTCAAGCCGCGCCGCGGCGTCGTGAAGCCTCAACATTAGGACATTGCCGGGCAGGAGAACAGTCTTGGGTCTGGGAATGACCGGCGACCGCGCATCAAGTGCTGTTCCTTGCCGAAGATATGGAACTGCGAAACGACTGACGCAGTCATTCAACGGATTCGTGTAAATTCGTTGGTGATCGCGTTGCGACGGTTGCTGAGGATTCTGACGCCGGATTGCTGGCGTGAGGAAGCGTCCAATAATCAGTTGTTGTTCCAGGCCGAAGTCCTATGCGGCAGATTGAGCGATCAGCAGCGCTTGTCGTTCCAGGTTGCAACAGTGATTCCTCACCGTCCCTTCATGGCGAACCAGCTTCAACACGAGACCAGCCCGTATCTCCTCCAGCACGCACACAACCCCGTGGACTGGTACCCATGGGGGGATGCGGCCCTTACGCGATCGCGTGATGAGAAGCGGCCCATCCTGCTGAGCATCGGCTATGCGGCCTGCCATTGGTGTCACGTCATGGAGCGGGAATCGTTCGAGGACGAGGCGACCGCGGCGCTCATGAACGAACATTTCGTGTGCATCAAGGTCGACCGTGAGGAGCGCCCGGACATCGACGCGATCTACATGCAGGCGACGCAGGCGATGACGGGACATGGCGGATGGCCGATGACGGTCTTCCTCACGCCAGAGGGAGAGCCGTTCTACACCGGCACGTACTTTCCTCCCGACGACCGCCACGGCATGCCGAGCTTTCGCCGCGTGCTGCTCGGCGTCGCGGACGCGTGGCGCAACCGTCAGGACAGTGTCACACGCACGGCGGCGCAGATGCGCGAGTTGTACAAGGCGAGCACCGAGCGCACGCGAGCCACGGGTCCGCTCGGCGAGGAATTGTTCACGCGCGCGGCTGCCGGCCTGCGCCAGCGGTACGAGCCCGTTTACGGCGGCTTCGACGGGGCACCGAAGTTCCCACCCACCATGGCGCTCGATTTCGCGTTGCGGCAGTGGGCACGCACCGGCGATGAAGCGGCGCTCACAATGGTGTCGCACACCTTTCAGCAGATGGCGCGCGGCGGGATCTACGACCAGGTGGGCGGCGGCTTTTCCCGATACAGCGTGGATGCGCAGTGGCTCGTCCCGCATTTCGAGAAGATGCTTTACGACAACGCCCTTCTGGTGCGGCTCGGTGCGCATCTCTGGCAAGCCACGCACGACGAGGAAGTCGAGCGCATCACGCGACAGACGTTGGGATGGCTGACGCGCGAGATGATGTCGCCAGAGGGTGGGTTCTATTCGTCGCTCGATGCGGACAGCGAGGGTCACGAAGGTCGCTACTACGTGTGGGACGCGAGCGAGCTGTCGTCGTTGCTTGGTGAGGACGCGCCGCTGGTCTCCGCGTACTGGGGCGTCACCGCGCTGGGCAACTTCGAAGGACGCAATATCCTGAACGTGCCGCACGTGCCCGAAGCCTTCGCCGAGGCGTACGGCGTCACCGTGTCGGAGTTGCGCACGGCGGTCGAGCGCGCCGAGCGCATCCTGTACGACGCGCGCGAGCGGCGGGTGCGTCCGGGTCGCGATGAGAAGATTCTTGCGGGATGGAATGGGCTGATGGTCCGCGGCATTGCCGACGCAGCTCGCGTGTTTCGCGACGAGGACATCGAGCGGATCGCCATCCGGAGTGGTGAGTTCCTCTTTACCGCGCTGGTAAAGGAGGGTCACGTCCTTCGCACGTACAAGGATGGCGTGGCGAAGATTCCCGGCTTTCTCGAGGATCATGCCGCGCTCGGGCTGGCTGCGCTCGCGCTGTACAGCCTCACCTTCGATGCGCGATGGCTCGATCGTGCGATGCTGCTTGGCGACGACATTGTTGCGCGATTCTGGGATGATGCCACGCAGTCATTCTACGATACGGCCTCCGACGGCGAGCAACTGATCACCCGTCCGCGGGACGTCACCGACAATGCGCTGCCGAGCGGCACGTCGCTCGCGGTGGAGTTGCTGCTGATTCTCGGTGACGTGACGGGGAATCGCGATCATGTCGCGAAGGCGACGCATGTGCTCGAGACGGTCGCTGAACCGATGGCGCGTTATCCAAGCGCGTTCGGGCACGTGTTGGGCGCGGCTGACCTGGCGGTGCGCGGCGCCATCGAGGTGGCGATTGTGGGCGACAGCGCTGACCCGCGCTTGATGGAGTTGAAGGGTGTGGTGTCGGAGCAATACGTGCCGTCGTTGATCCTTGTCGGCGGGCAGGCGACAGACGCCAACGTGCTGCTTGCGGGTCGTGGCGCGGCCGAGCCGACAGCGTACGTCTGTCGGAACAACACGTGTGCCCTGCCGACCACCGATCCCGACGAACTGCGTGCGCAACTGAGGGCGCTGCGACCATCCATGGTCTGAGCCAATGCGACGTCAGGTGAGTGACAATTCCCACGTCTGCGCCGTCAGCGGTTTTCCGTAGCTGTCGAGATGTTCTAAGGTCAATCACTTGTTTTTGACTTCTATCTCCTCCTCATCATGCGGCGGCGCACTCGCCGTTTCACGCAGGTTCTTGCATTACCGGCGCGCCGGTGCACTATCGGTAGGGTTGCACCTCGCACTCCCTCCTACCGTCGGGTCACCATCATGTCTGCGCTCCTGGGTCTGCATCGTCTCGCACCGCTGGCCGTTCTCGCACTCGCTTCGCTCGCGCCGGTCCACGCCGCGGGGGCACAGGCGGCGTCGTGGGCCACCGTCGATTCTGTATTGGGTCGCGGAGGAGCCGCGCAGCCTGGTGGGGTGATGAAGTACAGCTTTCCTCGCGGCGACCTGCAGGTCACCGCCGCGGGCGTCGCGGTGAAGCCTGCCCTCGCGCTCGGCTCCTGGCTTGCATTTCGCGCGCTGAAGGGTGGACACGCGATGGCGATGGGCGACCTCGTGCTCACCGAAGACGAGATCACGCCGGTGATGCGCGCGCTGCAGGCGGGCGGCGTGGAGCAGACGGCCGTGCACAACCACCTGCTGCACGAGAGCCCGCATGTGATGTACATGCACATCAGCGCCCATGGGGATGCCGCCACCATTGCCCGTGCGGTTCGCACCGCCCTCGCGCAGAGTCGAACTCCGCTCGGAACACCCCCAACGCCCGCCGCCGCAAGTGCGGCCGATCTCGACACGGCCGGTATTGCGCGCGCGTTGGGCGTCGCGGGAAAGCTCAACGGCGTCGTCTATCAGGTGACTGTGCCGAGACGAGAAATCATCCGCGAAGGGGCGAACGATATTCCGCCGTCGATGGGCGTGGCCACCGCGATCAACTTTCAGCCAACCGGCGGTGGCAAGGCGGCGATCACCGGGGACTTCGTGATGCGCGGTTCCGAAGTGAACGACGTGATTCGTGCGCTGCAGCAGGGCGGAATCGAGTCCACGGCACTGCACACTCACATGCTAATGGAAGAGCCGCGCCTGTTCTTCATGCACTTCTGGGCCAATGACGACGCTGTGCGCCTGGCGGGAGTACTTCACTCGGCGTTGACGAAGACAAACTCACGGTTCGCACCACGCTGATGCACGGCGTCGTGGCGCGTTACGGCGTCATCCAGTGCTTCGCGGTCTTCCACTTCGTGGGGTCGAACAGCGCTTCGTCGAGCGGGACGTTCGTGCGCATGTCGCTGTAATCCTCGTGGAAGACGAGCTTGCCGTCCGTATGGATCTCCACGCGTGGAGACACCCACGCTGCGCCGCGCCGCTCGTAGTCCAGGAATCTTATGTCCTGAGTCTTCATGGAGTCCCGTGGCGTGGGCTCCAGGATGCGCACGAAATACAGGCGCTCCGCATCGATCCAGAATTGACGGCGGTGCATGTCTCCCTTCCGCGCACCGACAACAAGCATCGTCCGCTGCTGAAAGGTGTCCGCGTGGACACGCGTGAGGTCGAAGCCCTCCTTCCTCAACAGCGTCGCCGTTCGTGCCGGCGGATTGCCATAAACATCGAAACCGAGGAGCAGTAGCGGATTGATCGACGCCTGCCCACGAAGCGCTCGGCCGTTCTGCACGGCAAAGGCACTGTCGCGTACGTAGAGCACACCGTTGCCCGCGCTGAGCAGATCGAAATCGATGCGTAGCTGCCCAGGGATGCGCATGGCCTCGTACCATGCCTGCACGTTCCACTTGCCATCGGGCTGCAGCCTCGACGTCTTCTGCGTGAACGTGAGCGTGTTGTACCACTTGCCTGCATAGCGGTTGTGCATCGCCGCGATGACGTCCTCGCCGGAGGCGTACGAAGTCCGTACGACGGCTGCGGGTGCGGGTGCGGGCGATGGAGGACCGACAACCGGGGGTTTGCGATGACACGCGACGAGGGTAAACATCGCCGCGCCGGCGCAAACGAAAGAGAGGCGCATGCAGGAACGTAACCGCCAGTGCGTCCCTGACACCGCGCCTGCGGACTCTGCTGTCGGCGACTGTGCCGCGGCCAACAATCCTCAGGCTCGCGTCTCATTCAACCGTCCTCTATGCTTCTTCGCATGAGCGACGAAGCCCTTTCGTTCGTGCGGGGAATCTTCGCCGGCACGATTCACGACAGTCTTCTCTTCCCCTTTCCGGCGCCACTGAGCGAGCGCGATCCGGAGGAGGCCCGCACCGTCAGGAAGCTCCTCGCCGCACTCGATGTCATGAGCCGAGGGCTCATTGATTCCGCGCGGTTCGATGAGGAGGAGGGCATTCCCGAGGAGGTCATCCAGGCGCTGGCCGCGTCTGGATTCCTCGGCATCTCCATTCCGAAGGCGTACGGCGGTCTCGGATTGTCGCCCACCGCGTATTCGCACGTCTTCGGCGCGCTCTCGAGCCTCGATCCATCGCTCGGCGTGCTGGTGGCGGTGCACTGTGGTCTCGGGTCGAAGGCAATCGTACTGTTCGGCACGGACGAGCAGAAGCAGCGCTACCTCCCCATGCTCGCGCGCGGTGAAACGTTGGCGGCGTATGCGCTCACCGAGCCCGAGACCGGATCGGACGCCCAGAACATCGTGACGCAGGCCCAGCCGAACGACGACGGCAGCTGGACGTTGACGGGTCACAAGCACTGGATTGGCAATGGGCAGCGCGCGGGTGTGATCGCGACGTTCGCGCAGACACCCGTGGTGCGCGACGGTGTGACGGTGCTTCGCCCGACCGCCTTCATCATCCGCCCCGACATGCCGGGCTTCAAGGTCGTGCGCACCTTCCGCAAGATGGGCATCCGCGGATCGACCCAGGCGGAGTTGCTCTACGAGGAGATGCAGGTGCCGGCCGACCACGTGCTCGGCACGGTCGGCAAGGGCTTCAGCGTTGCGGTGCAGGTGTTGAATGGCGGGCGGATGTCGCTGTCCGCGGGATGCACGGAGGGCACGAAGCGCATCCTGAAGCAGATGGTGGAATTCTCTGAATCGCGCGTGCAGTTCGGGCGCCCGATTGCCGACTTCGAGATCACGCAGCGCAAGCTCGCGCGAACGGCCACGGACCTCTATGCGGCAGAGGCCATGCAGGCCGAGCTGACGCGGCTCGCCGAGATGCCCGATGGTGACTATGCGCTCGAGGCGGCGTGCTGCAAGGTGTTCGCGAGCGAGATGCTCTGGCGTGCGGCGGATGAGATGGTGCAGGTCGCCGGTGGTCGCGGCTACGTGAAGCCGTATCCGTACGAGCGGACGCTGCGCGATGCGCGCATCAACCGGATCTTCGAGGGGACGAACGACATCCTCCGCCTCTTCATCTCGTTGAATGGCATCCGCGGGCCGGCCGAAGATCTCAAGGAGCTTGGCGTGGCGTTGCGGCGGCCGCTCAAAAATCTCGGCTTGCTGTCCGAGTTCGCGGCATCGCGGATCGCGGAGCGGTTCGGTGCGACCGCCACGCTCGACGTCGAACTTCACGAGCGGCTTCAAGGCCATGCGCGCCATTTCGAGAAGCACGTCAGCGAACTGCGGGATGGTGCGGAGCGCGTGATACGCGCGTATCGGAAGGAAGTCGTCGACCGGCAGCAGGAGCTGGAGCGGTTGAGTGACATGGCGATCGAGATGTTCGCGACAGCATGTGTGCTGGCGCGGACGCAGCGATTGCTCGTGGACAAGGGCGAGGATGGCTGCGCTCACGAGCTCGCGCTCTGCGACCTTTTCGTCGTGGAATCTGGCCGCCGCTTTCGCGCGAATCGCGGCGCGCTTCTCTCGGCGCAGGACAAGGCTCGGCGCACGGTGGCGCGCGGTGTGCGTGAGGCGGGCGGGTTCGGCGTGGCCAGCGCGACCATGCCCGACGACAATTCTTCACGGACGGACGACTAATGGGCGCAACCAAACGCATCTACGATATCTCGATGAACCTGCGCGCGGGCGGGGTGGTCTATCCGGGAAATCCGGTCATCTCGATCACGGCGCAGCAGGCGATCTCGAAGGGCGATGGCGCGAACGTCTCGCGGCTGGACATGGGGTCGCACACGGGTACGCACGTCGATGCGCCGAAGCATTTTTTCGACGATGGCGCAGGGGTGGATGCATTAGCGCTCGATGTGCTCATGGGGCCGTGTCGCCTGCTGGCGTTCTCGGATTCCGTCATGAGTGTCGGTGAGGCGGAGCTGCGTGCCCACGATCTTGCGGGTGTGACACGCGTGCTCCTGAAGACGCGCAATTCCGCGTGGCTCGCGAGCGGGAGCACGGAGTTTCATCCTGATTACACCTACGTGGCGCCGGATGGGGCGAAGTATCTCGTGTCGCTGGGCGTGCGGCTGGTGGGCGTGGACTATCTCTCGGTAGAGCAGTTTCATTCGGGACATCACCTGACGCACCGCACGCTCCTCGAGGAGGGCATCATCATCGTCGAGGGACTGATGCTGAGTGAGCCGCCCGCCGGGAGCTATGATCTGCGGTGTCTTCCGGTAAAGCTCGCGGGGCTGGATGGAGCGCCGGCTCGGGCAGCACTCGTCGAATACTAGGAAGGCTGGAAGAGCGTACCTGGTACATCGTACCGGGTACCAGGAATGGCATATGAGCCACGGGGAACAGTGGACGCTATTTTCCCACTGACGTACGTGTACCAAGTAAGGGCACTGGGAGGGAATGCAGTGTTTTCCACTGTTCTCCGGAGCCTTTATGCCATTCCAGGTACATGGTACGCAGTACCAGGTACGCTCTTCCAGCTCCTGGTCCACATTCAATCCAGCTTGCATGACAACCGGGGCAAAGACTACCGCGCGGCCGACCAGCCAGTTCGGCACCATCGGTCACCAGGCGGAGCGGGCAGATCCCTGCACGATGGTGATCTTCGGCGCGACGGGCGATCTCACGAAGCGAAAGCTTTTTCCCGCGCTCTATTCGCTCGCGGCTGAGCACCTGCTGGCGCCGCGGTTTGCGGTGCTGGCGGTGGGGCGGGAGGCGACGGAAACGGACCAGTCGTTCCGCGAGAAGATGCGCGCCGCGCTCGCCGAGTCGGATGAAGTGAAGCACGTTGACGACGAGGTGTGGCAGTGGCTGGCGCAACGCATCTTCTATGCGGGCGGCGACGCGAGCGACGAAGCGGCTTACGCGGGCATCAAGGCGAGGCTCGAGGAGATCGAGCAGTCGTGTGAGGAGGAGGAGCGCAACCGCTTCTTCTATCTCGCGGTGCCACCCAGCGTATTCGAGCCCATCGTGCGCCACCTCTCCAGCAGCGGACTGGTGCCGAAAAAGGAGAGTGCCGATGCGCGTCCGTGGGCGCGGTTCGTGGTGGAGAAGCCGTTCGGACACAGCCTGGAGACGGCGTGCTCGTTGAATGCGCTGCTGCTGTCGCTCTTCTCGGAGTACCAGGTGTACCGCATCGATCACTTCCTGGGGAAGGAGACCGTCCAGAATGTGCTCGTGCTGCGCTTCGCAAATTCCATCTTCGAGCCGTTGTGGAATCGCCGATGGATCTCGCACGTGCAGATCACGGCGGCGGAAGCGGTGGGTGTCGAAGCGCGTGGCAAGTACTACGAGGAAGCGGGTGTCGTGCGCGACATGTTCCAGAATCACTTGATGCAACTCCTTGCGCTCACGGCGATGGAGCCGCCGCCGAGCATGACGGCGGATGCGGTGCGTGACGAGAAGGTGAAGGTGTTGAAGTCGGTGCGATGGCTGACGCCGGAAACCATCGCGACGAGTGCGGTCCGCGCGCAGTATGGCCCTGGCGCGATGAACGGGAATCTCGTGGCGGGATATCGTGACGAGCCGGATGTCGCCCCGGACTCACCGACCCCGACGTATGCGGCGGTCTGCTTTCACATCGACAACTGGCGCTGGAAGGGGGTACCGTTCTACCTGCGCAGCGGCAAGCGCATGGCGAAACGGTATTCGGAGATTGCCGTGACGTTCCAGGCGCCGCCGCACCTCATGTTCGGCGGTGAGGGCGCGCATCGCGAGCTCGCGCCGAACGTGCTGGTGATGCGGGTGCAGCCGAACGAGGGGGTGTCGTTGAACTTCGAGGTGAAGGTGCCGGGTGCCGCCGTGGCATTGACGCAGCACCTGGAGGTGGCGCCCGTCGACATGGACTTCAGTTATTCGGAGGCGTTCGGCGAAACGGCGGCGCCGCCGTACGAAACGCTGCTGCTCGACGTGATGATCGGCGAGGCGACGCTGTTCACGCGCAGCGATGAGGTGGAGGCGGCGTGGAAGATCATCGATCCGCTTTTAAACTACTGGGAGGAGCATTCACCCAACCCGATGCCGACGTATCCATCGGGATCGTGGGGTCCGGCGCAGGCGGATCGGTTGATCTCGCTGGATGGGGCGCGGTGGCGGGTGCCCTGAGGGCGGGAGGATAGGACGACGATAGGAGGATAGGATGATAGGAACTGCAACGCTCTTTCTATCATCCTATCCTCCTATCATCCTATCATCCTATCATCCCGCCGTCATCAGACGGCATCAGACAGCGACGTGAAGTTGAAGTCCTTCACCTTGAGTGCCGGCATCACCTGACCTGCCGCCGTCCGCTCCGCCCTGCCCACCTCTTCGATCTTGCTCAGCATGAAGAGCGGGCTCTCGTTCCACCGGAAGTTCTTCAGCGCCTGCGTGATCTTGCCCTTCTCGATGAGGAAAGTGCCGTCCCGCGTAAGGCCGGTGAGCAGCACCGTGCGCTGGTCGAGAAAGCGGATATAGAAGAAGTGCGTAACGAGGATGCCGCGCTCCGTTCCCGCGATCAGTTCCTCCGTGCTCTTCGTGCCGCCGACGAACTTGAGTCCCCCGCCGCCGCCACCGAATCCGCCTCCGCCCCCGCCTCCACCACCGAAGCCACCACCGCCCCCACTCGTCGGCTCCACCCCCTTCTGCTGCGCCCAGTAGCGATCGTAGGAGAACTGCTTGAGGATGCCGTTCTCGACGTACACCACGCGCTTGAGCGGAAAGCCGCCCGCGTCGAACGGTTGCGCGAGCAGGTCGGGATCCGTGGGATCCGAGTAGATCGTCACGCGCTCGTCCGCAATCTTCTCGCCGAGCTTGGTGCCGCCACCCTGCTTGCTGAAGGTGCCGCGGCCCTCGTCATTCGCGCGCGCATTGAAGCTGCCAATGAGCAGCGGCATGATGTCGGCAACGGCCTGAGGCTCGAGCACCACGGTGTACAGCCCAGGCTCGATGGCTTTCGGACTCCGGCTGCGAACCGCCTTCTGCGCGGCCGCCCTCCCCAACGCGAGTGGATCGATCAAGCTCCAGTCGCGTGCGCCGGCGCTTGCCCATCCCGAGCCGGTCGCATCGGGCGTACGCACGGTCGTCGAGAGATCGACGTCGCTGTTGCGGTGATAGGCGAAGAGCCCCTTGCTCGTTGCCACCGCGGTCGACCCTGCGTTGGCCATCAAGAAGCCCGCGACGAACATGTCCTTCGTGGCGGCAGCGGTCTTCTCCGCGATGTCGATGACCTTCTTCGCAGCGACCGCGCGCGTTTCCGGCGTGAGGTTCGCCGTCGCGTCGAAATAGCTGTTCACGGACGAATAGGTCTGCGGGCCGAGCTCCGGCATGGCCTCCGGATCCTCGGGGCTGAGCTTCGCGAGCCGCTCCGCGAGATCGACGGTGCGCCTGAGGCTTTCGTCGTCGAGGATGTTGGTGTTCGACGACGCTCGGCGCTTGCCAATCGTGGATGTCACCGTGATTGTCGTGTTCGTCGAGCCGCCGCTGGTCGTGATCTCATTGCCGGCGAAGCGCGTGTTGCCACTCCAGCCGCTGTTGATGTTGACGCGTGTCTCGTCGGCCTTCGCGAACGCGAGCACGCGCGCCGCGAGTGCGCGGGCCTGGGCCTCCGAGAGGAAATCGACGTCGGCGGGTGCGAAGAGGGACCTGAGCATTACTCGCCCCTCCCGGTGCTGACGATGTTCACGTTCCGGAAGCGCGCCGGCGGACATCCATGGCTCACGGAGTTCGACTGCGCGGGCTCACCCTTGCCGTCGCCGAAGGAGCCGCCGAGCCAATAGGAATTCTTGCCGCCGATCATGTCCATCGAGTTCCAGAACACCGGCGTGTTCGCCTGATAGGCGACGTCCTTCAACATGCCGGTGATCTTGCCGCCCTTCACCTCGTAGAACACCTGGCCGGAGAACTGGAAGTTGTAGCGCTGATGATCGATCGACCACGATCCTCGATTCTTGATCACGATGCCGCGGTCGGTGGCCGCGATGATGTCGTCGAGGCCGATGTCCTTGTCGCCCGGCAGCAGCGACACATTCGGCATGCGCTGGAACTGCACCGAGTCCCACGAGTCGGCGAAGGAACAGCCGTGCGACTTCTTCACGCCGGTGAGCTTCGAGATCCACGCGGCCTGCTCACGCGTGGTCTGGTAGTCCTTGAAGATGCCCTTCTCGATGATGAGCCACTTGTCGGCGGCGACACCCTCATCGTCCCATGCGCAGCGCGCGAGCGAACCTTCCTGCGTGCGGTCGCCCTGGATGTTCATGATCGGCGTGCCATACTTCAACTTGCCGATTTCCTTTTCCGGCGGCGCCACGAAGCTCGTTCCCGCGTAGTTCGCCTCGTAGCCCATGGCGCGATCGAGCTCGGTGGGATGGCCGATCGACTCGTGGATGGTGAGCCAGAGGTTCGTCGGATCGAGGATGAGGTCATAGCGACCCGGCTCGACGGACTTCGCGCCGACCTTCTCCACGGCGAGCGCGCCCCACTTCGCTGCGTTGCCGGGCATGTCGAGCGACGTGATGTACTCCCAACCGGAACCGCGCGGTGCTAGCTCCTCCGTGTACTGCTGGAATCCGCCGTTCCCCACGGCGGTGCACGAGAAGGATGGGCCGACGCGCACGAAGGTCTGCGTCGTCTGGGTGCCTTCGGAGTTGATGTACGTCTTGATCTCGCGGAGGAGCTGGAGACCGGTGTTCACGAATCGCACGCCCGGCACCTTCAGCGCCGCTTCATTGGCGGCGAACAACAAAGCAACCTTCTCCTCGATGGGCACCTCGAGCGGATCGCGCGTAACGGGGGTCATCCACGTGCCGTGGACGACGGGCGCGGGCGCGAGCTCGACGGGCCGCTTCTGCACGGTCTTTGCCGCGCGCGAGATGCGGACGGCCTCGCGCGCCGCCTTTACCACCCCCTCCTTCGTCATGTTGTTCGTGGCCGCGAAACCCCACGAGCCGTTCACCAGCGTGCGCACGCCAATGCCATACGACTCGGAGTCCGCGACGCCCGTGATGCGGTGTTCGCGCGTGCTCAGGGACTGCCGGCGATAGCGTCCGACGCGGACGTCGGCATACGACGCACCCGCATCCTTCGCGGCGCCGAGTGCTTCGGCAGCGAGGTCGAGGGCGTAGGTGTCGGCGTCCGGGGCGGTGACGAGTCTGGGGTGCGCGACAATGGCATCGCTCGCCGACAGCAGGCGAGGGACGACGAGGGTGGCCGCGGCGGCTACGGCGCCCGACTTGAGGAATTCGCGACGGTTGGTGGACATGGCTCCGGCGTGCGTGGTGGGAACGTGCGAGCTGGGCGGCCCGTCGAGGAACGGCGCCCCGCTGCAGATCGTACGCACCGGCGCACCCGGGCGCTGGACCCTCGGGATTGTGCGCCCTGCTGGTCGTTGCGTCGCCACGCAAATAGATTGGGCGACACGCTCTGCAGCTCCCGCCGTCGTCCAGCGCGCTCCCCATGCCCATGGCGAGAAACGACATCGCCGAAATCGGCAAGTACAAGGTCCTCGGCCAGATCGGCGAGGGCGCGATGGGTGTTGTGTACCGCGCCCTGGACCCGGTGCTCAACCGTCAGGTGGCGATCAAGGTCATGAGCGACGCGCTCGCGCGCGACACCGACCTGCGCGGCCGGTTTCTCCGCGAGGCGCAGTCTGCCGGCTCGCTCCAGCACCCGAACGTCATCACCATCTACGACTTCGGCGAGGTGGACGGCCATCCGTTCATCGCGATGGAGTTCGTGGAGGGCGCGGATCTCCACGAGCTGCTCGAGCAGAAGCGCCCGCTCTCGCTCGTGCAGAAGCTCGACGTGTTGATCGACGTGCTGAACGGACTCGCGTATGCGCACAAGCGCGGCATCGTCCATCGCGACATCAAGCCAGCGAACATCCGCATCGACGAGGACGGTCGCGCGCGCGTAATGGACTTTGGCATCGCGCACCTCAGCTCCTCGAAGCTGACACGGACGGGGACGATGATCGGCACGCCGGCATACATGTCGCCCGAGCAGATCACCGGCGGCGAGATCGCGCCGGCGAGCGATCTCTGGGCGGTGGGCGCCGTCATGTACGAGCTGCTGACCGGCACGCAGGCGTTTCGCGGCGAGTCCCTCCAGACGGTGATGTACAAGATCGTCAGCGCGCCCGCACCCGACCTCACGCTCGCGGCCATCGGCTTGCCGCCGGAGAAGGGAGAGGGGGTCACCAAGTCCCTCAACGTGATTGTCGGCAAGGCGCTCGAGAAGGACCCGGAGCAGCGGTACACCAGCGCGGCTGACATGCTGAGCGCGCTGAGCGATGTGCGCGCGCGGCTGATCGCGTCCGACGACCCCATTCGCACAGTCTCGCTGCGCGCGACGGTCGCGAAGGCCATTGCGGAAACCGCGGAGCATCGCGTTCGCACTAGTCGCCGGAACCTGTACCTGGCGATTGCGGGGGGCGTGCTTGCGGCCTCGGCAATCGCCGTCGCGGTCTGGCCGCGCCAGCACCAAAGCGGGAGCATTGCGAATGCGGGCGCGACCGCCGCGCCCGTGACGGCAGCGACGCCGAGGGAGGTGACGCTGGGAGCCACGCCACCTGTCGGCGTGCCGGCGAACACGGCGCCGTCACCGCCGTCGGTATCGCACCAGATCCCAGCCACACCCACGCCCACGGCTATCTCCTCACCACGCCCCTCCAGCACCGCGGCGTCCACGCGTGATCTCGGACGGATGCCTGGCCTACAGGCAACCGCGATCGACGTGCGTCGTCGTGCAGCGGAGGCGGGCGCATCTGCGGCAGAGAGCGCGCGCATGGCCAGCGCCGCGTCGGCGTCCGCGCGCGTGGTGGCGACAGACGCGCCGAAGTCCTCGACGTCGATTTCCACGGTGGTCGCACAAGTGGCAGCGCCCCCCGCCGTCGTGCGGACAGCGGCACAACCGGCCGTCAACCCGTCGGCCGAGATCGCGACCGTCGTGGCAGCGTATGCGCGCGCGCTCGAATCGCGCGACATAGCGCTCGTGCGCCGAGCCTATCCGGGCATCACGGGTGCGCAGGCGAATGGATGGGAGCAGTTCTTCGCCACACTTCGTTCCTTCAAGGCGAGTTTCGTCATGAGTGGCCTGGCCGTGAATGGCACATCAGCCGACGCACGACTGACGGGCTCCTACGACTACGTCACCGACGGGGGGAAGGCTGCGCAGCAGCCAGTGTCGTTCCAAGCGGCATTTCGCCGGGACGGCTTGGCGTGGCAGCTGGTCTCGGTGCATTGACCCAGTGCGCCGACACGCGTTGCGTAGCTAGAACGAAAACTCGAGACCGGTGGTGTAGGTGACGTTGGGGCGCAATCCGCCACGGTTCAGGGGCACGAGCGCGTTCGTTATGATCGTGAATCCATTCGGCGCCGCGAACTTGAAGCCGAATGATCCGTTCACGATGTTGTCCGCCATGTCGGGGATGGCCGTGGGCGCGATGGTGCGCCTGAAGGGATAGTCGAAGTTGACCGGTGGAGGCAGCATCAGCGTCGACCGCCCCACCTGCAGCTCGCTCACGAGATCCACCGCCAGCGTGAGCCGTTCAGCCATGAGGTCGTCGAAGCCGACCGTGCCGAGCACGGCGTCATTCTGCCGGCCGCCCGCGCGGAAGTCATATCCGACGTTGCCGTGCGGCGAAAACGCACCATAGCGGGCCGAGAGAATCGCGATCGCGCGCGCGGAGAAGTGGCCAGAGCCGAGGAGGTCTTCCTGGTCTCCGGTCGCAAAGCGGGCGTCGGCAAGGAGGGCGAGGTTCGCGCGCTCTGACTGGCGGACGCTGATCTTCGTTCGCACCGCCGCGTCGCCGAGCCCGAATGCGGACCCGTCCACGTCGCGGCTCGCCGAGAGCACGGGGTTCGCCGGGGTGCCGGCAAAGAAGTGCGCGGCGGTGGGCCCGCCGAACGGAATGATCTGCGCGTCGCTCCGCCCGTGCAGCCGCGTCGAGACGAGAGGCAGCACGATGCCGACGTCCATGTTGTCGAACAAGCCGTACGTCGCGTAGATGGAGTTCACTTCGACGTTGATGTCCATGTCCAGCTTGAACTGCATGATGTCGTTCTCGAGGAGCGGTACGCCCATCTGCTTGCAGGCCAAGCCAAACGTGGAATCGCAGCCGGCGAAGTCCACATTCTGGTGCGTGAAGTAGAGGTCGATGCTGCGGAGGTCCACCCCGCGCAGTGACGTGAAGTGCGACGAGGTGCGACCGATGCCGACCGACGCGCGCCCACGCCCGAGGGTCTGCGCACGCTCGCCGAAGATGGGCCCGGACGAGATGGACGTGCGGACGGGAACGCCGGCCTCGAAGCGGAACGTCTCCCCGCCGCTCGTCGAGCCGATCGGCGCATTGGCCACGTTGCCCGCGATGGCCGTGATGAGGAACTCGATGATGGAGCCGTTCTGCGACACCGCCGAGGGGACGAAGTGCGCACCGTGCGCGCGGATGGAGGCGGGGTTGTTCGGATCGGCGGACCCGGCGAGGAAGAGCGGGTCGCCCCCTGAACCGAAGATGAAGAGCTGGTCGATCTTGGTGCGGAGTCCCTGTGCGGCTGCCGGGGAGACGAGGGGTGCTGCGATGAGCCATGGAAAGACACCGACGAACAGTGAGCGGCGCATGGGTCCACCGAGACAGGAGTGATGGAGGCTTACTGAAACGGGCGCGGATTGGTGCTGCGGGCTTCGTGTCGGAATAATTCGACCTCCAGCCGGAGGGGCGCCCAATTAAGCGTGATCAGCGGCCACTTCGCTAGCCTCGTCGTGTTGAGCATCCCCTCGTCCGCGCGGCAGACGGATTATCCCCTCTCGTGTTCGCCGGGCTCGCCGGTCACCTTGTAACCGGCTCCGCTGGATGCTCGTGCTCCTGCCTTGTGAGGTAGAAGACCAGCACGATGATGACGACGAGGATTACGCCGGTGACCGGCAGGCGTCCCATACCGAGCCCGCCATCTGCCTGTGTCTGGGTGAGCAGGTCGCCCGCCGATGCGCCGAGCGGGCGCGTGAGGATGTACGCCGCCCAGAAGGCAAGCACGCCGTTGATGACGTGCAGCCGATAGAGCCCGTACACGAGCGCGATGCCGGCCGCGAACAAGCCAAGGGCCACACTGTAGCCGAGGCCGAAGCTCTCGGAGATGAGATCGCCGCCCGATGTGCCGAGCGAGAAGGTGAAGAGGATTGCTCCCCAGTAGAAGAGCTCGCGGCGCGTGCTGGCGATGGAGTGCACCGAGAGCGTGTGCTCGCTCATGTACCACCAGATGAACACTGCGATGAGCGCGCCGCTGAAGATGAGCGTCGTGGTGACCAGCGTGACACCGAGATTGTCGACGAGATTGTCGGAGATGAGCGTGCCGACGACGCTGATGAAGACGACGGTGATCCAGTAGATCGTCGGGACGTACTTGCGGGCGCGGAACTGCACGACCAGCGCGATCACGAGCAGAACGGCCATGACGACGGACGTCTTGACGAGGCCGAGGTTGAACGTGGTCGAGAGCACGTCTGCGGCGGTCTCGCCCACAGTCGTCGCGAAGATCTTGATAATCCAGAAGACGAGCGTGACAGCGGGCACCTTGTTGTAGGCCGCAGTCAGGTCATTCGTTCGGGGGTCGTTCACAGTCACTTCCTTACAGGAGTATGACAGCGTTGTACGGGCACGATCCGTTCCGACGCGCGTGCATTGCATCGAATGTGAGCAGCAGTCGAGCACACGAATAGCTGGTGACCAATCGGCTTCGTTCGGGCCGCCGGATTCGATGCACTGCGAGGTGCTCCGGCGAGACGACGGGCACCGGCGACGCCAATCGACGTTACATTTCGCCTGCTTCAACCAGGGACGCGC
>JALYVY010000033.1:0-3335 GCA_030852985.1 Gemmatimonadota bacterium | reverse complement strand
CTCCTGTATTGCATTGCCACAGTCGTCGCGATTGCTTCGCGTCGGCTGCGCGTGCCGTACACCACCTCGTTGCTGCTCGCAGGCATCGCGCTCGGCGCCATGCATTTCGCATCGCTGCCGCACCTGACACGCGAACTCCTGTTCGAGGTATTCCTGCCCGGCCTGCTTTTCGAGGCAGCGTATCATCTCGAGGTGCACGAGCTGCGGGAGAATTCGTGGACCATCTCGTTGATGGCTGTACCTGGCGTCGTGATTGCGATCGCGCTGACCGCGACCTTGCTTGTCGGTGGCGCCCTGTTGGCCGGCGGACACCTCACGTGGCAGACGGCGTTTCTTTTTGGTGGGGTCATCGCCGCGACGGACCCGGTCGCCGTCACCGCGCTGTTCCGGCAGCTCGGCGCGCCGCGACGCCTGCACGTGCTCGTGGAATCCGAGAGCCTGTTGAACGACGGCACCTCCATCGTGTTCCTGACGCTGATGCTGGCCTTCTTTGCAGGGGAGGCCACGTCGGCGAGCTCGCTCGCGATGGACTTCGTACGGATCGCCGCGGGCGGGGCGGCGCTTGGCGGGATCATCGGGTGGGGCGTGTCGCACATCCGTACGCACGTGGATGATGCGGCCATCGAGATCACGCTGACCACCATCGCCGCGTATGGGTCGTTCATCGTGGCGGAGCAGCTGCATTGCTCAGGCGTGATCGCCACGGTGGCGGCGGGCGTCGCCTGCGGGAACGCCGGCCGTCATCACCCGATGACCGCGAATACCCGCGCCGCGGTGGACAGCTTCTGGGAATGGCTTGCGTTCGCCCTCAATTCCGGTGTCTTCCTGTTGCTCGGCGCACAGCTCTCGCTCGATCTCCTCCTGGACAACTGGTTCCTCATTGTACTGGCCGCGGTGGCGACGCTCTGCGCGCGTGCCATCGTCGTGGGGCTGGCTGGCGCGCTGATCGCGCGCACGGCGGAGCGTTTGCCCAGGACCTGGCTGGTAGTCATGACGTGGGGGGGACTGCGCGGGGCGTTGTCGCTCGTGCTGGCCCTCGCCCTTCCGGACTCCATCGTGGGCCGCGACCTGATTATCGTCATGACGGCCGGGACGGTCGCCCTCTCGCTCGTGGGGCAGGCTGCGACCATGCCCGCCCTGCTGCGCCGGCTCGGCATCGGGGCCACGGCGGAGGCGCTCGAGGTCGGCGTGTGAGGGGATCGCACGCGCGGCATCTCTCGTTCTCACGTAGATTGTCGCCGACGCTCGCCTTTCCCGACTCCTCGAGACCGATCACCATGGCGATAACTGCGCTCGACAGCTCCCCCCAATTCGCCTGGAACAAGCCGCCACGTGACTGATTTCGAGCTGTCGGAGCCCATTCGCCGCCTGCTCCATCAGCACCTGCCGTCGATGGATCATGTGGCACTGCTCCTGGCGTTTCGCGCCGATCCTGAGTGCCGCGACGTGAACGAGCTCGTTTCGGCCGCACGGCTCCAGAAGAATGTCGCCGCTGGCGTGCTCGCCGACCTCACGGCGTCGCACCTGCTCCAGCGCAGCGGTGCGGCCTACGTGTACGCCCCAGGGTCGGATATGCGCGAGCTCATCGACGAACTGGCCAATCTGTACAACTCGAAACCCGTGACACTCGTTCGCGCGATCTACGACCGGCCGGCCAGTGCCGCGCGGTCATTCGCGGACGCGTTCCGCATTCGCAAGACGGAGGGCTGACGTGGGCGTATTCGTTTATTTCCTGTGCGCGCTGACGAGCCTCCTCTGTGCGGTGATGCTGCTGCGCGGGTATGGGCGCACAGGCGTGCGGCTGCTGCTGTGGAGCGGCCTCTGCTTCGCCTGCTTCGCGCTCAATAACGTCATCCTGATCATCGACGTGCAGATGTTGCCAGACCGCGATCTCTCGGTGCTGCGCACGCTGCCGTCGCTTCTGGGAATGGGCCTGCTGCTGTACGGGCTGGTCTGGGAGTCGGACGCACGATGACGAACGCTGACTTCGCGCTGTTCGTCTCCGGCGTCCTCGCGGGCTTGTACGCGATCGCGGCGCTGTTCTTCCTCAAGTTCTGGCGCCAGACGCGCGACCGGCTATTTGCGTACTTCAGCGCAGCGTTCGGCCTGTTGGTCGTGCAGCGCATCGTGCTGGGCATCACGGTGGGTGCACGGGTGGATCCGGGGGTCTACTACCTGATCCGACTCGCCGCCTTCCTGCTGATTCTCGTCGCCATCGTCGACAAGAATCGGCGATCGGAGGAGTGAGCGCGTGACGTCGGTCGTGCACGGATTCGCGCTGCGCATCCAGCACGAGGCCGCGACGGCCATCGGCATCGACGAGAACGGGCGAAGCGAGACGGTCGTCGCGATGCTCGCGAACAACGCCCGGCGGGCGCCGGGCTACTGGATACAGCTCCTGCTCTCGGCGGGCATCGCCACGCTCGGCCTCGTGCTCAACAGCACGGCGGTCGTGATCGGGGCGATGCTGGTGTCGCCGCTCATGGGGCCGATCGTCGAGCTGGGGATGGGATTCGCCGTCGGTTCGCCGCTCTTGCTCATGCGCGCGTTCGTGCGGGTGACGCTCAGCATCGTCATCGCCATCGCGTTCTCTGCCCTGCTTACGCTCGCGCTGCCCTTCCACGAGATCACGGCCGAGATCAGCGCGCGCATTGCACCGACGGCGCTCGACCTGCTCGTCGCGGCGTTCTGCGCGCTCACGGCGGCGTATACCACCGTCCGCCCGGGCTCGGACACTACCGCGGCGGCGGCGGGCACCGCGGTCGGCATCGCGCTGGTGCCGCCGCTCTGCACCGTGGGGTTCGGTCTCGGCACGGGATCGCTGGCGGTCGCGCGCGGATCGGCGCTGCTGTTCACGGCAAACCTTTCCGCGATCCTCGTGCTGTCCGTGTTGAGCTTCCTCCTCATCGGCTACAACCAGGTGGACGCAGCAGCCCTCGAGCGCGGGTTCGTCGATCACGACGACACACGCACCGACAAGGTCGCCGCGCGGCTGCAGCGCGGCCTCCAGCACATCCTTGGTTCGAAGTTCAGCCTGCCGACGCGGGTCATCGTGCCGGCGGTCTTCTTCGTAGCGGTGTTCTTTCCACTGCGGCAAGCCCTCACCGAGGTCACGTGGGAAGTGCGCGCGCGCGACGCCGTACGGCGCATCGTGCACGAAATCAGTCCCAGCGCGGTGCAAACCCAGGTATCGATCGAGCGACGCACGCTGTCACTCCGCGTGCTGATTGTGGGCACCACGGCGCGGGCGGTGATCGTCGAGGATTCCCTCATCGGCCTGATCGAGCGCGCCACCGGCGTCACGCCAACGGTGTCGGTCGTCGCCCTGCCGAACG
>JALYVY010000150.1 GCA_030852985.1 Gemmatimonadota bacterium | reverse complement strand
ATCGCGCCCTTCTTGTCCTGCTGCGCGAAGTAATACCGATTGAACGACGTATACCCCGGCTGCGCCGTGCTCGGCACATACACATAGGCGAGCGTCCCCTTCGACAGGCTGTCCACGATACGGCGGTTGTTCTCCACCCAAGCCCGCGTCCGAAGCCCAGCCTCATTCGGAATAGGTACGACGGTGACTCTGCGAACACTCGCATCAAGAACGGGCCGCGCAGACACGGTAAGAGACGTCTGCTTGTTCGCCGTCCCATCGAGCAGGCGATAGATGTTGTCGCCCCCACGCAGCTCGACGCCGTTGATCGCCAATACATAGTCGCCCACGCGGACATCGACACCAGGCGCAGCCAGCGGCGCACGCAGCTCGGGATTCCACGACTCGGCATCATAGATCTTCGCGATGCGATACCGGCCATCCGCAACTGTAAAGTCGGCGCCGAGCAACCCGGCAGTCACAGGCGCAACCTCGGGGATGTCGCCACCACGCACGAAGCTGTGACCGATCGCAATCTCGGCGCCCATCATGTCGAGCAGATAATTGAGATCCGCCCGATGATTCACGCTCGGCAACAGCGCACCGTACATCTGCCGCATCTTCGGCCAGTCGCTGCCGTGCATGTTCTTCACGTACAGGTAGTCGCGCTGGTTGCGCCACCCTTCATTGAAGATCTGCGCAAACTCGGCGCGCGGGTCGACGTTCATGCGGAGCGCGACGGCAAGCTTTCCGCTCGCGGGCGCGGGTGGCGCTTTGTCGGCATCCACGAGGAACAGTCCGCCGGTTGCACCTGGCGTTCTATAAAGAAGCTTCTTCCCGTCCGCACTCAACACGTAGTCGCTCACGTTGGACGCGAACGACGTTGCCTTGCGGTCCTTCAACAAATACCGGTGAAGCACTCCGCCGGCCGGGCCCACCACCTCGGCGGTACCGGTCGCAGGAACGGGCTCGACCCAATACACGGTGCCCGCCGGTCCAGCCTTGAGCGCGCGATAGTCCCGCTGCGCTACACCAGTGACGGCGAGGATGCGCTGCGCGATGCCGTCGAAGTCGATGGTCACCACCGGACGTGACGAGCGCGACGTACGCACGCTGTCACCGGTGGCAGGTGTCGCCGCACCACGAGAGCTATCGGGCTTGACCGCACCACTCGCCGGCACAACTGGCGTAACGGGCGCGGCCGCCGCAGCCTCCTTCTCCTCATCGCTCTCGGGCAACAGCGGACTCGGCTCACCCTTCTTCAGCACGGCGAGATACAGGGCCTTCGTCGCAGGGTGATCGTAGCTCGACATGTCGAGCCAACCGCTGTTCAACCCGAAGTTGGTGCTCGCGAGAAACCAGAGATACTTCCCGCCGGCATCCCAGGCTGGAGACGTTGCATCCGCGAGACCATCGGTGATCTGGTGCTTCGCGCCGGTCTCTACGTTGTAAACGAAGATGGCGCGGAACACCGACGGCAGACGTCGCGCGTAGGCGATCCATCGTCCATCGGGCGAAAAGCGCGGATCAAGCGATCGATCCGGCATCATGTACGGATCGGTGTCGACGTGAGTCTGCTTCCCCGTCGCAACGTCCATCACCCACAACCTCAGGTGGGTGTCATGATAGAGGATGTGCTTCGCATCCGCACTCCACTCGGGCGTGTAATAGTGACTCGGCTCCGTGAGCGCGATGGCGCGCTTGGTGGTGCCATCCTGGTTCGCGATGATGAGCTGATACTCGCCGCTCGAGTCGCTGAACCACGAAATCCACTTTCCGTCGGGACTCCAGGCAGGATCCTTCTCCGAGCTCCCACTCGAATTCGTCAGGTTGCGCGCATCACCCTTCTCGGCAGGAATGGTGAAGATCTCACCGCGGGCCTCTACAGCGGCACGCTTGCCGGTGGGCGAGAGGGAGAGCGCGGCGATGCGCGTCGTCACGTCCTTCCACTGCGGCATCATCCACGGGAAGTCGCCGTTCGCGGTGATCGACACGGTGTGTTCGCGGCCCGATGCGGGGTCGAGTTCGTGGATGTATCCGCCCTGCTCGAACACGACGGCATTGGCATTCGTAGAAGCATCGAGAGTCTTGACGTCGAAGTCCTTGAACGTGGTGACTTGCTTCAACGCCTTCGAGCGCGTGTCGTACGCGAACACATTCGACACACCATCGCGATCGCTGAGGAAGTAGACGACGTCGCCAATCCAGCCGGGATCCATCTCTTTGCTGTCCGTCCACGGTGTGGTGGTCAACTCGTGGGTGGACAGGTCCTCGATCCATATCGGACGATTCTGCCCGCCGCGATAGTTGCGACGCTCCTCGTCCCACGAGTTGTTCATGCGATACGCGAGACGCTTCCCATCAGGACTGATCTTGCCCTGATACGCCCGCGGCTCGGCCATCGCGGTCTCGGCGCCGCCGTCCACGCTGATCCTGTAAAACCGGGGAATGTTGCCGGGCGCATTCGTTGCACGACCGCTGGCAAACACGACCTCTCGGCCATCGGGCGTCCAGCCCTGCACCTGATCCGCACCAGGATGATACGTCAACCGCTTCGGCTCGCCTCCCTCGGCGGGCACGACATAGACATCGACGTTGCCGGCGTACTGCGCACTGAATGCGACGCGAGATCCGTCGGGGCTGAGCTTGGGATTCGAGGCTTCACCCGCAAACGACGTGAGGCGCCTCGCGCTGCCGCCCGCTCGCGGGACGATCCAGATGTTGCCGGCGTAGGCGAAGGCGATGTCCTTCGTGCTCACGCTGGGGCTGCGCAGCATGCGGGTCTGCGCGAGTGCGGTCGTGGCCGAGCCGGCGAGCAGGAGCGCGGCGGCGAGCGAGCGCTTCGGAAGGAGCGTCATATGCGTTCAGGAGCGGGGGCTTCGAGCAGCTGGGGGATGGAGATCGCGAATCTAGCCCGGGGCGTTAAGAGCGTAAGGCCGTGAAAGGCCACAACGTGCGCCTCATTTGATGACGCGTCCTCTCATCGGCTCGGCAACGTTGGATCATGCCGAGTGGACAAACATGCGCCGAGGGATGTAGAGTATGGGAATGGCGGCCTCGATTCCGTATTACACGGTGAACGACCTCGACCATTTCCCGCACGACGGGAATCGGTATGAGGTTCTGGACGGCGTGCTCCTCGTGACACCGGCGCCGGGGAACCCGCATCAGATCGTCATCTCGCGGCTCGCGACGCAACTGGCCAACGCGGTCCAGACGCCGGGCCATGCGTTCGTGACCGCGCCCGGCGCGGTCTCCTTCCCGCCACGCACTCAGCTCGAGCCGGACATCCTCGTCACGGCGGCGCGCTATCCCATACGCGAACGCTGGAAGGACGTCCGCGACTACTGGCTGGCCGTCGAGGTATTCAGCCGCTCGTCACGCGTCTACGACCGCGACTTCAAGCGCGACAACTACCACCGGCTCGGCGTCCCTGAGGTGTGGCTCGTGGACCGCGAGAGCCACAGTGTGGAGATCTCCACCGCGGTCGGCACGAGCGAACATGTGAGCGACGTCATCACCTGGCGTCCAGCGACGCTTGACGTGGAGGTCCGCATCGAGCTCGCGGACATCTTCGCGGGAATTGAAGAGTGGTGAGTTCTTCCCGGGAATTGATGTGTGGGGTGCCTTGCGGGAATTGATGAGTCCTGAGTTCGGCAACACGCCTCCTCACAACAGGATCGCGTAAAGCGTCACCCTCAATGGCGCGGCAATGGCAGCGACAGCGTGAACCTGCTCCCCTCTCCTACGCTGCTTACCGCTGTGAGCTCGCCACCCATTCCCCGCGCGAGATCGCGGCTGATTGCGAGGCCCAGCCCCACGCCCTCCTGCGTCCGCGTAAGACGCGCATCCAGCTGCACGAAGGGCTCGAACACGCGCGCCAATTGATCCGTCGCGATGCCCTTGCCGGTATCCGACACCGAAACGTGAACCTCATCCGCGGCGCGCACGCATGCCAGGTCGATCCGCCCGCCCGGCTCCGTGAACTTGATGGCATTGGTGAGCAGATTGAGCACCACCTGCTGCAGCTTCTCCGAATCGGCCCGCACCACGAGCGCCTCCGTGGGTTGCTCGTACCATAGCACGAGCTTCTTGTTTCGCACCTGGGGCGCCACGAGGGCCTCGCTGCCCGCGAGCACTTCGTCCAGCACCACGTCCTGGATGTCGTAACTCACGGCGCCCGCTTCCACACGACTGTAGTTCAACACGCCGTTCACGAGGCCGAGCAGGTGGCGTTGGCTCTTCTGGATGCGGTGGAGATCCTTTCGCTGTTCCTCGGTGACCGGACCGCGAATGCCGAGCTCGATCAGCTCCGCATAGCCGCCGATGGCATTCAGCGGCGTTCGCAGCTCGTGCGACATCACTGCCAGGAACTCACTCTTCGCACGGTTCGCGAGCTCCGCGGACTCACGCGCAATGCGCTCGGAGTCGAAGAGTCGCGCGCGCTCGATGGCCTGGGCGCACAGGCGGGCCAGCGTGACTGCGACCGCGCGATAGTTCTCGTCGAATTGCTGCGCGCTCTCGAACGCGGCACCCATCACACCGTGCAGCCGGTCGCTCGACAGCAGGGGGAGCACGACGGTGGCGTGATGCCCCGCAGTCTCGAACATCTCCACCAGGTGGGGATACAGCGTCCGCAGCTGTGCGCGGGATTCCACGAAGAGCGGCTCGCCACTTCGCGCGACGTCGCCAAGCGGCACATTCGCACTGGTTGGAAACTTCTTCCACGCCTCACGCAGCTCGTCCGGCATGTCGGTGGCACACACGAGCTCGAGGCTCTCCCCATCAGCGCTCGGGTTCGCAACGACGATACCAACGGCGCCCAGTATCGACGCAGAGTGTGCAACGATCCCTTCCGCCACCTGCGTGATGCTCGAAGCCTGCGACAGCGCCTCCGTGAGTGCCTGCAGGCCCGTATTGCGCTCACGTGCGAGGTCGGCGTCGCGCGCGGCGGTGACGTCCTCCTGCGTGAGTATGACGCGCTCGATCTCGCCATTCGCGTCGTGTACGGGATAGGCATGCGCCTGCGTCCACAGCGTGCGACCCCTCTCCACATGGTCGGACATGTCGTAGGGCAGCGGGGGGAAGATGACCGGTGCACCAGCGCCATCCTCCGTCCGCGTTCCATCGAGGCCGAACACGCGCCGCAGCGCCGGTGTCGCTCCGGCCGCGGCGAGCTGAGGATCGGCGAGCACGGAATACTCAGGCGGCACGTCGCACAGCTTCGCGCCCCACAGTCGCTCGAACGCCCGATTCACCGCCAGCGGCTTACCGGCCGCATCGTATACCACCGTACTTCTCGGCGACTGCTCGAACGCGTCTCTCAGCTGCCGAGCGAGAATGTTGCGCTCGCGCGTGAGGCGGGAATGTGCGTCCCGGGCGCTGTCGTCGCGCATGGTGAGCACGGACGCGATCTGCACCCCCTCCTCGTCCATCACCGGACGCGCGCTGCCGAGTGCCAGCACTTCGCCTCCGTCGGGATGACGGATGCGCCAGCGTGCGTCGATCACGGTCTCGCCGCGTCGCACCGCGCGCGCCAACGGGAGCTCGCTGCTGGGATAGGGTTGGCCGTCTTCCGTGAGCAGATGGAAAGTGTTGGCGTACTGCTCGACCGGGACGCCGAGTGTCTCGACACCATGCATCCGTGCAGCGGCGGCGTTGACGAAGACGAGCTTGCCGTCCTTGTCGGCGACAATCACGCCCTCGCCCATTTGATTCAGGGCGGCGAGGAGGGGGCGGTCGGAGTTCGGCATCTCCAAAGTCTATCGTTGGTAGTTGGAATGGCCAGACCGCGGAAACGCTGAATCGCTGAATCGCTGAATCGCTGAACAACGACGACAGTTGGCGGACAGAACGGAAAACGCGGAAATCGGACCTGCCGTCGGATGCGACCTGTTTACATCGCCTTCGTTGCACCATTCACGCGGCCTCCCCGCATCGAGCGCTTGTAATTTGCACTCTGCGCTCGTCTACCCCCTTCATCCGTCGACGACATGGCGCCGGCGCGCGAGGTGCTCATGCGCACCGCGGCGGATCAGGCGTGGCGGTCCGCCATGAAGGCTGCGAGGGCGTTGCAGTATCCGTCGATTGGGGAAGGCAGGGACGCGGACACCGTCACGCTCCAGTGTCAGGCCCTGCACGACGTACGCGGTGCGCCCTGGCCGCGCTCGCACTTACGCTCGACCTCATCGTCATCACCGACACGTCAACCGCCGATGTGGTTCGCGCCTTCTACCTCACGCGGGACCATCTCACGATCATGCGCAACGCGCTCGTGGACATCGACGCCGACGCGCGCGAACGGGACCGCACGTATCGCGACCACGGCTCACGGCTGCTCCTCGAGAAGTGGTCATCCGCGACACACCGGCTTCCGAACAATCGCTCGGCGCATATCGAGGTCGACTCCAGCGCTTCACGACAGACGAGCGGGTGACCCTGAAGACCTGGTGGAGCGCACGTTCGTCGCCTGGTTTCACTGGCCCATGGGGCATTGATCGACAGCGGTACCTGCTAAAAGCAAACCGGCCGCCCTCGAGAGGCGGCCGGTCCATTTACGCATCAGCTGGACGCGATGATATATCCAGAATCGGTCTGGCAATTCATTGGGCACTCCGTTGGAAGCAGCGCGAGCGTATCGCGCCACAAGTGGGATGAATCGGTGGACGAGTGGTGGATCAGCGTGCGGCCAAGGGCCGCGTCACTCTGCCACGGTGTACCCACTGAAGTGCTTCACACGGCGGAACAGCACGTTGTTCGTATAGTCGATGCTCGTAAGCAGCGCTGCATCGCCCAGCGATTCGTCGAAGCAGTGGCCACGGTCCGGGCAGTAGAGCATCTGCCAGTTCTTGGCGTCGTCCTTCGAGACGTGCGGGGCGTACATGTAGAGCTCGACCGTCTTCTTGGGATTGAAGCGCATCGCCGGGAAGAAATCGATGCTCGGATGCGAGCTCTGGGAGTTCTTGATGATGACCGTGAGGACGATCGGAACACGCTGCGCCTTGCACGGCTTGTCCCAGTAGGTCGGACCGTAGCCCGAGTTCAGGAGGTTGCAGATTCCGTCGGCGGGGATGTCGAGGTGGTTCAGGCCGAGGTTGAAGGAATTGTCAACGGTCGGGTTGACGAGCACGGCGTACGTGCCATCCGCGACGCCGATCAGCGCCTTCGCCGAAGCGGAGGGCACGAACATCGAAGTGGCGGAGGTTGCGGCGAGAGGAGCGGATGGTGCGCTCGTGGTGTCGGCGGAGCACGCGCTCAGGACCAGCGCGGCTGCCAGCATGACGAGACTTCGAGCGTGAGTTGGAGCCTTCATCGGCATCAACATTGGTTTGGCCTTCGAGCGGTGCTCGGGGTGGGCGGAAGCGCGTAAGCCAGGAAGTGGCTCCTCGCGCCGGTCGATTTCGGCCTCTCCAAGGGCAATGCGGAGGCCACTCACAGCTGTTTTTCTGCATGTCGTCATCATGGCCGAAAGCCGGATAACCTTTTCTTGACTTCGGTCATTATGGGTTGCGTGTTCGGACGAAGATTCCGACCACTGAAACGGCGATTGTTGGCGAAAACGCTTCATGTGTTGTACGCGAGCAACAAGATGTGTTGACGGCATGCATCGGCCTCACCACCCAGCTGCCGACTGCTTGCTGCCCCAATCCCATCCGCGCCGGACTTTTCGCCGTGGTGTCTTCTGAGCATCAGACCCAACGATTTCGCTCTGCGCTGGACCCGATTTACCGGGTGGAGCGCGAGCTTGGCGTGGGCGGGCATGCCATCGTATACCTCGCCGTCGACCGGAAGCATGACCGGCGGGTGGCGGTGAAGGTGCTGCGCGCGCGGAGCTGCGCGGCACGGACGGCGCGGCACGGTTCAGCCAGAAGATTCGCGGCGCCGCCCGGCTCACGCAATCGCACATCGTACCGGTGCTCGACTCCGGCAATGTTGGCGACTCTCCGTACTATGTAATGCCCTTCGTTGAGGGTGAGTCGCTGCGCGGACTTCGGCATCGCGCGTGCACTCAGCCACGTTACCGGCATCGACACCAACCGCACGGCCGCCGGATTCATCCTCGGTGCGCCGGCCTGGATGAGTCCCGAGCAGTCGGCGGGCGACGACATCGTGGACGGGCGCAGCGACGCCTATTCGCTGGCGACCATGCTCTACGAAATGATCTGCGGCGCCCTGCCCTTCGCAGCGAAGAACGCGTCGATCGCCGCCCAGGTCTTCGGCCCCACGATGCCATCGGGCACCATGTTCATCCCGCGCTGCGCCTCGCGCACCTTGGCCTCGGTCTGCGGACCGAAGTGGTCGCTCAGCGGCGTGATCTTCAGCTCCTTCTGGAGCGTTTGCACGAAGGGGCTGTCCATGCCGCGTCGTAACGTTGGTCGCGCCGTTGGTCCAGGCTCTACGGCAGGTATCAGCACGGGGGCCGGCGCCTGGCCGGCCAGCAGCGCCGCGACGGACGTGCGAAAGGCGTCCATGTCGAAGTCCGGATCCGTCTTTCGTCCCGCGGGCAGCGCATATTCGCGATGTCCGCAGCACGAGGCGGCGGTGCGGTTGGCGTACCCCAGAATGGCGGCCACGCCGCGATGATATGCATCCATCTGCACCGCGGGCCACGGATCGTTCCTGGTCCCCGCATTCTCCGCCTCGATGCCAATGAAGTTCGTGTTGCCAGACGCGAGTCCATTCCAGAAACCCTTGCCGGCGTGATTCGCCCGGCCCGCGGCGACGACGTAATACGTGCCGTCGCGTGCGAGGCCGAGCTGGCACAGCGGACCGGGAAGATCTTCACGGCCATTGATGAGGGTCTTGAGCGTGGGCATGTTCTGCCGATCGGCCGTGCCGGTGTAATGGCAGATGACGCCGAGTATGCGGCCGACCCTTTCGCCGCCCCGTTCTTCCCAGCCGGGAACGAGAGCGACCTTGAGTCCGGCGGCGAGGAGGGCTTCGGGTAGCCATGTGAGTGGTCTTGGCATATCAGGCGACGCCTCCGGTGGCTTGTGGCAGTTCCTCGTCGGCGGTGATCGATGCCGAGTCCATCTCGACGTCGCATCCGTCGACGTCGGCTTCCGGATCCGTGGGCGCGGCGGCCGTTGCGGGAGCGGGTGTGGCTTGGCTCGCGGCGGGTGCACCAGATTGTGCCGCGCCCTCCGCTGGCGGTGGAGGTGCGGCTCCCACCGCTGGAGCACCTGATCCGACATCACCCGCGGCGATCTTCGCCTTGGATGCGTCCGTCTGGCGGTCTTCAGACGATTCCTCTGGACTCTTCTCGTGCGGCTTCACCGTCGAGCGCACGACCATGACCTTGTTCAGCAGGTCGAACCAGAACGGCGCGCCGAGTGTGGCGGCGAGGCCGGTCATGAACCACCCGATCAGCGGCGACACTATGTCATCCCACGGACTGCGCGCGGCCACGACGCGGGCTGGCCGGGGCGTGAGCGCGGCAATCCTGTCTGCCCGCTTCGCGGAATCAGACTGGAAGAACTTGATGTGTACGTCCGACCACCAGAAGTGCACGCCTGCCCATCCGATGGGTAAGCGCAGCGAGTCCAGCGCCGCGCGTGCTTCCCGGTATGGCGCAGGATTCTTCACGAAGATGGAATCTTTCGCGGCGACTTCTGCGCGCGCGACGATCGCGGCGCGAGCGGAGCTGTCGTGGTAGAGATAGTCCGCGATCGTGAGTGGATTGACGTTGAGGACGATCGCGACCGCGAGGCCGATGGCGAACAACAGCTTTTGTGTCGCGCGCTTGTATGCGCCCGACACGCGATCCATGCCGCTGTCATACCATGCAGCAATGTTCGCGACCGCCTTGTCGATGTCGCCTTGCGATGTGTCGATCGCCGTAAGGAGCACGCGCTGGACGGGAGCATTCTCGATATTCATCACGTTGGCGCGGACGTTCGCGAGCGTGAGCACGGGTGAAGAGCCGTCGCTGGCGCTCGGGTTGTCCGGATGCCCGCGCGCGGCGATGTCCATGAGCGCGAGCGCGACGCTTCTCGTCGGGATGTAGGTGGGCAGGGCGTGGCCGGGCGTCAGGCTTGTCGGGCGCTCCGTGCCAGCGCGCGGCTCATAGACTCCCGCGTACAGGCCATTGATCAGGGGATGGTTATAGAAGCTGCGCGCGATGCCGACAGCGTGCCGGTCGTGAAGCATCTCGCGAATGCCATGCTCCAGGAACGCTGCGCGTGACTTCAGCCAGCTCTCGAGGCCTTCGCGTACCGCGGTGGTGATGATGCTGACGAGCAGTAAGACGAAGATGATGCCGATGCCAACTTCGAGAATCACTGAGCCGAACATGGCGTCCTCCGGTGGGCCGACGGAATTTTGCGTCGGCGGCGAAGGTAACCGACCTCGGCCTCACCACAAGATCACGCGCATAGAAATTTCTAAGACCGGTTCACGCGGCAGACTTCATCGTTCGCGACAACCCAGAGTTCATCTGTTTCTTCCGCCTCCACTTCAGCGCATCCCGTAAACTCCCCGAACGCCGGAAGCACGCCGGTCTCGCGACCGAACCAGAAGCATGGCAGCCGTTCGCGCTGGCGCGCTAAGCCCGTGAGAACTGCACATGGATGGATGTGGCCCGCCAAGGTATACGAACCCGGCGTAACCACGGGGTGATGCGCAAGGGCGAACGGCGCGTCCTGCAACGGTGCATCGACGCAGGTGATGTTCACCTCGGGCGGGGGATCGCCCGCGCGGCGATCGTGGTTCCCACGTACAAGACACATCTCGATCGCCCCGTGCTTCTCCCGCCACTCGGCCAACGCGGAAAAGGTCGCGGCGTTGCGCCCTTCCCTGGCATGGAGGAAGTCGCCGAGGAAGACGATGCGCTCCGGCGCGTGCGTGGCAACGAGACGGTCCATGCGCGTGACGCTCTCGGCGGTCGTGCCCGCGGGTGCACGCACGCCAAGCGCGCGAAACGCGGCCGCCTTGCCGAAATGCGGATCCGCGATCAGGAGCGTCGAACGACGCACCCAGAATGCTGCCCGTTCCGGTGACAGGATCAACTCATCACCAGCGATGATG
>JALYVY010000149.1 GCA_030852985.1 Gemmatimonadota bacterium | reverse complement strand
CCCCGCAGGAGTGCGTCGGACTTGGCGGTGTAGATCCGGAACAATCCCTCATTCAGGTCGGTGGAATCCTTCGAGCCATTGAGGTCGACCGCCATGAACTCGATACGATCCAGGACGCTCGCCTCGTTGGTGCTCCCGGCGCGGCCACTGGTGAAATCCCAACCGCTCGTTATCGCGATGGCCTTGAGGTTTGCGAGCACCGCCACGCTGGGCAGGGAAATGGCCTTCTGGTATTCCTTGACGCCCTTGCTGAACACGCCATAGCTCTTCCCTGACACGAAGAATGAGGTACCCACCTCGTCGTGAAACTTCGCGCCGCCGCTCCCGATGCTGATCGTGTCGTTGGACCACACCGGCCCCCACAGCTCGTCGCCGTTGTTGAAGAAGATCGTGCTGGATCCGTTCGACTCCGAGTTGGACCAGTAGGCGAACTTGGCGAAGCTTTCCTGCGTCAGTTCAAGACGACGGATGAATCCGTTCCCGCGCGGGTCGCGCGCCTCCGCCACGATGCTCGAGAATCGCCCGAACTGCCCGCTCGTCGACCCGGTCGGTCCCACATAGACGTTCACCGTGACGCCCGCGAGCGGCAGGCCGTCGGCGCCCTTGAGCGTCTGGCCCAGCAGGATGGCCGTGTCCAGCTGGCCCGCCGATCGCATCGTAAGGATATTGGGATCGGCATTCACCCGGCTCTTGCCGATCGCCAGCGCCGCTTCGGCGGCAAACTTGAGGTCGCGCTCGCGATCGTACGACTTGGCGAGCAGGTTCGCATTCGACGCCATGAAGATCGACGACATCGCGATGGCGGCCATGGCGATGACGAAAAGAAGCACGAAGACGAGTGCGATGCCTCGGCGCGGGCGCCTAGTGCGACGTTCGCTGCCTCGGCGCGTGGAAGTAGGGTGGAGGAATGACATGAGGAGTTCCTAGTAAAGGACGGTAACGGCGAGCGATGAGGTGACCGGTGAAAGGCTCGGGGTGCAGTCCTGCGCGGCGACGCCGTAGACGTACGTCTCTCCAGCGGTGACGCCGTAGTCAGTGAACGTGTAGGTACTCGACAGCGACGAGGGGATGCTCGAGATAGGATCGCCGAATGCCGCCGCGCCGGAGAGTTTCCGGAAGATGGCGTACCGCTCGATATCCTTTTCCCCGCCCTTGTCGTCGGTCGACCCACCCCAGGTGACCTTGACGAACTTGGGGGTGGCGCTCAGGAGCGATGACAGGACCGTCGGGGTGGGTGTTGGATACGGTGGCTGTCCACACGACGAGCGATCGAGGAGCCCTGAATTCATGATGCGCACCGTCGTCTCGACTGTCCGAAGCGCGTCGATGCCCGTGCGCGGATCTTTCGTCGCCGTCATGAAGTGCACGCGCACCGCCTTGATGCTGTCCGTCAGCGCGAACCGGCCCGTGTCATTGGCCGCGCCGTGCGTCATGCCGTGGTAGAGTGGGAGCTGCGACTTGAGAATCGGACGCAGCCGGTTGAGCGTATCCGACTTGTAGTAGGTGAAGAAGGGGATGGTGTCGCGCGGGTCGCGTACGATGCCGCGCGCAATCAGCGACGCCGGCTGCGCATTCAGCCGCCGGAACAGCAGATAGTCGTTGGTGCGTGTCGTCGTCGAATCGGAACGCAGGAAGTAGCTGATGGTTTCTGCTCCGCTCTCGATACCGGTGGCCGCGATATAGGTCGTGTCGGGATAGAATACCGCTGGCACGGAATTCGGAAGCGACACGCGTTCCGACTTGAGCATCGCCCGCGTACCGTTCGTGTCCGCGTCGCGAAGCTGGTAAACTGCGCGGACATCGCCCGTGTCCACCGACACCATGTTCGCATTGAACGTGAGGGCCTGCGAGTCGAGCTGCACGATCATCGGCTGCGCGTCCGCGACGCCTGCCCCGGCTTCGCGCAGCTCACGCTCGATCTGCGAGCCGGCGAACTGCGCGTTCTGCATCGCATCCATGCGCGACGTTTCGCGCGTGACGAGCCCCGTCTGCTTCCGCAGGAACTGCACGGCGGCGCCCGTGATGATCATCAGTAGCGTCATCGAGATGATGATCTCGATAAGCGTGAAACCTCGGCGCGCGCGCATCAAAATGCCGCCACCGCGGTGGTCTTGGTCACGATTTTCTTCATGGCGGGATGGGTGACGGTCACTGTGACGACCTTGTAATCCACCGAATCGGTGACGGCGCCTCCGATTCGTAACAGCTGCGTCTTCACCGTATACCTGGAGAAGTCGGCACTGACGCTGTCTGTCTTCGCCAGGCTGTCGAGGGCCGTGTAGGACGGCTGCTGGCGCACGGCATCGAGACGCGAGGCGGCGAGCTCATTGGCCAGCACGACCAGGTGCGCCTGGCCAGCGGCGCGCGCGAACCGTGCGCTGAAGGCGCCCAGCACCAGCACGACACCAACCAGGAGCATCATGGCGACGATGACCTCGACGAGGCTCATGCCGTTCCGGACGCGAGCCATGGGGCGGACCCTCCTGTGCCCGGCGTTCATTGCACCACCTGCCAGGCAGCGCTCACACCCTTGCCCGCCAGCCGGTACAACTCGGTGCGCCCCGTCGAGCGCGTGACCGAAATCGCGCGATAGTCCGTCCGACCCTTGTACTCGCTCTGCACGTAGATCTCGGCGTCCGTGCTCGTCGACCCGTCGCGGTGAAAGATCACGCTTTTCAGGCCATCGACCATCTTGAGCTGCCCCCCAACAACCGACGAAGTCACCGACGGCGCGTTCAGCCCCTTCGGCGGGACCGCGAAGGCATTGCCCTCTCCCGTGGGTCGCCAGAACTTCCACTCGGACACCTGGATACTGCCGTCGTTGTTTACGTCCTCGGCGATCCGCAGTCCGAACTGCGTGGTGTCGACACTCACGATGACGTCGAACTGTCGCGTGAGCGAGGTACGCTGCGCCGTCTGGAACACCGAGCGCACTTGCTGCGCCGCAGCATCCGCGCGGAATGCCGACATATTCAGCTTCGGAAGCGCCATGCGCATGATCACCGCCATCATCACGAGGACGATGACGATCTCGATCATCGAAAAGGCGGTGCGCGTTCTATTGGGCGATCGGTGAGCTCTGTTCATCTCTCTGCCTTGATTTGAGCATCTGCGGTCGTACGCCTATCATTGCAGCGCGATGGCCGCACACGAGAGGGTGGGAGTGGCGCCTGAGCACCGACCTCGTGCGGTCTGCTGGTTGAGTAGGCTACCATGCCGCTATTGCGTTGCTATCACATTCCAGTACTCTTGTATCACGTTGTATCACTGAGTGTCACCCCTGTGACAAGCACGTGAATCCGCAGAAGGGAGCATGATCGCTCCTTCCTTCCCTATAAAGGACGCACAACTCACCGGGGCGTCATGAGTGTCATTGCCACCCTGCTGCCGCAACCGCTCCAGGTCCAACGCCTGCGCGCGGCCATTCGCGACCGCCACGAGCTTCACGAGTGTGCGGACTGGGGGTCGCTCGCGCGCATCTGCGACCGGGAGCCCGTCCGCGTCGCCGTAGTGGACCTCTATTGGGAGGAAAAGCCCAACTTCGAGGGCGTGCGACAAATCAAGCAGCGGCTTCCCCGGCTCACGCTGGTCGCGTACGTGAACATGACCCCAGAGCGGGGGCACGACCTCTTCGATGCGGGTCGAGCTGGCGTGGATGGCCTCGTGTTTCTCGGACAGGACGACTCGCCGCGCCCGCTGCTGGCGCTCATCGAGCGCGCGGAATCGCGGAGCCTCGCGGGGCTCGTTCGCCGCTCGCTCGATGGCATCGATCCCGTGGCGGTCGATGCGGTGCTCCTCGCCGTTACGCGCGCACACGAGCGGCTGTCCCCGCAGGCCCTCGCCCGCCTGCTGGCACAGCCCCGACGTGCGGTGACTCTCAGGCTCACTGCAGAGGGGTTTCCCGCCCCGCAGCGGCTCCTCACGTGGGGACGCCTCATCGTCGCCGCGCACATGCTCGAGGACCGCCACCGGAGTGCCGACCGCGTGGCCAATACCCTCGACTTTCCTTCAGGCAGCGCCTTCCGGAACACCTGCCAGCGATACCTGCATGCGACGCCCGGCCAAGTCAGAGCACGTGGTGGGGCGGCATACGTCATTCGGGCGCTCCTCCGGCAGGTCAACTCCCGCGTCTCCAGCGCCACGGAGCCACGCGCCAGATCTCCAACACGCACGCCGTCCCTCGCCATCTGAGGAGTAATGAACGCCGCACGACTCGAGTCAGGCGGACACCGTACGCACCCCCGCCAAGTGAGATGAACAATCGACAGGTGTACATCTGGGCGGTTCGAAGGGTGCCTCATGCTCGACGCAGCGCCGGTGCCTCCCGGTGCGACGGCCCGGCGCTGACCGGACCGTCATGATCGGACCCGAGCAGCTCGCCGCCGGCCTGCGTGCCGAGACTGCTGGCGACTATGTCGCAGCCGCTGCGGCCTTTCGCGCAATCCTCGATGCGCCCGACATGAGCGTGGCCGCCCAAGCGCAATTCTCGCTTGGACGCGTCTGCTGGCGTCAGGGACGCTACGAAGCCGCACTCGGCGCGTTCGAGAGCGCGCGAGCGCTCGCCGAGCGGACCGGCGACGACGAATTGCGCGCGCAGGTGTCCAATGGAGTGGGCGCGGTATACTACGCGCGCCATGAGTACGCCGCCGCGCGTGAAGCCTACGCGGACGCTGCCGCACGCACCAACGACGAGACCATGAGTGCGAAGGTGCTGCTCAATCTCGGGGTCATCGAGAACGTCGAGGGAAACCTGACTGGAGCGCTGTCTCACTACGAGCGCGCGTTTCGCATCTTCGAGCGCTCCGGCGATCGCGCGAGCGCTACGCTGGCGCTGCACAACCGCGGCATGGTCCAGGCCGACCTGCACCTCTGGGACGACGCCGACGCGTCGTTCCTCGGCGCCCTCACCCTGGCGACAGACTCCGGGAATCCTGAGATGGTTGCCAAGACGCTCGTCAACCGTTCGGAGGTGCTGGTAGAACGCGGGGCGTTCACCGATGCCGTGGCACACTGCGATCGCGCGCTCGATATCTATGCGAACATGGGTGAAGAGGTCGGGCGGGGCGAGGCGTTGCGCTGGCGCGCGCACGCCCTCGGGCGCGCTGGCGACCATCAGCAAGCCGAGCGAGACGCCACCGAGGCGCTTCATATCGCCAACCGGTGCGGAGCGCGACTGCTCGAGGCGGAATCGGCACGGGCGGTCGGAGTCCTGCGCGGGCTGCTCGGCGATCGCGCCGGCGGAATCAAGCAGCTGCGGAACGCGCTGGCGCTCTTCACGGAGCTGGGCGAGAAGCGTGAGGCAAAGGAGGTGGGAGCGCTCCTGCAGCGCCCCACCCCAGCGCGCTCGCTCCAACGCATCGTTCCGGATCCCGAATCGACGGGTTCGGAGCCTGACTGAGGGTCCGGCACACCCGATCCGGCAATTGATGCTTGCCCGTCCAATACGGGCTCCATACCTTGCCGAGCAATCGCCCTTTCGAATGGAACGTCATGCTTCTTGTGGGTCTCACGGGTAACATCGGCAGCGGCAAGTCCACTGCGGCTCAGCTCCTCAGCGAGCGGGGTGCGACCATCATCGATGCGGACGTCCTGGCGCGACGTGCCGTAGAGGCCGGCACGACCGCACATGCGGCGATCGTCGAGCGCTGGGGCACGTCGATGCTCGCTTCGGACGGGGGAATCGACCGCGCCACGCTGCGGCGCATCGTCTTCAGCGAGCCGGCGGAGCTCGAGCAGCTCAACGCCATCGTCCATCCACAGGTCGAGCAGATGCGCTCCGCACTCGTAGACGAGGCCCGTGCGCGTGGCGACCGGCTGGTCGTCTGCGATATTCCGCTGCTGTTCGAGCGCCGGATGACCGAGGACTTCGATCGCCTCGTGCTGGTGGATGCCCCGCGCCCGGTTCGGCTCGAGCGGCTGATGCGCGAGCGCGGGCTCCGCGAGACCGAGGCAATGGACATGATCGTGGCGCAGATGCCGGCGGAGCTCAAGCGCGCGCGCGCCGATCACGTCATCGACAACGACGGAACGCTGGCGAGCCTCACCGTCCGCGTCGCCGCGGTGTGGGCGACCCTGCAGGCCGAGGCGAACCGAATCAGCGCGGCGGCGGACGTCGCACTACAGGCGGCGCACAGCTGAGATTCAGTGGCCAAAGCCGTTAGCTTGCACGAGCACCGGTAGCAGGCTCCCGCATGGGCCGCACCGAATTCCTCACGCACTCCCTTCCAGCAGGAGCTTTTCAGTGTCCGACATTCCGCAGGATCTGCACTACACTGAGGATCACGAGTACCTGAAGCCCGCGGGTGAGCCGGATGTCGTATACATCGGGGTGACGGACTATGCGCAGGGTGAGCTTGGCGACATCGTCTTCATCGAGCTGCCGAAGGTCGGTGCGACCTTCAAGAAGCATGACGTCTTCGGCACCATCGAAGCGGTCAAGGCCGTGTCGGAGCTTTATGCACCCGTGAGCGGCGAGGTGCTCGAGATCAACGCGCGGCTGGATGCCGAGCCTGCGCTCGTGAATACCAGCCCGTATGGTGACGGATGGATGGTGAAGCTCCGGATGACGGACGTCGCTGAGAAATCCGCGCTCCTGGACGCCGCCGCATACACGGCGAAGCTCGGCTGACCGGCTGACGAAAAGGGCCGACTCGCCATCGAGTCGGCCCTTTTTCCCCGCGCGGAGATCTATCCGATGACGTCCGCGTACGCGTCCGTCGGCAGGCAGGAGCACACCAGATTGCGGTCACCGTACGCGCTCTCCACGCGACCCACGGTCGGCCAGAACTTGCGATCGCGCGTGGCCTGGGTGGGGAACGCGGCCAGTTCGCGGCCGTACTTGTGCTCCCACGTATCGCTCACTACGGCACGCATGGTATGCGGCGCATGCTTGAGCGGGTTGTCGTCGCGGTCCATCGTCCCCGCCTCGATCGCACGCACTTCATCGCGGATCGCAATGAGCGCGTCGCAGAAGCGATCGAGCTCCGCTTTCGGCTCACTCTCCGTAGGCTCGATCATCAACGTGCCCGCCACCGGGAAGCTGACCGTCGGTGCGTGGAAGCCGTAGTCCATCAAGCGCTTCGTGATGTCCTCCACCTCGATGCCCGCACTGGCCTTTAAGCCACGTGGGTCCACGATGCACTCGTGCGCCACGCGGCCGTTCGCGCCCTTGTACAACACCGGATAGTGCGGCTCGAGACGCGCCGCGATGTAGTTCGCGCTCAGGATGGCGATCTTCGTCGCGTAGGCGAGTCCTTCGCCGCCCATCATGTCGATGTACATCATCGAGATCGGCAAGATACTGGCGCTGCCCCACGGCGCCGCGCTCACCGCGCCAGAAGCCTGTGATCCGCCGGTGGCGATGACGGGATTGCCCGGAAGGAATGGCGCCAGCTGCTTCGCTACGCCAATCGGGCCCATGCCAGGCCCACCGCCGCCATGCGGAATGCAGAACGTCTTGTGAAGGTTCAGGTGACACACGTCGGCACCGATGTCGCCCGGACGGCACAGCCCCACCATCGCATTCATGTTGGCGCCGTCCATATAGACCTGGCCGCCATTCGCGTGCACGATGTCGCAGATCTCCCGGATCGACTCCTCGAACACGCCGTGCGTACTCGGATACGTCACCATCAGCGCCGCGAGGCGGTCCTTGTTCGCCTCGGCCTTCGCCTTCAGGTCAGCGACGTCGATGTTGCCGCGCGCATCCGTTTTCGTGACGATGACACTCATCCCCGCCATCACCGCACTGGCCGGATTGGTGCCGTGCGCCGATTGTGGGATGAGACAGACGGTCCGGTGCTCGTCGCCGCGCGATTTGTGATACGCGGCGATCGTCAGCAGCCCGGCGTACTCGCCCTGCGAGCCCGCATTCGGCTGAAGCGACACCGCTGCAAACCCGGTGATCTCGGCGAGCGCCGCCTCGAGATTGTCGAACATCTCGCGATAGCCCCGTGCCTGCTCGACCGGCGCGAACGGATGGATCCTGCCGAACTCGGGCCACGTGACCGGAAACATCTCGGCCGTGGCGTTCAACTTCATGGTGCAGCTGCCGAGCGGGATCATCGAATGCGTCAGCGAGAGGTCCTTCGCCTCCAGTGAGCGCATGTAGCGCAGCATCTCCGTTTCGGAGTGATGCGTGTTGAACACCGGATGCGTGAGGAACTCGCTCGTGCGGGCGAAGCGCTCGTCGAAACGGTCGTCCACCTCGTCCGCCAATCCGGAGATCTCCGGAGCCGGCGCCCCGCCGGCAAATATCGTGAGCAGCAACTGCACGTCGTCGTCAGTCACGGTTTCGTCGAGCGCCACGATGACGTGTCCGTCGCCGCCGTCGCGCAGGTTGATCTTGTGCTTCGCCGCTGTTGCCATGATCTCGGCAATGGCACCGTCGGCGACCTCCACGGAGAGCGTGTCGAAGAAGTCGCTGTTGCGCAGCGTGTGCCCGAGTTGCTCCACGCCCGCGGCCAGGAGCGCCGCACGACGATGGATCCGTCGCGCGATGGTCTCCAGGCCTTCGGGACCATGCCACACGGCGTACATGCCGGCGATCACCGCGAGCAGTACCTGTGCGGTGCAGACATTGGACGTGGCCTTCTCGCGACGGATGTGCTGCTCGCGCGTCTGCAGCGCCATGCGCAGGGCCGCACGTCCACTCGCATCGCGGCTCACGCCGATGATCCGGCCCGGCAGCATGCGCTTGAACTCGTCGCGCGTGGCGAAGAACGCCGCATGCGGCCCGCCGTAGCCCAGCGGCACGCCGAAGCGCTGCGAGTTGCCGACGCAGACGTCAGCGCCCCATTCGCCGGGCGGGGTCAGGAGCACGAGGCTCATCAGGTCCGCCGCGACGATCACCAGTGCACCGGCCGCGTGCGCCTTGGCGCACGTGTCGCGGTAGTCGAGCACCGCGCCGTCCGTCGTGGGATACTGGAGCAGCACACCAAACACGTCGTCGCCAAACTCGCCGGTCGCTGCATCACCCACGCGGGTGTCCATGCCGCGGGCGTGGGCCCGAGTCTGCACCACCTCGATCGTCTGCGGATGACAACGTACGTCGACAAAGAACGTGTTCTTCTTCTCGCTCCCCTTCGACTGGTACGCCATGAACATGGCTTCCGCAGCCGCGGTGCCTTCGTCCAGCAGCGACGCATTCGCGATCTCGAGGCCGGTGAGATCAACGATCATCGTCTGGAAGTTCAGCAGTGCCTCCAGGCGACCCTGGGCGATTTCGGCCTGGTAGGGCGTGTAGGCGGTGTACCAGCCCGGATTCTCGAGGATATTGCGCTGGATGACCGGCGGCACGAGCGTATCGGCATATCCGTAGCCGAGGTACGAGCGAAAGACCTGGTTCTTCAGGGAGATCGCGCGGAGGGCGGCGAGTGCCTCGTGCTCGCTGCGACCGGCATGAATCGCCAGCGGCCGGCGAAAGCGGATCGCTTCGGGGATGGTCGCGTCGATGAGCGCGTCGAGTGTCGGGTAGCCGAGCGTCTCGAGCATTTCGGCGACTTCCTGGGTGCTCGGCCCAACGTGTCGCGGCACGAAGGAGTCGGCGGGGGTGAGCGTCGTCGGGCGGGTCGTCGTCGTCATAAGGCCTCAGACGCGCAGGCGCGTCGCTGAATCGTCGAAAAGTCGGTGGTGTCGAACAAATGCCATTGCGTGGCGCTACGTTCCACGCCCCTTCCATTATAGCCATCTGGCTGGCGCGCTGGCGGCCCACAGAGTCAGTTCGAGTAGCGCGTGCGGTGACGTGACCGAAGCGCAACAGTCAATGCAATTGACCGCTCTCTGCCGGCGGTCCATCGTTCCCGCTGGTCTCCTTCCCTGCGAACGCAAATGCATCATTCCCATCGTATTTCGGCGCGCCCAGCGCAGCTCGTCGCCCTCATGTCTGTCGCCTGCCTCGTCACACTCGGCTGCAAGGGGACGGAACAGGCGACACCGAGCGGGCCGGCGGATATCGGCGGAACGCTCGTCATCGCCACGCCAGCCGATGCCGGCACACTGTTGCCGCCGCTCATTGGCGGGATCACGGATCGTCAGGCCACCGACCTGCTGTACGACCGACTGGCGGAGATCGGCGACAACCTGAACTCGGTCGGCGACAAGGGATTCAAGCCCCAGCTCGCCGAGCGGTGGGAGTGGGCGCCGGATTCGCTGTCGATCGCGTTTCACCTGAATCCCCACGCCAAGTGGCACGACGGTGTTCCGGTGCGCGCCAGCGACGTCCGCTTCAGCGTGAACCTCATCAAGGACCCCGCGCTCGGCTCGCCCGCGGCGCCGCTGATCACGAACATCGACTCGGTGTCCGTGCGTGACTCGCTGACGGCCGTCGCATTCTTCAAGCGACACACACCGGAGCAGTTCTACGACCTCGTCTACCAGGTCGCGATCCTGCCTGAACACGTGCTCGGCAACACGCCGGCCGCGAAGCTGAAGGATTCCGAGGTGGGTCGCCGCGGTATTGGATCGGGACGCTTCCGTCTTGCGAACTGGGTGCCGGGCTCGAAGATCGAGCTCATCTCGGACACGGCGAACTATCGTGGGCGGGCGAAGCTGGATCGCGTGATCTTCTCGATCGCGCCCGATTTCAATGGCGCGGTCACGCGCTTTTTCGCGGGCGACGCCGATCTGTTCGAGAATGTTCGACCGGAAATTCTCTCGCGGTTCAACGGCGACACCGTGCGTCGCGCGCAGAAGTACCCGACGCTTCAGTACACGGACTTCTTGATGAACATGAAGGATCCGAAGGCACCCGGCCTGCCGCACCCGATCTTCGCTGACCGCGCGGTTCGCCGCGCACTCACGATGGCAACCGACCGTCGCGCGATGCTGAAGAATGCGTTCGACACGCTCGGTCAGATGCTGTACGGGCCGTTCCCGCACTCATCGCCCGTCGCGGATACGACCCTTCCCCAAATTGCATACGACACCACGAAGGCGAAGGCGCTACTCGATTCGGCCGGATGGACACCCGGGCCCGACTGGGTGAGAGTGAAGAACGGTCGCCGCCTGGAATT
>JALYVY010000148.1 GCA_030852985.1 Gemmatimonadota bacterium | reverse complement strand
CTTGGCGTCTCTCACTCAGTCGGAGTCCGCGATGCAATCATCCGGTGGACCGCGCAACTCTCCGCCAGGCACACTGCCGCAGCTGTTCTTCAATGCGGTCACGCGGCACGACAAGCCGGACGCGCTGCAATACAAGCAGGACGCCACGTACCACCCCATCTCCAGCCGACTCCTCGCAGAACGCGTAAGGCGGACGGCACTTGGACTTGGCGAGCTGGGCGTGCGGGCTGGCGACCGCGTCGCGATCTTCTCCGAGAATCGTCCCGAGTGGGCAATCGCGGATTATGCCTGCGTCACATCGGGGCTCACCGACGTCCCCCTTTACCCGAACCTTCCGCCGGAGCAGGCCGCGTACATCATACGCGACTCCGGCGCCGTGGCAATCTTCGTGAGTGACGAAGCGCAAGCCGAGAAAATCAGTGCCGTACGTGACAAATGCCCTGGTCTGAAGCATGTCGTCACCTTCGCACCCGCTCGTCACGCCGGAGCCGATCACACCCTGGGTGAAGTCGAAGCGCTCGGCGCCACCGTCGACGACGAAACGCGTCGCGCCACGTATCGCGCCGCAGCGGACGCCGTCCAGCCCAATGATCTCGCGACGCTGATCTACACCTCGGGCACAACGGGCGATCCGAAGGGCGTGATGCTCTCGCACGACAACCTGTTCTCGAACGTGATGGGATCGGCGGCGTGCATTCCATTCGGCACGGGCGAAACGGGGCTGAGCTTCCTGCCGCTCTCGCACATTTTCGAGCGCATGGCGGGCCACTACCTGATGTTCCATGTGGGCTGCTCCATCGCCTACGCCGAGTCGATCGATACGGTGCCGATCGACATGCAGGTCGTGCGGCCAACCCTCGTGCTGTCCGTGCCGCGTCTCTATGAAAAGATGTATGCGCGCGTCCTGGAGAACGCCCTGGCGGGCGGCGCCCTGAAGAAGCGCATCTTCTTCTGGGCACGCAGTGTCGCGGAGCAGTGGGCCGACGTGAAGCTGGCCGGAGGCATGCCCGCCGGCTTGCTGGCCGTGAAGTACGGCATTGCGCAGAAGCTCGTGTTCTCGAAGCTGCAGGCGCGCACCGGCGGGCGACTGCGCTACTTCGTGTCGGGCGGCGCACCGCTCGCGCCCGAGATCAACAAGTTCTTCTATGCGGCGGGGCTCGTCATCCTCGAGGGGTATGGATTGACGGAAACGTCGCCGGTGATTGCGGTCAACACGCCGGCGGCATTCCGCATCGGCACGGTGGGCAAGCCCGTGCCGGGATCCGAGGTGCAAATCGCGTCCGACGGCGAGATCCTCACGCGCGGACCTCATGTGATGAAGGGGTACTACAACAAGCCGGAGGCTACGGCGGAAGCGATCGATAGTGATGGCTGGTTCCACACCGGAGACATCGGTGAGCTGCGCGACGGCTACCTCGCCATCACCGACCGCAAGAAGGACATCATCGTCACCGCGGGCGGAAAGAACATCGCGCCACAGCCGATCGAGGGTCTCATCAAGACGAACAAGTACGTGTCGCAAGCGGTCGTGATTGGCGACAAGCGCAAGTTCCCCGTCGTGCTCGTGGTGCCGAACTGGGATCAGCTCGAGAAGTACGCGAAGATCAAGGGTTTCCTCTGGACCGATCGCGCGCAGCTCCTCGCGATGCCCCTCATCCACGCGAAGATGGAGAAGGAAGTACAGTCGCAGCTCACCAGCCTTGCGCACTTCGAGACGCCGAAGAAGGTCGCACTGCTCGAGCACGACTTCTCGATCGAGCGAGGCGAGCTCACGCCCACGCTGAAGGTGAAGCGCCGCGTGATCGACAAAACCTACAAGTCAGTGATCGACGGTCTCTACGCCACCGAGCACGACGGATCGGCGATCGGCTAGCCCAGGGCTCGGCGCACGTGCAGCGTGACGATGGGTGAAGGCACGGCCTCGCGCTCTCCCACCCATACGCGCTCGTCGCGCACCAGCTCACGCACACCGGCGGGCACACCGAGGACTGCCGGCGCGAGTATCCGCCCTTTCGTTCTGGTGACACGCACGGCGGAGTCAGCGCGCTCGCGGTTGTGCGGGTCGATCGCGATCGCTCGCGCAGCGCCCGACGCCAGCGGGAGGTCTCCGTCGCAGCGAATCACCGAGAGGCCCGGAAAACCCACGATGTGTTCCGGCGGATCCACGGCGATGAGGGGCGTTTCGACAAGGGTGGTGAGCTCGAGCGCCAACATGCCCCATTCGCCGAGGAGGACGGCGAACCCCGTGGCGTCGGAGAGGTCGAGCATGGCGGCGACGCGCATGGCTCCGTGTGCCGACAATCCTGTCGCGTGCGTTGGCGCGGAAGCGCGGTTGCTCCGAAAATCCACCACGCCATCCCTGATGGGATATTCAGCCAGGCACACTGGACACCCAAGCGTGCCGTGCACGATGTGGCGCGCCTCCATCTGCGACGTTGACGCGACGAGCCAACTCTCTTCGTGAACGCGCGGGCACCGCAGTGCGTCGACCAACTCGATGAACATCGCGGCAGGCGCGAGCTAGCTGCGCGAGATCCTGAGCTCGTCGACATTGAGCTCCGGATCGGCGGTCAGTACGAAGTAGACGGCATCTGCCACGGCGGTTGCGGAGAGCATCGCCCTGCGCTGCGTGAATCCCGGCTGATTATCGAGGTCGATGGGATTCCAGAGATCGGTATTGACCGGGCCCGGCGCGACAAGACTCGCCCGAATGCCGGTACCACGGAGCTCACCGCGCAACACTTCATGAAACGCACGCAGTCCGTGCTTGCTTGCCGCATACGCAGAATTGCCTGGGAACGTGGTGCGGTCGGCGATGGAGCCGATGTTGACGATGTGCCCATTCTTTGCGGCGCGCATCGCGGGCAGCAGCGCGCGCACGACGGCAAAGGGCGCGGTGAGGTTCACCGCGAGCGTGTCGCTGAACGATTGCACGGACGTCTCGTGCGCCGATGCAATGAGGAATGCGCCGGCATTGTTGATGACGATCTCCGTGGCGCCTCCCATGCGATCGGGGAGCTGCTCCATGGCATGGGTGAGCGTCTCGGTGTCGCGCACGTCGCACGCGAGGCCGATCGCACCGCCACCGATCTCACGCGCCAGCGCCGCGAGGGCATCCTTGCTCCGCGCGAGGAGCGCCACGCGCGCGCCGGATGCCGCCAGTCGCCGTGCAACGGCGGCGCCAATGCCCCGCGACGCGCCGGTCACCAGCACTCGGCGGTCCTTGAGCGATCGCCCGGACGCGGCGTTCATCGCGCCGTATACGCCAGCTGGAGGAATTCGGCGCGGGTTTTCGCGTCGTCGCGGAAGACTCCGCGCAGCGCGGAGGTGATCGTGCGGGAATTCTGCTTCTCCACGCCGCGCATCATCATGCACATGTGATAGGCCTCGATGACGACGCCGACGCCGCGTGGTTCCAGCACCTCCTCGATCGCCTTGGCCACCTGTTCGGTAAGCCGCTCCTGCACCTGCAGGCGCCGCGCGAACATCTCGACGATGCGCGGCAGCTTCGACAGTCCGACGATCTTCTTGTTCGGGATGTACGCCACGTGCGCCTTGCCGAAGAACGGGAGCATGTGATGCTCGCACAGCGAGTAGAGCTCGATGTCGCGCACCATCACCATGTTCTCGTGCTCCTCGTGGAAGAGCGCGTCGCCGACCACCGACTCGAGCGACATCCCGTAGCCGCGCGTGAGGAAGCTCATGGCTTTGGCCACGCGCTCCGGTGTCTTCAGCAGTCCTTCGCGCTCGGGATCCTCACCGAGCAGCTCCAGTTGGCTGCGCACGTGGTCTGCATACTCCTCCGTGCGCCCATCTGAAGGCGTCAGGGGATTGAGGACGAGCCTGGGATCGAGGATGGTATCAGTCACCGGTGTACTCGACGTAGTTGTTCGGCGTCTCCCAGAGCACGAGGCGCACGAGGTTGGCTGGCTTGATTGCGGGCGCGAGCTCGCGCCAGATCGCGACGATGATATTCTCGGATGTCGGGATGATGTCGCGCATGAAGTCGACGTCGAGATTGAAGTTCTTGTGGTCGATGCGATCTACGACGCGCTCCTCGACCAGCTTCTTCAGCGCGCCCAGGTCCTGTACATATCCGGTCCGGGCGTCGATGGTGCCCCGCACGGAGACGTCGAGCGTGTAGTTGTGGCCGTGCCAGTTCGGATTGTTGCACTTGCCGAACAGTCGGGTGTTCTCCTCGTCGGAGAGTGCGGGGTTGTGCACGCGGTGCGCGGCGTTGAACTGGAGCCGCCGTGTGACGGTCACGTGGGGATCAGGCATGGGTCTTCGGTCAGGAGTCAGTATTCCTCTCTCAAAAAGCGCGGGCTCCACGGATTGGTTCCGTGGAGCCCGCAAGAGTGGAACGGAGAGGGTTTTTTGAAGCCCAGTCGAAATAATGAGGCCCTCACCACACCTTCCGGCTTCCCCCGCACTGGGGGCATGCCGTCAGTATAGATTATCGAACCCACTCGAAGGACTTATCGGCTCAAAAACGTTTCTCTCCGCCCCGTGTTCTGCCGATCGTTCGTGGAGGGAATCTACCGTCGGGTGCAGCACGGGTCAATAAAAAGGAGTACTGGAATGGACGTTGGAATCATCGCTGCAATCGTCATGCTGTTGATGTGGGCCGTTGGCGCGCTGGTGCTGCAGGGACCCGGTTGGATACATCTCTTCCTCACCATCGGCGTCTCGCTGTTGATCTATCGCATCGTGGTACGCGGCAGCCCGAAGGATCCCGTCACGCGCGCGCCTGACCGCAACTAAGCGCGAGTACTCAGATCTCCCAGTTCGACGACGACGCACACCGCGAAGTCGGCTATGTTCACCGACTTCATAGCGCGGTGTCGGCAGATCACCGGAATGATGTGAGGCCATAACCGACCGTAACCGGTGCCTATCGTCACACATCCGTCACACGCTCACGAGTGCGGCGGCACGAGCTCGAAGACATTCCAGGTGCGACACTTCGGGCACCGGACCCAGACCATGCCATCCGGCTCGCTTGGCGCGATCGCGGCCACCGTGACAAAGCGCCGTACTCCCGGCACGTAGCCGAGAAACCGATGGCAGCGCGCACCGACGCCATGGCGGCGCGTGAAGGGATTCGGATGGGTGCCGTGGCATGTGAGGCGCAGCGGCGAGGGCGGGGCCGGCAGCTGCAGGCCCTCGCTCACTTCTTCTTCGCGAGCTGCTCGAGCAGCTGGATGATGCGGTCGTTCTGCTCGATGATGCGCGCCTCCTGGGCGGCGCGCAGGAGCGACAAGCGGATCTGCTGCTCGTCAGCGGCCTGCGATACCTGGACAGCTCCACCCGCGCGCGATTTCCCACTGTAGAAGTCGTGAACCGCTTTCCCGAGCACGCCCACGCTTGCGCTTGGATTCGCGGCCAGGGCGCGGTATTCGTTGGCAGCAGCCAGCGACGCGCGCTCGAGCTCCTCGAAGTACCGAGCTCGCGCGATGCTGTCCTTGGGCGCGTTGACGAAGAAGTTCTCGAGCCTCGCCTCGGCCGCCGTGATTCGCCCGTACGTCGTATCAGCCGGCGTATCGAGCTTACTCGCCACTTGTGATTGCGCCGCGCGAGGCGCGGGGGTAGCGATCGCCAGGAGGACGACGCCGGCCAGAGCTAAGGGATTTCGCATGCCGGCGAAGGTAGGGCGCCGCCGCGGCCGCGGCCAGACCGAGCGTTTAAACGCTGCGGCGCTTCATCGGGAGGCCACGCGCGTCGACCTTCCCATCGTACTGCAGGTAGTCGCCCTTGGCGGTGTAGCGCTCCCACCGGGAAGCGTAGACGCGATGGGGAAGCACGAGGCAGGTGCCTTCGCGCGCGGTGTGGCGATCGCCGCTCCGGGATCCGCCGACGCAAGTGCGAACGCGCGGCTCCGCGTCCTCATTCACCTGGCCTTGCCGCGCTTCCTCGGTTCGCGCTCGATGAGCCGCTCGATCATGCGCTCTATTGATCCCTCGTACGCGGCGGGGCGACGTCGCGGATGCGGGAGCATCCGATAGCGTACACCTGGTGAGCGATTGGCGTGCTTCCATACGCCGGCGCGCACCATCACCCACTCGAGCAGGAGTCCACTGCGCTTGCTCGTATTGCATCCAGCGCATGACCACACAGTGTTGCTCTGGACGTCCGCGCCGCCGCGGGAGCGGGGCACGACGTGTTCAACAGTGTTCCCCGGCCTGAGACAGTAAGCGCATCGGCCATTGAAACGCCGGCAGACTTCGGCGCGCCTGGCTGTGTTCCGGACAATCGTGGTGGTCACGTGCCCTTCGTCTTCCGCGCTGGCCGCTCGTGGACAATGAGAGCGGCAGCGTTGACGTCGAGAGCATTCGCGAGCTTCTCGAGCGTCGCCAAGTTGACCCCTCCGCCCTGCTCCGCCTGGCTGACCGTCGCTTGCCGAACGCCGGCTTTTTCAGCCAGGTCACGTTGCGACCAGCCAAGAGCCTCCCGCAGCTCCTGAACGCGCAACCGGATCGGAGTCATAGTAGTCTGCACGAAGGCATGATACGCCTTTTGTTCGGTGTGCGCTAGTAGGTATTCAGAATATTAATGCGGTAATACGTATCAATACCACTTGCGCGGTGACACGCAAAAGCGTATCATTGAGGCACAAGAGAAACGGGACCGCCGGCGCATCCCTGAGAAGAGAGCCGTCGATCCCGCCCACACAACCCCGAAAGGCCGTGCCCCCAGAAGATAGGGCTTCCGGCCGATCGATACAACCGGGAGAGGACCATGGCTACCAGCATGCAGGACACCGTCCGCCGCGCGCCCCGTCGCCCTGAACAGTCGTACGAGCTGCTGCGCGCGCAGCAGGAGCTCGCCGTCATTCGCCGGATCTGCGCCGCGTCGGGAATCCCGACGTCGCAGCTGTCCTCGATCGAGTGCGTGAAGCTGCTCGCGCGTGAGCACAGCGCCCGCGGGGCGATGAATGCCGTCCTGCACCGGCAGCAGTGCGCTGCGGCACCCGCCGCGCCGACGTCGACCACGGCACCGGTCCTCTCGCTGCAGCAGACCCAGCGCCGCCTGATGGCGCTGAACATCGCGGAGCAGCGTGTCGCGCCGAAGGGCGAGCAGCCGGCGCTGGGCCGCGCTGATCGTCGCGCGATGGAGCGGCCGTCATGAAGCGCCGACGCCGGCGCACGGTGCGGGATGCGGCGCCCGCACCACGCCAGGGCGAGCCCGTCGCCACGCTCGGCCGGCTCTTCGGCCGCGGCGTCTGGCGCGCGCCTTACACAGTCGACGGGTTGCCGACACTGCTCGTCATCGATGGCGAGGGCGACCTTGTCCAGACGGCGCCCGTCCTGGCGCCTGAGCGATGCATCACGAACGCGGACTCCGTCTCGCAGGATCACGTTACCCTGGTCGGTCGCGATCTCGAGGGAGTGCTGCGCGTGAAGGTCGAATTGGCGCGCGACGATGCGTCGGAATGGTGGGTGAAGGTGATGCGGGGCTGGTTGGCGCGGGACTATGGCGCGACCCCCCTCGAGAGTGACGAGCTGTGGGCGCTGCTCGATCGCCGCGATCCACCGCCGGCAAGCGCTGTGGACGACGAGCCGTCACGCGCCGCGCGCCCCAGCCTCACGCTCGAGGGGGGAGGTCCGCGATGAACGCGCGAGCCCACTCCGCCGCAACGGCGGCGCTCAGTGTGCCGCGGGCCGGACTCGTGGCCGCGACGCTCCGCGCGAAGCGACGCGAACACCCCGCCCTGCGCGGAGCCCCCACTTTGGAGGCGCTTCACGCCGCGTGCGATGGCGAAGGCATTCAGGTGCGGTACGAGGAGCTCCCTTCCGCCTACTTCGGATGCGCCTTCGATCTCCTGGGCACGGCGTTTGTGATGATGGACCGGACGCTCCCCACGCCACTGCAGCGGCTCGTCCTGGCGCATGAAATCGCGCACCACTGGCTCGGGCACTGCCGGAGCGTATTGATCCGCGACTGGCGGCGCGAGGAAACGCTGGCGGGCGGAGCATCGCGACCGATTTTCGACCGCTGCGAGGCGGAGGCCGATCTCCTGGGCGCGCAGCTGCTCGGCCTTCCCGTCGCGGCGTTCCGCGCGGCGATCGAGAGCGCGGCGTCCGCGCTGGAGTCCGTCGCATGAGTGCCGGCGTCCGGCCGATTGTGCCGCCGATCGCGGAGGAACGGCTGCGCGTCATGCCTGGCATCGGCGGGATCGCGTCGCCGATCACGGTCGTCGGCCTGAGCATTACCGGCAACCCGCTGATCAAGCTCGAGGTGGAGCTGCGCTACGTCGGCGAGGCGACGACTTTCGTTCGCAGCTTCCTCGCGCGGCGCGATGGTGAGCGCCGGCGCGCGTGAGGTCAGTCCGCTGCCGCTCGATCGAGCGCATGCTCGGCGGCGATCGCATCAATCGCGCGTCTCACACGATCCGGATCGTTCTGCATCATCAGTTGGCCAAACCAGGCAAAGCCCAAACGCGCAGCGCTCAGATTTTCAGGCGTGCGCATCAGACGGCGGACCTTCTCAAGCCCGTCGATTCGGATCCACTCGTCAAGGAACATGGTCCACGCCCACACCTCATGGCCCATGGCGCGCACGAACGCGGGCGTTCGCGGACTCTGGTCGTGCGCGCGCAAAATATGACCCGCGAGCCCGATGGACATGGGGAGAGCACGCCAGGCGTGGTCGACCGCGCTTGGGAGCTTCAGTGACTCAACGACGCCGTACCAGCGCGCAAGCTGCGACGTCGGCAAGAGGTCAGACGTCGGCCCGGACGGCTCCGCGCCCTCTCCCGTTAGCAACCATTCCGTTGTGGTGCCAAAGTGCCGCGCGAGGCCCACCAGCAGCTCGGCCCGTGGCTGCGCAGACCCGTGGTAGAGCCGGATGGTTGAACGATACGGAACTCCGGCGGCCTCCGCGGCTGCGGTCACGTTGCCGGCGTGGTACTGGTCGATCAGCATCCGCACCCGCTCAGAAGCTGAGGTACGTTTCGATGCCTTGGGTTTTGGCATTATGCCTTTTGACATTATTAGCCGAAGTGGTGTTGACATAATCGAATCTCATGCATAGATACACAGTGGGGTGACAAACTGCCTTTTGTCAATAGTGTCATTTTCGCTTTTCGTGGGGGAGCTATGCCAGAAATCGATCAGGAAGTCACACTGATGGCGGCCGCGCACGCCCTTGGGATCTCCTACGAACGCGCGCGTCGCAAGCTGCTCGTGGGGGAGCTCAGCGGCCGCCAGGATGAGGCGGGGCGCTGGCTCGTCGAGCGGGAGTCCCTCAACCGTCATCGGGCCGCGACGGCGGCGACAGTCGCTGCCTGAACGACACGGCGGCCCATCTGCACGATAGGCCGCCGCGGTCGAACCTCTCTATTCCCAGCTGCATCACCAGCGAGGACCATGAATTCTAAACCGCCGTCGACGGATCCGCTGACCAAGTTGTTCCGCGAGATCGAGTGCAAAGCATTCCTCGAGCGCCGGGCGTGGAGCACGATCATCCGGATCGAGCCGTGGAACGGCGCGTTCACGCCCGTCGTGCCCGGCGAACTCCTTTTCAGCAAGAACGGCTGGTGGATCACGGGCGTCGAGATCCTCTGCCCGTGGTGCGGCGCTTTCCACAGCCATGGCGCCGGCCCATTGCCTGGTGACGGCGACGGGCATCGCGTGGCGCACTGCAACGCGCAGCCGCGCATCAACACGGGTTACATCATCCGCGAGCGGCGCATGAGCGAGCGAGAATTGCAGCAGGTCGGCTTTCGGCCGGACTACCGTCACCCCCTGCCACGACGCCGCGCGTGAGCGTGACTCTGCCTGCCGGAGCGCTTGCCCGCGTCCTCGACGGCGCTACCAGTCAGCGCGTGGAGCGCGTGCTTGAGCTCTTGGGGGAGCGTGTCCACTTGTTCCCCGCGACGCACGAACACGAGTGGAGTGCGCAGTGCCCGTTGCACTCCGCTGACGGTTACCACCTCACCGTCAGTATCAGCGGTGACGGACTCATTCAGCTCGTTTGCGACAAGGAGTGCGCGCTAAGCGCGATCGCCGCAGCTGTCGGCCTCGCCGGCGAGGACCTGACTGATCCCGTTTCAACAGATGATGGCGTAGCTCCGGAATTCAGCGACGACAATCTCGCGATTGAGTTCACGAAGCGACATGGCGAACGCTATCGCTTCACAGCGAAGTGGGGAAAGTGGCATCGCTGGTCACGAGGCGTTTGGGTCGAGGACACCACGCTAGCGGTATTTGACCAGGCACGCTTGGTGTTGCGCGAGCTCGCCGCGACGTGCGAGAAGAAGACGACGGCGACGATGATCACGAGCGCTCGCACCATTGCCTCTGTCGAAAGGTTGGCGCGCGCCGATCGCACTCACGCCGCCACCGTCGAGCAATGGGACGCGGATATCTGGTCTCTCAACACTCCGGGCGGCGTCGTCAACCTGAAGAACGGTGAGCTGCGAAGCGCGCGACACCAGGACTACATGACGCGGCAGACGGCAGCGGCGCCAGGTAACGCGCGGCCGGCCCTCTGGCATCAATTCCTCGAGAAGGTCACCGATCAGAACGCGGAGCTGATTTCATACCTACAACGAGTCGCGGGCTACTGCCTCACAGGGAGTACTGAGGAGCACGCGATGTTCTTCCTGCACGGCAAAGGCGGTAACGGCAAGGGTACGTACGTGAATACCATAGCCGGCCTGCTGAACAGCTATGCGCGCCAAGCGCCGATGTCCATGTTCACGGCCTCCAAGTTTGACCAGCACCCGACCGAGCTTGCCATGCTCCACGGGGCGCGCCTCGTGAATGCCCAGGAGACCGACAAGGGCCGTCGGTGGGCGGAGGCCAAGATCAAGTCGCTCACGGGCGGCGACATGGTGTCTGCGCGGTTCATGCGCATGGATCACTTCGAGTACCTACCGCAGTTCAAGCTGCTGATTGCGGCCAACGACAAGCCGCACCTGACGAACGTCGACAACGCAATGCGCCGACGCTTCAACCTGGTGCCGTTCACCGTGGATATTCAAGAGACGGAGCGCATCTTCGCCATACAGGAT
>JALYVY010000147.1 GCA_030852985.1 Gemmatimonadota bacterium | reverse complement strand
GATTACTACGGCACAATTTTTCGGACCGTGGGGTATTCGATGCCGAGCTGCTGCAGGTACGTGTCGTACTTCTTCGGGTCGTAGTAGAACTTCCGCATCTCGGGGCGGTACTTCGCCATCGTGGCTTCGTTCAGCCAGATCGGCGGCATGTCGGTGGCCGCAAAGAAGGGGCGGTACTTGATCGTCTTCGTCTGCACGTTGGTGAAGTAGTCCCACGCATCCGTCACGAGCCGCGGCGTCAGCAGGATGTCGAGCATCGTCATCGCCTGCGCCTTGGCACCGGCGACGACGCCCTTGTGCGCAATCGGCGTGGCCATCGAGATCGCATTCGCCCAGTTGTGGCCAGGCATGTTCGGGATGTTCGACGGATAGCGCAGCGTCACCGTGGGCATGTTCCACGCGACGTCGCCGATGTCGTCGGACCCGCCACCCGTGCGCTGCGCTTCCGGCGTGGGCCCCTCGAGGCGGCCCGCGTTGCGGCTGGTCATCCCGCTGTCCGCCACGCCCAGTTCGCGCTGGATGCCCTTCGCGAGCGTCTGGTCCTTATCGTCCCACTTGGGCATGCCGACGGTCTTGATATTCTGGTACATCGCTTCGGCAATGGGACGCGAGAAGTGGCCACTCCACCCTGAGCCCACCATCATCACGGTATCGACCGCGGTGCCCGTCATCATCGCCGCGGCCTTCGCCTTGATCTTCGCGTCGTCGAACATGGCGAGGGTTTTCTCGTAATCCGTCTGGCGGAAGTAGAACCAGATGCTCGCCGTACTCGGCACCACATTCGGCTGGTCGCCACCATCGGGGATCACGTAGTGCGACCGCTGCGCGAGCGGCATGTGCTCGCGCTGGAACTCCCAGCTCGTCGCCATGAGCATCACCGCATCGAGCGCGCTCTTGCCGCGCCAAGGTGCGCCCGCCGCATGCGCGCTGGAGCCCTTGAACTTGAAGATGGCAGAGATGAGCGCGTTGGAACTGGACTGTCCCCACGAGACGCCGAAGTCGCTACTGACGTGCGTGAAGAGGGTGATGTCGACGTCCTTGAACACACCGGCGCGCACCAGCCACGCCTTGCCCGACATCAGTTCCTCGGCGACGCCGGGCCAGAGTACCAGCGTGCCGGGAATGTGGTCGCGCTCCATGATCTTCTTCACCACGATCGCCGCGGCGATGTTGAGCGGCATGCCGGAGTTGTGTCCTTCGCCATGGCCCGGTGCACCGACGATCATCGGATCCTTGTATCCCACACCGGGTTTCTGCCCCGCCTGCGGGATGTCGTCGATGTCGCTGCCGAGCGAGATCACTGGCTTGCCTGAGCCCCAGCGCGCGACGAACGCGGTGGGGAGGCCGGCCACCCCGCGTTCCACCTTGAAGCCGTTTTCCTCGAGGAGGCCGCTCAGGTACTTCGACGTTTCGACTTCCTGGAATCCGAGCTCGCCATAGGAGAAGACCTGATCGACCATCACCTGAATCATCTTCGCCTTCGCGTCGATCTCCTTCGCCGCCTCAGCCTTGAGTCTTTCGAGCTGCGGGGTGGTGGCGTACTTGTACTTGATGGAGTCCGCGGCATTGCCGCCCGCCCGCTGGGCGTTGGCCGAGGCGAGCGGAACGAGCAGGAGTGCACAGCAGGCGATGGGCGCGAAGCGGAACGGACGATATCGTACCATTGAGCGTGCTCCGATGGTGGGTTTGGCCTGGCGCGCGGGGAAGCGGATTGGCCGGACAGCGATCAGCGCAGACAATAACCCTTGCCGCCCGAATGCGCAGGAGCGCGTGCGAAACCGATTCGGCCTTTCGGCCATGCCGTGGCGCTGTATCTTCTACGACTCAACGGAGCAATACGGGCGATCGTTGACGGCGCTCGTCATCGATCGGCGCAGGCGGATGAATCGAGGACGGAGAATGAGGGTGAACGGGGTCGTCCGTGTCCGTATCGCATGAGCACGGGAATTGGAGGGTCGTATCATCCGCCACATGCTCGCTTGGCAGAGCCTCTGATCGGCACGGCGTACACCCTGCCTGTGCCGGCCGCGGATACGCGGACCGAGGCATGGGTCGTGGCGGTGGAAGCAACGCGGTTTCGCCGAGAGGTGCGCGGCATTGGACGCTACGTGCGCGCCCTGCTGCCTCGCCTTGTCGCGCTGCGTCCCGGGCTTCGGCTGGTGCTCTTCGTCAAGCGGGCGCGCGATGTCGAGCCGGTGCATGCGATGCTCGACGAGCTCCATGGGATGCGGGGGCGGGTCGACGTTCGTCCCGTCCGCGAGATGTCGCGCACCAAGGCGGACGTCTTCTGGTATCCCTGGAACACCGCGAGCCCCACGCCTGCCAGTGGCGCCGTCGTCGCGACGATGCACGACATCGTTCCCATCGCGCATCCGGATCCGCGGTGGCGCGGATGGCAGAAGAACATGCGCTGGCGGCGGCGGTACGGCGCGACGGCGACGCGCGCGACGCTCATCATTGCCGACTCACAGTTTACCGCGGACGAAATTCACCGTATGCTGGCCGTGCCACACGAGCGCATGCGTGTCGTGCTGCTGGCGGCGGACGACTTCCCCATTCCGCCCGCCGCACACGACACCGAGATGCTCCAGCGACTCGGCGTGCGCGCTCCGTATGTGCTCGCCGTGGGCGCGGCCGATCGCCGCAAGAACCTGCCAGTGCTCGATCGCGCCATGCCGACTGTGGTCGCGACGCACCCTGACGTGACGCTGGTGCTCGCGGGTCCCCGCCGCGATGACCAGGCCGAGATGCAGCGGGCGCCGTGGCGCAAGACGTTGGGCTTCGTATCGGAGGACCAATTGGCGGCGCTGTACCGCGGCGCGAGTGCGCTCGTGATGCCATCCACCTACGAGGGATTCGGCCTCCCGGTGCTCGAGGCCATGCAACTCGGCACACCGGTGATTTGTGCGCGCAGCTCGTCGCTGCCGGAAGTCGGCGGTGATGCCGCCATGTGGATCGAAGCGGGGGACGACGCGGAACTCGCGCGCAAGATCACTCTCGTCGTCGGGGACGCGAGCGTACACGCCCGCATGCGTGCCGCGAGCCTGGAGCGTGCCGCGCGCTTCAGCTGGAACGAGACCGCGCGGCAGACACTCGCGATCTTCGATGAGGCGCTCGCGCTATCGGGGCGGCCAGCCCGATAGCCTAGGGCAGCGCGTTCGCGTGGTCGAGCTGCTGGATGGTCGCGATCGATGCAGGCCGCTCCTTGCGCAGCCGGGCAGAGACGATTTCCGCCTGCGTGAACGCACGCAGGACATTCTCGCCCGCCACCTTCCGCAGGTCGGCGTCCGACCAGCCACGCCGCGCCAGCTCGGCGATGAGCATGGGGAATTTCGAAACGTCCTCGAGGCCGACGACCGTCTCCGTGATGCCGTCGAGATCACTACCGATTCCCACGTGATCGACGCCGGCGATCTTGCGGACGTGCTCGATGTGGTCGGCGACATCGCTGAGGGTGGCGCTGGGGCGTGGGTGCGCATTCCGCCACGCGGTTAACTCGCGCCGCTGCGCAACGGTGTCGGTGGGGAATTGGCGCTTGAGGTCAGCGGTGGCGCGCTCGATCTCCTGCTCATCGGCGAACACCGCCTTCGACACGAAGCTGGTGACGAAAGGCACCATCACCACGCCGCCATTCTTCGGCAGGCGCCGCAGGATGGAGTCCGGCACGTTGCGCCGATGATCGACCAGCTCGCGTGACCCCGAGTGGGAGAAGATTACGGGCGCGACGCTGACGTCGAGCACATTGCTCATCACGCCGGGCGACACATGCGACAGGTCGCAGAGCATGCCGAGGCGATTCATCTCGCGCACGACTTCCCTGCCGAATGGCGTAAGCCCGCCATGCCGTGCGGTGTCGAGCGCGGCATCCGCCCAATCGAGGGTGACGTTGTGCGTCAGCGTCATGTAGCGTGCGCCGAGGTCGTAGTAGGCGCGCAGCGTCTCGAGTGAGTTCTCGATGGCGTGGCCCCCTTCCATGCCGAGCAGCGATCCGACCTTGCCCGCGGCGAAGGCACGGCGGACGTCGGCGGTGCTGGTGGCGAGCATGAGCCGGTCCGGATACTTCGCGATGAGGCGCTTCGCGAGCGCGATCTGCTCGAGCTGCACGCGGGCATAGCCGGGCACGCTGCTCACGGCGCCATTGCGGCGGTAGTCGCTCGCGTCGGGCTCGCCGGGGATGTAGACAGACCAGAATTGCGCGCCCACCATGCCGGCTTTCATCCGCGGCAGGTCGGTCATGCCGGGCGTGCGCTTCCGGAGGTCGTACGCCTCGATGTCATTTGCGTGGAGGGTGTCCTCGCGGATGCGCCAGGGAAGGTCGTTGTGCCCATCAACGAGCGGCGTCGTGCGGAGGACCGCCTTCGCGCGCTCCAGGTTGACGTCGGGCCTCTGGGCACGTGCAGGCATGAGCGCGAAGGCGAGCAGGATTGCGGGTAGTGCAAGCAGATGGGGACGTGTCACGATAGCTCCGCGGGAATCTCTGCCGTGGTGATCTCGCTTTGTCGAGGTCACGGTTCGCTGCGTTGCTGCATCTGTTGAATCGCCTCGCGAACGATCCGAGCGTCCTTCTTTGCGAGGCCCGTGATAATAATCGGCTGCGATCCACCGGCGGTTTCGATTTGAATGGTGGAAAACAGGATGCAATTGAGAACTCGAACCGATGCGATATGGCGGAAGTTCACCACTTCTTCGCCGATCCGAGAAGTTTGCGCTTCTCATAGTGGACACCGTCGATATCCACGCTGATTTGAATCAGGAAAGAGCAGGTTGCCTGACGTGAGCCGACCCGATCGAAAGTGCTGGGGCATGATCTTCAGGACGTCAGGAGAGAGTACAAGGGCGCTTGAACCGCAAGACGCGTCAAAAGGGCACCCTTCCTGCTGACGCAGACGAAATCATAGCGCCTCGCTGCGACGCGCGCGAGATTCGGCGCGGCAGTGTGACAATCCTCACATCGCCCGACTGCTGCAACGCTCGTTAGGCCGCGCTCTTTCGGCGGCGCACCTTGAAGGTGACGTCCGCGCCCGCGCGCGATAGCATTTCGACCAAGGTATCGATGCTGAAGCGATCAATCTTGCCGCGCATAAGATCGGAAATACGTGGTTGAGTCACATGCAGTGCCTTCGCGGCCTCCGCTTGTGTGAGGCCGCGGGCCGTAATGAGTCGTTCAACCTCAATCATGAGATCTGCTCGGATCCGGAGGTGCTCCGCTTCGGCGGGCGGGAAGCCGACGGCCTCGAACGCATTGGTGTAGCGACGGAACTTGGTCATGGGCGTTTTTCCTCACTGCGGATACGAAGTAGTTCGGCGAGTCGCTGTCGCGCGAGTTCGATGTCGCGCGTGGGTGTTTTCTGCGTCTTCTTCTCAAATGCATGGAGCACGTAGACCGCGTCGGCGAACTTCGTCACGTAGAGGACGCGAAACGCACGCCCCACGCGGACACGGATCTCTCGAACGCCAGCCCCTACACTTGGCATCGGTTTCCAATCGCGCGGCTCGACGCCTCGCTGGACCAGATAGAGCTCCAACCCTGCCCGCTCGCGCGCCTCGGCGGGGAATGCGCGTAGCTCGTCACGCGAAGATCCGACGCATATGACGGGCTTGATGGTCACACGGGAATATATACGAAAGTATATATTCCCGCAAGCGGCCTGGAAGTTATATCAGCATCAGGCTGGTGCTCGTCGCAAGCACGCGCCGGCCCGGATACCTCGCATGCGCTTCGCCAGCTCGAGGACGAATCTTCACGACAGCTTCGCGCTGAGCTCGGGAGCCACCAACTTGCGGAGCAGTCGTGCAGTTTGACAGCGAACTTCGCCCTGTCCGCCGGATGTCAGTCCCTATGTCCGCGTGGTCTGTCCGAGCGGCTCAGCTCGCGCGCGCGGCTGCCTCCGGTCCACGCAGCGACGCGAGCGCGGTCGCCCACTTCACCAACTCGTCGAGCATCGCCGTCGCTGCCTTCTCCTGCACGTCGCCGGGCGTGAAGCGGCCCGTGGCCTTGTCGAGATACTGTGTGAAGAATGGAATGGCCACCGCATCCACCACCGGCATCATTCGCAACGCGGTGACGAGCTGCTTCGACATCTGCACGCCACGCGTGCCGGCTGACACACCGCCGTAGCTCGCGAAGCCGACCGCCTTGTACGCCCATTCGTTCACCAGGTACTGCAGTGCGTTGCTGAGCGCCGCCGGCGCGCTGAAGTCGTACTCGGGCGTGACGAAGACATAGGCATCAGCCCGCGCGACGATGGCACTCCATGCCTTGGTATGATCGTGCTCGTACTTGCCGAGCCGGGGATGATTCGGCTCGTCAAAAAGCGGGAGGTTGACGTCGGCGAGGTCAATGCGCTCGACATCGAACGTCGCGTGCTGGGTGGCCCGTTCGCAAAACCAGTCGGCGACGTGCGGGCCGAGCCTGCCCTTGCGGGTGCTCACGGTAATTACCTGGAGCTTGAGCATCGAGTATCGTCCTTGCAAAAGTGTGTCGAGCGGCCGACGGGCGGGGTTGGGCCAAAGGCACGTGTCGACGAAGCGTCGAGTCGTGCATCGCACTCACCATGCCGAGGGCGGCAGATCACCAGGATTCGCGTGCCCTGCGAACCGATCAAACTCATGACCGAAATGTTTGCTCGAGTAATTCCAATGCTTGTCGCCACCGCACTCTTCGGCGCGTTTTCCGCCTGTTCGCGCGCCACGTCGGGTCCGGGGGAGGTCACGGATCAACAGATCGCGCTCGCCCAGGGTGACTCGGCGCGGGTATCGACTACGGTCGTGCAGCTCGTGAGCCTCCAGGACTCGCGGTGCCCGTCCGACGTCGTCTGCATCACCGCGGGCGACGTCGTCATCGTGCTTGCGTTCACCGGCGACAATGGAATCCGGACGGACACACTGCGCCTCACGGCCGAGCCGCGGACGACCACCTATGCAGGCCTGACGTTTCAGCCGACGGATGTGGCACCCTACCCCAACACAAAGGCGCCCGCCGCGTCCAGGACGCTTACCCTGCGCGTGACGGCCGCACCCTAGCGCGCCGACACACCAAAGCTCACCTGTGTCCCAAAGCCTTGCCGCACGCACGCGGCATGGATCGCACTTGCTGCGGCGACGTCTTCCACCCCGAGCCCGACGGACTTGAAGAGCGTGACCTCCCCGTCCGATCGGCGACCATGCACGCGGCCCGTAAGCACGGCGCCGATCTCACCTTGAATGTGCGCGTCCGTGATGGTGCCGTCGGCAATGGCGAGCACGATCTCTCCCGCTTCGCGCAGCGCTGACTCGATGCGATCGACGTAGACGACCGCGTCGCGCACAACGGCACTGGAAAGTTCGCGATGCATCGCGGAGCCAGACCCCACGGCATTGATGTGCACGCCCCGCCGGATCAAGCCATCGTCGAGAATGGGCGTCTGTGCACCGGTAGCGGTACAGATAATGTCGGCGTCAGCGACCGCCTGCGCCACCGTTCGACACACCTGCACGTCGACGTCGAAGGCGTCCCCCACGGCACGCGCGAAACGGTCGGCATGGTCGACGGAACGGCTCCACACCGTCGTCATGGAGATGGACCGCACCTCGCGCATTGCCGCCATGTGCGACATCGCTTGCGCGCCTGAGCCAAGAATCGCGAGACGCGTGGCATCGGCGCGGGCCAGCGCATCCGTCGCCACCGCGGATACGGCTGCGGTGCGCGTGGCGGTGATGGACGTGGCGTCGACGAGGGCTAACAGCTCACCATGATCACCGAAGAGCAGGACGGCGCCCTGATGGGTGTCGAACGCCGATCCCGCATTTCCCGCGAACGCCGTGAGGACCTTTACGCCGAGTGATGCGGGGTGTCCCGCGTAGGCCGGCATCAGCCAGCACATGGCGCCAGCCGGGGGGAGGCTGACGCTCGCGCGAGGCGGTTGCAGCGCCTCGCCACGATCGAGCGCCATCAGCGCCTCGCGCATCACGCGGATGGCGACCGGCATTGCAAAGGTGCGCTCGACGTCCTGCTTGTCGACGATGAGCATCGATCCGTACCTATGCCCCGCCCAGGAACTCCCGGCGACGAAGCACCGCGCTCTCGACAGCCAGCGCGAGATCGCTCCGCGTCCAGGGCTTCAGGATGAGCTGCTCCGCGGCGCTTGCGGTTCCGGCTCCGGACATCGTGGCGGGATCCGGGAGGCCGGTGAGGATGATGCGCTCCGTCGTCGGATAGAGGTCGCGCGCCATCTTCAGGAAGGTCAGGCCGTGAACGTCCGGCATGCGCAGGTCGCTGATGATGACGTCGAACGGATTCCCCTCGGCGAGCAGGGCCAGCGCGTCCTGCGCGGTCTGCGCGATGCTCACGTCGTACTTCTCCTCCAGTTGCCGCTTGAGGAGCCGGAGCACCTGTGGGTTGTCGTCGACACAGAGCACCCGTGCACGGACGATGACCTGCGGCTCGGGCAGAGCAATGGGCTCCTGCGACCTCGGCGGCGTTCCGCTGATCACGTCGGCGATCTTGCGAACCGGGTGTCGCATCCATTCAGGAACGGACGGGCTCACAGGGGCTCCCCGAAATTTGGCATGTAAAACATTATCGGCTTGAGCCCCAAAGATCAGCACCAGAACATTTCCCGCTGATCACCTCGCTATTCGCGCACGTCCTCGTCCACCCAATCCAGCGTGCGCTTGACCGCCTTTTTCCAGCTGCGATAGAGGCGATCGCGCTCTGTGGCATCGAGCCCGGGCGTCCAGCGCCGGTCCTCCTGCCAATTGTGGCGGAGGTCGTCCAGGCCGGCCCAGTAACCCACGGCCAGCCCTGCGGCGTAAGCCGCGCCCAAGGCGGTGGTTTCGGCGACAACGGGGCGAACGACGGGCACATCGAGGATGTCCGCCTGGAACTGAAGCAGCGTATCGTTGGACGTGGCGCCGCCGTCGACCTTCAGCTCGGTCAGGGGCACGCCGGAGTCGGCATTGACAGCGTCGAGCACCTCGCGCGTCTGGAAGGCAATGGCTTCGAGTGCCGCGCGCGCGATGTGACCCTTGTTGACGAAGCGCGTCAGGCCGACGAGCGCGCCGCGAGCATCCGCGCGCCAGTGTGGCGCAAACAGACCCGAGAATGCGGGAACGAAATACGCGCCGCCATTGTCCTTCACCGATTTCGCGAGGGTCTCGATCTCCGCTGCTGTTGAAATGAGTCCGAGGTTGTCCCGCAGCCACTGCACCAGCGAGCCCGTGACAGCAATCGACCCCTCGAGCGCGTAGCGCGCGGGCTCGTCGCCGAGCTTGTAGGCGATCGTCGTAAGAAGCCCGTTGCGGCTCTGGACGATCTCCGTCCCCGTATTGAAGATGAGAAAATTGCCGGTGCCGTACGTGTTCTTGGCTTCGCCGGCACCGAACGCTGCCTGGCCGAAGGTGGCGGCCTGCTGGTCGCCGAGAATGCCGGCGATGGGCACGTCGCGCAGAAGGCTCGACGCCTCGACCTTGCCATACACTTCCGACGACGACCGTACGTCGGGCATCATCGAGCGCGGTACGCCGAACGCGGCGAGGATGTCGTCGTCCCAGGCGAGGGTCGCGAGATCGAGGAACATGGTGCGGCTGGCGTTCGTCACGTCGGTGGCGTGGACGCCGCCACCGGTGCCGCCGGTAAGATTCCACAGCACCCATGTATCCGTGGTGCCGAAGAGCAGGTCGCCCGCCTCGGCGCGTGCGCGCGCGCCATCTACGTTCTCGAGAATCCAGACGATCTTCGTGCCCGAGAAATAGGTGCTGAGTGGGAGGCCGACCCTGGCCTTGTAGCGATCAACGCCTTCGCTGCCCGCCAGCCGTTCGACAATGGGCTGGGTGCGCGTATCCTGCCACACGATGGCATTGTACACAGGCTTGCCCGTGTGCCTGTCCCACACGACGGTGGTCTCGCGCTGGTTCGTGATGCCGACGGCGGCGATGTCGTGGCGCGTGAGGTCGGCCTTCGCGAGTGCGAGACCGATCACTTCGCGCACGTTGTCCCAGATCTCGATCGGGTCGTGCTCCACCCAGCCGGCGCGCAGAAAGATCTGCGCGTGTTCCTTCTGGCCCGTGCTGACGATCGCGCCGGCATGATTGAAGATGATCGCGCGCGTGCTCGTGGTGCCCTGGTCAATGGCGAGGATGTACGTGTCGCTCATCAGCGGAGCACCGGCAGCAGGATGGTCGAGGCCCAACCACCGATCACGCCGCCGATGATCGGACCAAGGATAGGTACCCATGCGTAGGACCAGTCAGAGCCGCCCTTGCCCTTGATCGGCAAGACGAAATGCGCGAGACGTGGGCCGAGGTCGCGAGTGGGATTGATTGCGTAGCCCGTTGGTCCGCCGAGTGAGGCGCCGATGCCGATCACGAGCAGCGCGACGGGGAGTGCGCCGAGCGCGGCGAGTCCACCGCCGGCTGGATGACGTCCAAACCCGATGACGACAAAGACGAGGACGAATGTCGCGATGGCTTCAGTCATGAGATTCCAGCCGTAGCTGCGGATGGCGGGAGCCGTGGCGAACACGCCCAGCTTATTGGCGGGGTCAGGCTCGGCGTCGAAGTGCTGCTTGTACGCGAGCCACGCGAGCACCGCGCCGGCGAAGGCGCCGATCAATTGCGCGACGAGGTAGGCGAGGGTGGAGACCACGCTCACGGGCACGCCCGACCCGAAGGCGGTCGCACCGCTCGCGACCAGGCCGAGCGTGACCGCTGGATTCAGGTGCGCACCCGAGTTGTAGGAGACGATCACGCCTGCGTAGACGGCGAACCCCCACGCGAAGTTGATCATGAGGAAGCCGCCGTTGTTCCCCTTGGTGCGCGTGAGGGCGACGTTGGCGACCACGCCGCAGCCAAGGAGCGTAAGGAGCGTGCTGCCCACAAGCTCGGCGAGGAAAACGATGGAGAGGTTGTTCACGTCACTCCGGAATTGCGGTGGACATTCAGCAACGGAGCAGTGACACCGAGCGTGCAGGCCGTCGCGGCGACAAACGTACGGGCTCAGCGCGTGCGGGTGAAGGGTGGAGAGGGCCGAATGCAAAAAGCGCCC
>JALYVY010000146.1 GCA_030852985.1 Gemmatimonadota bacterium | reverse complement strand
CCACGGGGCAGTTCCGGCAGAATCTCCGCCTGAACGTCGATCAGGGCATCTCCACCAAGCTTGACCTGTCCGGGAGTGTCACCTACGGCATCAACAAGAACGACTACGGGCCGGACAACGCGGACGGATTCTTTGCGCTGCTCCAGGCGCCGCCCGACGTGAACCTCCTGCATCCCAACCCGGTCGACAGCACCACGCCGTACTATCCGCTGCTGCCCGTTGCGAATTCGCCGAGTGGCCGTGGCAATCCGCTGTATGAATTCGCGAACGAGGATTTTGCATATCGTCGTGAACGCCTGCTGGGCTCCTTCGCCGCGCGCTATCGTCCCACGGATTGGCTGCGCATGGAAGCGAGTTATGGCACGGACCGCCTGAACCGACGTGACACGGACTACCGGTTCCGCGGTTACCTGAGTGCCACGGCCATTCCGCAGAACGGCTACTACGGCATCAACAGCGAGGGCAACGTTGCGGAAAATTCGCAGGTGAACGGAACCGCCACAAAGCTGTTCCTGGGCAATGTGCTTTCGACCACCCGCCTCGCCTACCTCGTCGAGACGCAAGATCGTACCTATAACAATGCTTCGGGCAGAAAGCTCAACGTCACCGGAGTCCAGGATCTCCAGGCGCTCGATCCCACACAGACGTCCATCGGCTCCGGCAACAACGCATCGCACACCATCGACTACCAGGCGTCGCAGAACTTCACGATCAAGGAACGCTACATCATCGACGCGCAGATTCGTCGGGATGGCTCGTCGCTGTTCGGTCCCGAGTCGCGCTGGCAGAATTTCTACCGCGTTGCCGGCGCCTATCGCATCAGCGAGGACTTCAAGCTTCCCGGCGTGCAGGAGCTGAAGCTTCGTGCAGCTCGCGGTACCGCTGGCCTGCGTCCGCGGTTCGAGGATCAGTACGAGACCTATTCCCTTAATGCCGGTAGTGCGAGCAAGTATCAGCTCGGCAACAAGAATCTCAAGCCCGCCGTCCAGACGGAAAACGAGTTCGGCATCAACGCAGCATTCCTCGACCGGTTCGACCTGGAGCTGGTTCAAGCAAACCGCGTGACGAAGGATGCATTCCTGCTTGTTCCTCTTTCGCTCGCGCAGTCGGGCGGCTTCCAGGTGCAGCGCCAGAATGCGGCCGACATCTCGGCGCGCACCACTGAGCTGTCGCTGCAGACCCGCGTGATCGACCGTCCGAACTTCAGCTACAACCTGGGACTCACGGGCGACCACACCACGCAGCGCCTCGACCGCCTTGGCCGCGCACCGTATCGCGTGAATGCCACCGGTGCACAGGGTGAAGACGTCTTCTACTACAAGCAAGGCGAGTCGCTCGGTATCATGTACGGCGCCAAGTGGGTGCGCAGCTTCGAAGATCTGACGCAGAATCCGAAGTATGCGGGCGCGGTTGCCTCGGACTATGTCATCAACCCGCTCGGCTTCCTGGTCCCGGTCGCGCAGCGCGGCACGCCGACCGAGCAGCCCATCAAGTACATCGACGCCACCGGCAATGACCAGTTCAAGATCGGCGATGTAAACCCGGACTTCTCGTTCGGCGTGGCGAACAACATCAAGGTCTACGGCTTCGGCATCTACGCACTCATCGACGGCCAGAAGGGCGGCCAGGTCTACAACTTCACCAAGCAGTGGATGTTTCAGGACTTCCGTCATGCCGATGAAGATCAGACCGGCAAGCCTCAGGACCAGAAGATTGCGCTACCGTTCTACTCTGGTGGTCTCTACAACGGCCTGGTGGCCAGCGACTACTTCGTCGAGAGCGGCTCGTACGCAAAGCTTCGCGAGCTCTCGGTCAGCTATGAGCTCGGCGCACGCGCGCTCGATCGCATGGGCATTGGCCGGTACGCCAACACGGTCAAGCTGGCGCTCATCGGCCGCAATCTCCACACATGGACGAGCTACGACGGGTTCGACCCCGACGTCACGGCAGGAAACGACTTCAACTTCCGGATCGACGGATTCCGCTATCCGCAGTTCCGCACGTTTACCGGCCAGGTCACACTCGGATTCTGACCCTACCAACGACTCTGGAGCCAAACGCAATGATGAATTTGAAAAGGATCGGGGTTGTTCTCGGATCCATGGGCCTGCTGCTTGGCGCGGCCTGTAATCCCACCCTCGACGTCGCGAATCCGAACGCACCGGATGTAGCGCGCGCCAACGCATCACCCGCGGACGTGGAGAACCTCGCCATTTCCTCGGTGCACTCCTGGTACATCGGCGCCACCGATTATGAGCCGTGGCTGATGCTGCAGGTCACCGCCGACGCGTCAACGGCGAACTATGGCAACTTCGGCATGCGCTTCAACAATCTGGAGCCGCGCATTCCATACGCGAACAGCTCTGCCGGCGGCGATCGCGGCGTCACTGAGTCGCCATGGAACTCGAGCTATGGCGCGCTTGGCGCCGCAAACGACGCCATTCGCGCGTTCAATACCGGACTCACCTTCGCCGGTGGACAGGCGGAGAGCGACAAGTTCAAGCGCCTGGCGCAGTTTACCCAGGCCGCGACGATGACGCAGCTCGCGTTGCTCTTCGATCGCGCGTTCATCGTGGATGAGACCACCGACCCGGCCGTTCCGCCAACGCTGTCGGACTACAAGACCGTTTCAGCATCCGCCGTGACGAGATGGGCAGCGCTCGCGGCCTCGGAGGCCGGCAAGAGCGATTCGTACGACCCGAACGTCTTCCCGATGACCATTGGGCCGCTTACGTCCTCGGTGATCGCTCGGATCGCGAGCACCATGGCGGCACTCACCATGGCCTACACACCGAGAACGGCGGCGGAAGCGGCGACGGTCGACTGGGCGAAAGTCGCCACGTACGCCGCTGCCGGCATCGGCACGGGAACCGCCGGTGCACCGATCGACATCTCCGTGATTGGTGACTTCAATGTGTGGTACTCGGGCCTCACGGAGCTCGGCGATGGCGTCTCCTGGACCCGCGTCGACCTGCGCCTCATCAACCGCATGGACCCGAGCTCGCCGGCGAAGTTCAACGGCACCATTCCGCCTGAAGGCACGTCCGCCGATGCACGCTTCGGTACCGACTACAAGTATCTCGGAACCGTGCTCGGCGATCCCTCGCGCGGTATCTACATGCAGAGCCCGTACTACCATAACCGCTACTACGCGTACTCGTCCGACGGCGACGACGAGCTTGGACCAGCCCCGTGGATGCTCGCCGCGGAAAGCGATCTCGTTCGCGCGGAAGCGCTCATTCGCTCGAGCGGCAGCCTCGCGACCGCCGCCACACTGATCAACAACTCGCGGGTCACACGAGGCAACCTCTCACCGGCCACGGCAGCGGATGGCGCGGCCAAGCTCCTCGGCTATATCGACTACGAGCGCGACGTCGAGTTGCTGAGCACGAATGGGTACACGCTCTTCCAGCGCCGTCACGTCGACGGTCTGCAGAAGGGCACCATTCTCCAGCTGCCCATCCCGGCAAAGGAGCTGGAGACGCTTTCACTGCCCATCTACACGTTCGGTGGCGTGGGTGGAACGAGTGCCGCAGCGTTCGTCGGCGCCGTAGCGCCGAAGGCACTCTACGCTGGTACGACCGTCGCCAATCTCGAGACGACGAGCGGCAAGGTGCTGCAGCTGCACCTTCCCAACAAGAAGCGTACGGCGCGCGGCAGCAAGATGTAGCATTGTCGAATGTGCACAAGAAGAGGCGGGCCGTGATCGGCCCGCCTCTTTTTTTGTGTGGAGCGGCGGTCCCTACCTGCGGTTCTCGTATCGCAGGTTGCCACAGGCAAAGACGTCGGTCAGCTGTTGGCCGCCGTTGTACACGTTGATGTGGTAGGAGTTGTTGGCGACCAACTCGAGCGGAAGATCCGCCTTCAATTCACCTCGCCCATTCGAGCCGATCTCCAACAGGGGAAATTGCTCGAAGCCGATCAGTGGCAAGTCGCCCGAGCCACAGCGGTCGGGAAGGACTGCCCAGCGAAGCTGGCTGCCGGTCAGCTCCGGCAGCGCGATGACGAGTGTGACACGGGCCCGCTTCATGTTGTCGGCGCCGGAAGGAATCTCGATCGCCATTGTGCCCGAGGCCCGATGCAGCGTCGTCGCCTGTACTTCGGCAGTTCGTCCCTGCGTCGGCTGCAAGCTGCCCGACCAGCGCAGTGCGGGTGGCTCATCGTAAGTCGTTTTCTGCGACGGCGACGCGGACGCACAGGCCGTAAAGGCCGCGGCCGTGAGAGCGAGTGCACCACAATGAAGAGCGCGCATGAGATGTCCGGAAGAGGTGATTTTACGGCGGAACCGTGGTCGCGCAAAGGCGCCAAACAGTAGGCTTGTCTTAACTTCAAATGTGCCGCAGGAATCGCAAGGTTCAATGGCGACCGATTGAGTCGCCGCTCGCCTTCGCGAGCGTGACGAGCCATTGCGAAAGCCCAGGGTACCGGGGGTCGATTCGAGCGGCCCTGCCTGCTGCCGCTTTCGCGGGCCCCAGGTTCCTGGAGAGCCCGAAGGCAAGCGAGAGCTCATACAGCGGTGCGGCGGCACCGGGCTGAAGCGTGACCGCCCTGTCGAGCAATGCGATCGCTGCATCGTAGTTGCGATTCTGCAGAGCGATGACCCCGAGCAGATACGTGGACTCCCCGTTTTCCGCGAGGGAAGCGGCATGCTCGAGGTACGGCGCGGCCTCAGTGGCCCGCCCGCTTGCGACCAGTGCGCGCCCCACAAGCCGCCAGGATGGTTCGGCCAAGGGGAGATCGCGCAGCAGTCCGCGATACTCGGCCAGCGCCGAATCCGGTTGATGGGCACTCTCGTACGCGGCGCCAACGCGCAACTTTGCTTCTATCCACGTCACTCCGCCGCGCGACACGGCGAGCGCCAGGCTGTCCATCACACTCGTCGGCCGGTAGGAGCCACGATAGTCCTGCGCGTCCGCCGCCGAAACGAACGGCCATCGGGTCGTTATCGTGCGCACAATGTGATGCACGATCTGCTCGTCGAACGCGCTGAGCGCCATGTTGTCCTGATACGTGCTCCACGGCGCGAGGCGCGACACCCGTGCGCGGCGGCGCAGAAACCCGTGCTGCGCGATGGCCTCGTAAAAGGAGCGCGCGATCAGCGCGTATCCGGTCTGGTTGGGATGCACGTGCTCCAGGAAGAGTTCCGGCCCCGGAATGCCGGCGGGCGAACCGGCAATGAACGCTTCCGCCACGGGGACATAGAATGCCCCGGTGGTTGTCGCGAGCGAACGGATGGTGTCGTTCAACGCCGAGGGTGCGCGGAAGCGAACGACGTCGAGATCGCGGGCGCGCGTGAATTGCCGACGCGCCACGAGGCTGTCCCCCGTCGCGAAGGACGCCTGCGCCGAGTCGAATGCGGCGCGCGCGGGCCCATTCCCGGGCGAGACGAAGGGTCGTTGACGTTCGTTGGAGGCAATGCTGGCGATGAACACCGGCACGCCGGCACTCCGATAGCGCTGCAAGGTGCGGCTCATGTTGTCATGGAATTGCGCGAGCCCGTCGTCGTATCCAGCGCCGCCCAGTGGAATTTGCTGATCCCGCGCAACTGTTTCCATGAATGAGGCGGCGGTTGAATCCGTGGGCACGCCCCGCCGCACCCACGATGTCGCGCGTGCAAGCGTGTTGCGCAGCAGCACCACCGTGCGCAACCGCTCGGCGGCGAGAAACGCGCGGGTCAGCGCTCGCGAAGAACCAAGGCGAATGGCTGAAGCCGCGCCGAGGGCCCCGTAGTACTCGTTGTGTCCGGCGTAGATGAGCACCGCGTCGGGATGCTGCGCGAGCACCTCGTCGGTGAGGTCAGCGACGGTGAAGCTGTTCGTGGCGGCAATGCCGACGTTCACGACCTCGACGGAGTCCTCGGGAAGGACATCCTGAAGCGCATCACGCAGGACGCGCGAGAAAGTGCCGTTGTGCGGGAACGGGAAGCCCGCCGCGGTGGAAGCGCCGAGCACGAAGAGTCGAAATCCGTGTGGTGGTTTTTCGACGGCGAACAGGTCTGAGGGCGGCGCCGGGGGGGAGGCTTCCGCCGGGAAATATCGTCGCCCGACACGTGGGCTGGGTGTCAGCAGGTCGTGCTGGCCGACGGTTGTGTGCTGGAAGAGCGCGTAGTCGCCGGCCTTCCATGTGAGCCGCAGTGCACCCTCCAGAATGCCGAGGCAGGCGAAGGGCAGGAGGAGGGTGACGGCGAGGAACGCGCGTCGCTTTGCGGGAGAGAGCGGAGGCTGTCCGGTGGCGCTGGGTGTTCGCACGCCCGGAAGATATATGTGCGGGAGGGGCGTGTTGGGGCTGGGGTTGAATTGGCGGCGAAGGGAACTCTTGCGGCGTAGCGTACGGACTCATACGTTCTGGCCGCGCCTAGAAAATTCTAATAGTTCGCCCGCAGGGTCCCCCGAGAGGCGGGATGTGACCCTTTCTCAACCAGCCGGGTCTGGACCATTAGCCTCCCTCCACACCGCAAAAGCACGCGGTCACAGTTCAACGCACGACAATTTCGCGAGACGCCAATTCTCATTGGCGGCTGTGGCTTGACCTGCGCGCGCACGCTGTACCCGCTCCTGCCTGCTCTTCCGCTTCCTACAGGGTGTGACACCGCTTCGGCGGAAAAGGTTCGCCCCGTGAGTTTTTTTGTTCCCGTAGTTGGTTCGAAAGCACGGTAGTGCTGCAGGCCCTTACGCTCATCGAGGGAGTGAGATGATCATGACCACCAGTAACCGTGTTCGAGTGTTTGCGTTGGCGATGGTGAGCGTCCTGCTCGCCGCGCCGACCGCAATCGCGCGGGCACAAACCGCTGTCATCACCGGAAAGGTGACGAGCGAGTCGGGGCAGCCTGTCGAAGCCGCGAACGTATTCATCACCGACCTTGCGGTATCGGTCGGCACGAACGCGGCCGGCATATTCACGTTCAGCATTCCTGCCGCTCGCGTGAGTGGGCAGAAGGCGAGCCTTCGCATCCGTGCGATTGGGCATCAGTCGCAGCTTCGCTCCATCACGATCGTTCCGGGCGCGCAGACGCAGAACTTCACCATGCAGGCCGATGTGAATCGCCTGAGTGAAGTGGTCGTCACGGGTGTTGTCGAAGGCACCGAGCGCTCCAAGGTGCCATTCGCGGTCGGACGCGTCACGGCGGAAGACCTGCCGGTACCGGCGCTCGATCCCATGAAGGCGCTGGCCGGCAAGGTCGCCGGCCTGCGCATCGCGAACACCAATGGACGTCCGGGCGCGAACCCGGAGATCCAGCTGCGCGGACCCACGTCGATCAACGCGACGGGTCGCGGCAACGGTCCGCTCATCATCGTGGACGGCGCCATCATGAACGTCGGCAGCCTCAACGAGCTCGGCGGACTCGATATCGAATCGGCCGAGGTGGTGAAGGGCGCTGCGGGCGCCTCCCTCTATGGTTCGCGTGCCGCGAACGGTGTCATCACGATCCGGACCAAGCGTGGGTCGGCGGGCAGCGACGGCATCAAGTTCAACGCGCGCAGCGAGTATGGCTACAGCGACTTGAACAGCATCAGCTACGGTCAGCCATTGAACCACCAGATCCAGCTCGACGAAACCGGCAAGCGCTTCTGCACGGCCGCGTCGGGCAACATTTCGGGCTGCTCCCGGACGTTCAACTGGATGCAGGAGATCTACCGCATCAACAACGTGAACGCGGACACCATTCGTACCCCGCTGTCGGGCCAGTACAGCGCGCCCGGCGTCACCAACGGCGACCTGCAGAATCTCTTCCAGGCCCAGATCTGGCCGGATCACTACTACAACATGCTGGCGCAAGCCGTCACGCGCGCGCCGACGACGATCAACTCCGCTGACGCCACGGGAAAGGTGGCGGCCATCCGGTTCTTCGCGAGCGGATCGTACCAGCAGCAGCAGGACGCCATCCTCAACCTGAATGGCAACAAGCAGGCGCGCGCCCGCGTGAATCTCGACTATGATGCGCGCCCCGACCTGACGATTTCCACCAGCACCTTGTACGACAAGGGCACCAACGACAATCGCAGCGGCGGCAGTTCGGGTGGCGGCATCTTCGGTCAGCTGTTGCGCGGCGCGTCGGCGGGCACGGATTACCTCGCCCTCGATACCCTGGGCCGCTACCTCGTCCGCAGCGGCGGGGCCAGCCTCCACACGCCGACCGGCAACGGCGGCGGCACGTTCCTGTACGACACCGAGAACCTCTTCAACACCAGCGATTCCTACCGCATTCTCGGCAACGTCACGGCGCGCTACTTCCCGAAGGAGTGGTTCACGCTCGAGGGAACGGCGGCGTACGACAACCGCCTCCTGCTTCGCACCAGTTACGAGAAGAAGGGCTACCGCACGTTCGCGACGTCTTCGGGTGACAATTCCGGACAGCAGCAGTATCGCAATGACGGCGAAGTCGCGTCCAATGCGAACCTCACGGCGACACTGCGGAAGCAGGTCCGCAGCGACCTGAATGCCAAGCTCCAGTTCCGGGGCCTTTACGACCAGGACGACTTCAACCGGAACGAGAGCGGCGGCGAAATCTTCAACGTGAAGGACGTCTTCACGTCGAGCAATCTCCAGACGAACAAGACGGTCAACTCGAATCTCGAGACGATCAAGAACATCGGCATGTCGGCCGGTGGCAGCCTGGACTTCAAGGACCGCTACATTCTCGACGGAACGGTTCGTCGCGACGGCAGTTCGCTGTTCGGCGAAGGCAACCGCTGGGCGAACTTCGGCCGTATCTCCGGCGTGTGGCGCGTTTCCGAGGAGCCATTCTGGAAGCTCGGCATGCTCAACGACTTCCGCCTCCGCGCCTCGCACGGCACCGCTGGCAGCACACCGCGCTTCAATGCGCAGTACGAGACGTATAACTGCGGAACGACCGGCTGCTCGCTCGGTCAGGCTGGAAACTCCAAGCTCCGTCCGGAGACCACCACCGAGAACGAGCTCGGTGCGGACTTCACGCTCTTCAATCGCCTCGGCGTGGAGATCACCAAGGCTGACTCGCGCACCCGCGACCAGATCCTGCTCGTGAACACCCCGTCGTCGCTCGGTTTCGCGCAGCAGTGGCAGAACGCGGGGACGCTCGACAACCACACGTGGGAACTCGGGCTGAACCTCCCGATCATGGAGAAGAAGGACTTCAGCTGGAGCATGCGCGGCACGTATGACCGGACGCGCACCTACATCTCGGAGCTCTTCACGTCCGAGTATGTGCAGGACGCGGGCACGTCGCAGGGAACGTCCAGCCTGTTCCACGTGACGGCGAACGCCAACCCCAGCTGCGTTCAGAACGACAAGGTGGTCTGCATCAACGCGCTCGACCAGCCGCAGAATCTCTACGGCGGCATGTGGGGCAGGAAGTTCTACCAGTCCTGCAGCGAGATGAATGCCCTGCTGCAGCCGCTTTGCGGCGACGGCAAGACGTACCAGGTGAATGGTCGCGGTTATGTCGTGTACGTTGGCGACGGCAACAGCTGGAAGGACGGCATCAACAAGAACCTCTGGCAGACGGTGCTGCCGGTCTGCGCTGGAAACATTACGCCGGCCGATTGCATCGCGGCTGGCAAGTCGCCCTTCGGCGCGAAGGTTCCCCTGTACTGGGGCATGCCGATCGTGGATCGTCCGCTCAAGGGTGAGGTCGGTGAAGGCGGGGGCATCAACCAGATCATCGGTCATGCGTTGCCGGACTTCCGCTTCACGTACAGCAACAACATCTCGTACAAGCGCGTGTCGTTGTACGGGCTGCTCGATGGCACGATCGGACACTCGGTCTACAACCAGGGCGAAGGCTGGGGCATCCTGGACTTCAGCTCGAGCTACTTCGACGCGGCCAACCAGACGGTCGAGACGGCAGTTCCGCTCGGCTACGAGTGGCGCGGCGGACCGAGCGAGAGCACCGGCATCGGTGGCCTCTATGACGTGCTCGGACCGAACAATTACGTCGTGGAAAAGGCGTCGTTCGCGAAGCTTCGCGAGGTGAGCCTCACCTACAAGATCGGACCACTGGCCTCGGTCGGCGACTGGACGGTCGGGGTGATCGGCCGCAACCTGAAGACTTTCACGAACTACACGGGACTCGATCCCGAGGTCGGCGCCACGTCCACGCAGAACGGCGGCAGCAGCACGATTGGCAGCGGATCCGGCCTGACCAATCAGGTGGACGCCTTCCAGTTCCCGACGCTCCGTTCCTTCACGTTCTCCCTTTCCACGCGCTTCTAGGAGTTGGCTTGACTATGAATCGAACCTGGATCCGAACCGGAGCGCTCGTGGTTGCGCTGCTCGGTACCGGCGCGTGCGACCTGGTGGTGTCCAACCCGAATCAGCCGGAAACGGCGCGAGTCCTCGCGTCGTCCACCGACGTGGAGTCGCTGATCGGTACCTACTACAAGCGTTGGCACGACGGATTGTATCGCAGCACGACCAACGTGGCCCTCATGGGGTTCGTGCAGTCGTTCGAGGACTTCTCGAGTCTCTCGAACAACTGCATGGGCCAGCGTGTCACGATTCCGCGACCGGGGAACGACAATTCCATCGGCAACGGATGCGCGGGTGAGCAGCAGCGGGTGTACAGCTACATGAACGAGGTGACCCGTGTCTCGTCGAGCGTGCTTGCCACGCTCAACAAGCCTGGCTTCACGCTCGGATCGTCGAACCAGGACAACCGTGCCAAGGCGTTCGCGCAGTTCCTGCGCGGCATCTCGCTCGGGTACGCGGCGCTGGTCTACGACTCGTCGGCCGTCGTGGACGAAAAGACAGATCCGCAGGATCCGGGCACGCTCATGGGTTACCCGCAAGTGGCTGTGGCGGCAGAAGACGCACTCCAGAAGGCCATCGACTATGCGTCGGCGGCTGGAACGGGCGGCAACGGCTTTCCGCTCCCGGCCACGTGGATTCCATCGACGACCTCCTTTACCGCGAAGGAGTTCATCAAGCTCGCTCGAAGCTATCGCGCGCGCATTCGTGCCAACGTCGCTCGCACACCGGCGGAACGCGCGGCGGTGGACTGGACTGCGGTCATCGCCGATGCGCAGAACGGAATCACCGCGGATCACGACAACAT
>JALYVY010000032.1 GCA_030852985.1 Gemmatimonadota bacterium | reverse complement strand
CGCATGAAGTGCGCTTCACCGACTCGGAGCGCGAGCGTTGTGGCCGGCAGGTTTGCCGTCTTCGCCACTTCGAGGACCGTATTCGCCGTGTTCACGCCCTGGTAGTAGTCGCGCCAGAAATCCTGGATGAAGTTGACGTCGCCGTTCAGCTGCGACGTGTAGTCGTTGAAGAACTTGTAACCGCCATCGGCGCCTTTCTGGAACTCGTCGGTGCCGAAAACGGTCATGGTCGAGCCCCGCTCCAGCGGCAGTTGCGTCTTCATCGGGGTATACATCGCGTTGACGGCGGCATCAAATCCGCTCGGCGTGGCGTAGTATGCGCTCGTGATACCCGTAATGGGGGTCTCGGTGAGATCGACGCATCCCGCCGCGCCACCCAGACAGAGGGCGGCGAACGGTGCGAAAAGTCTGCGAGTCATGGAAGAAGTCATCATGGATGCAGTGGGAGTCATCATCGATTAGAAGCCGAAGCTCCCGCCGAGGAGGAACGTACGGTACGAAGGAACGCCCGAACCGGTCTGGCTTTCCGGATCCAGTACGGTTGAACTGGCGAAGAGGAATGGGTCCTGCGCCGTGACGTAGAGACGCAGCGACTGCGCGCCGATACGCGATATGTAGCGCTCCGGCACTCTTCCACCGAGCGTGATGTTGCGGATCTTCACGAACGAGCCGTCCTGGTAGCCGCGCGATTCAGAGAAGAACGGGCTCTCGGTGTTCTTGTCCGGGCGGGGCGCGGTGTTGCTCGGATTCGACGGCGTCCAGTAGTCTTCCAGCGGGCTGTTGTAACGGCCGGCCAGCGAGGCGCCGCGAATCAGGTCATTGCGGAGGAGGAAGTTCTGCCGCGTGATGGCCTGGAACGAGAGGTCGAAGTTGCGGTAGTCCATCCGCGAGCTCAGGCCGCCCGTCCAAACCGGGTAGGTGTTGCCGAGGATGATCTTGTCGTTGGTGTTGAACTTGCCATCGCCGCACGTTCCAGGCGACGTGCATCCCGCTGTATCCTGGTCCACGATCCTGATTTCACCCGGCTTGCGACCGTACGAAGCGGCGAGCGCTGCATCGGCCGTCTGCCAGATGCCGTTGAACTGGTAGTCGCGCCAGAGCGAATTGCCGCCGCCATTGATTGGCAGGCCGATGTACCAGTTGTTCCCGGGATCATCGACGGCACCGCCGTTCAGCGACACGATCTCGTTCTTGTTGTGCGCGAACGTGATGTCGTTCGTCCAGCGCAGCCCGTGCCAGCCATCGAGCGTGATGGCCGAGAGTCCGAGTTCCACACCGGTATTGCGCGTGGCGCCAACGTTCTGCGTGATGCTCGAATACCCCGTGGACGGCGGCAGCGCTCGATCCAGCAGGAGATCCGTGGTGTTCGCGCGATAGTAATCGAACGTGCCGCTGAGTCGGCCATCCATCAAGCCGAAATCCGCACCGCCGTCGACCGTCGACGTCTTTTCCCAACGCAGCTCCGGGTTGGCGAGCGATCCGGGCCGGTAACCGAATGCCGCCGTACTGCCGAACGAGTAAGGGGTACGGGAGAGGTCGCCCTGGGTCTGGTAGGGATTGACCGAGGTATTGCCCGTGGTGCCGTAGGAGCCGCGCAGCTTCAGGCTGCTGAGTGGTCCCATCTTTTGGCCCGCGGCATCGTCCAGGACACGCCAGCCGAGTGCGACCGACGGGAAGGTCGCGTACTTGTTGCCTTCTGCCAGGCGCGACGAGCCATCGACGCGTGTGGTCACCGTCAGCAGGTACTTGTCGAGGAGCGTGTAATTCAGGCGGGCCATGTACGACTGGAGCGCCCACTGGGAGATCTGGCTGCTCAGCCCCGAAACGGTGTTGCCGGCGCCCAGGTTGTAATACAGGGCGGACTCGTAGGGGAGATCTTTCGTTTGCCCGTAGTTCTCCTCGAAGCTCTGCTTCTCGATGGAGTAGAGAAGCGTCGCGTCGACCTTGTGCGCGCTGCCAAGCGCCTTCTTGTACGTCAGCAGATTGTCGAGCGTGAAGTCAAAGGTCTTCTGGTCGCGGATGGACTGGACGGTGCCGGCGCCCTGCTGTTGCTGGGTTTGCGCGCCAACGAATGACCCGTTGCGATTGAAGGTCAGGTCGGGACCGAAATTCGCGCGGTAGTCGAGGCCGTCGGCCAGGTTCACGGTTGCGAACAGGGTGCCGAACACGCGCGTGCGCTGGTTGTCGTTGAGGTAGTTCTGCGTGTCGGAGAGCGGGTTGTCGCGCTGTGCGTCAGGAGTCGGCTTGAAGACGATATTGCCAAGGCTGTCGTAGGGAACGCTCAGCGGGGTGTCCGCGATGGCTTCGCCATAGAGGCCATCGCCACGTCCGAGGCGCTGGAGGCTGCGAACGAGCAGGGCGGAACCGCCAGCGCGGAAACGCTCGCGGGCCTGACCCTCGTAGTTCACGCGCATGCTCTTGCGATCGTAATCCTGCGAGAGCGTAACGCCGATCTGCTTCAGCAGGTTGCCACTGACGGCGAACTGGTTGCGATCGTTGCCACCGGTGATCGAGAGCTGGTGGCTGACCTGCGAGCCTTGTCGAGTGATGAGGTTCTGCCAGTCCGTGTAGGTGGCGTTCTTCATCGCCGCGATCTCTTCGGAGTAGAAGGTGACGGCATCCCCCTCGGGACAGACGGACTGGGAGACAACGCCGGCGCACTTGTACAGCGGCGTGCCGCCCGCGGCAACGTCATTCGGGTTGCGATAGGCCTCGCGCTTGTAGTCGGCGTACGTTCCGGGACCGGTGACTCCGGGGCCGAACGTCTCCACCCGGCGGAGCACCGTCTGCGCGCCAACGTAGGTGTCATACGTGGTGCGGGTGTTGCCGGCCTGGCCCTTCGTGGACGTGACGAGCACGACACCGTTGGCGCCGCGCGATCCGTAGATGGCGGTGGCGCTGGCGTCCTTGAGCACTTCGATCGACTGGATGTCGGCCGGGTTCAGGTCGCCGATGCCGCCGGCCATGGGAATGCCGTCGAGCACGTAGAGCGGATCGTTCGATGCCTTCAGTGAGCGCTGTCCGCGGATGCGAACTCGCACGCCATCGCCCGGCTTGTTCCCCGTCGAGACAATGTCGACGCCGGCAATGCGGCCCTTGATCGCTTCGATGGCGTTAGTGACTGGCTCCTGCTTGATCTCCTGCGCCGAGACCTGGCCGATGGCGCCGGTGACGTCACGCTTGGCGAGCGAACCGTATCCCGTGACGACGATCTGCTCGAGCTGCACCGTCTGGTGCTTCAGCGAGATGTCTGCGTCGGCGGTCTGACCCGCGCTCACCGGGATGCTGTCGATCACGACTGGCGTATAGCCGATGGCTGACGTGCGAATGCGCCACATGCCGGGCGCGATGTTCGTCAGGGTATAGCGGCCCTGTGGATTGGTGGTCACCGTCTGCTGGGTGCCGAGCAGGGTGACGCGGACTCCCTGGATGGGGAGCTTGCTCTCGGTACCAGTGATGGTGCCGGAAATTCTGCCCGTGGTCCCCTGCGCCGCGGCGCCCGAGGTGGACAGAACGAGAGCGCAAGCTGCGAACAAACCGACGGTGATGAGCCGACGCTTCATGATAGGCAATGCTCCGAAGCGGGTGAGACCGACCTGATGGAACCGGTAGGCTGAGAGAACTGCGACGAGCGACAATCGACCGGGCAGAGGGGTACCGCTCCGGCTCCTGCTATTTGTTCGGTCAACGAACAATTACTGCAACAACAATGAACTGCGCAGGTCACCGACCTCGTCGAGACGAGCACTGCAAATCGGGATTTCTACTATCCAGCGAAGGGGGCGCTGGACCATCTGCGTTCGAGGGGCCGAGGGTGCGCAGCGCGATCGCCACTCAATTGGGACGCACTGTGGCTATGATGACCGCACCTGCTTCTCAAACGTCACTTTCGTACCAAATGATGACGAACACAGCCGCCTGCCCCGGTGAGGAGACGCGTGCGGGAACATCGTACGACGCATCACGCGGGTGCGCAAGGGAAGTGAGGCAGTGGCGGCGAGGACAGAAACTGTGGCGTGACGCGCGGGTGAATCGATGCCTCTGGTGAATTTGAACGTCTGTCGATCAAATTGCCTCGGCCAACGCGACCGGTCCTCGTCGCACGAAATCGCGCCTATCTCCTTCCCGCCTCCATGCGACAGGATTCGCCGCCGCGCTCCGCACAGATCAGGGTAGCAGCGACGTCGTTCACATCGCTCTTCGCCATCGTCGGGCTCGCACTCTACGGGCTGCCGTTCTTCTACGACTTCATGGTGAAGGACTTCGGCTGGACCCGCCAACAGGTCACGTCGGGCAACGCGTACAGCAAGCTGATCGTCGGCCCGCTCTTCGGCTTTGCGGCCGGATGGTTCGTCGATCGCTTCGGACCGCGCCGCCTCATGATCGCCGGCATCCTCATGGCGGGAACCGCCCTCATCGGACTCGGTTCCATCTCGACGCTGTCCGGCTTCTACTTCTTCTATCTGTTCAACGCGGTCGGCTACGTCCTCGGCGGCCCGTTGCCGAACCAGGTGCTCCTGTCGCGCTGGTTCACGGCAGCTCGAGGACGCGCGATGGGATTCGCCTACCTGGGCATCGGGCTCGGTGGCGCGCTGGTTCCGCTCGTCGCGGTGCGGCTCGTGGCCGCCTTTGGCTGGCATGCGACGCTCGCCATCCTCGGCGCCGCCATCATCGTGATTGCGTTGCCGCTTGCGCTGTTCGTGCCGGAAGCGCCGGCCTCGCGCACGGCGGTGGATGCGCCTCGCGCGGCGCCGGTGCCCATCGCGGCGGTGTTGCGCCAACCGGCCTTCTATCTATTGATGCTCGGCAGCATGTGCTCGATCGCCGCGGTGGGCGGCGCCAACCAGCACCTGAAGCTGTACCTGAGCCTCGATCATGGTTACACGCAGGGCGCGGCGGCGACAGTCGCATCGCTCGCCCTGGCCGCGAGCCTCGTGGGGCGACTCGGGATGGGCTGGCTGGCCGATCGCATGCCGAAGAAGCATGTGATGCTGCTGATCTACCTGCTCGTGGCGGCGTCGATCCCGATCCTGCTCTATGCGAATTCGAGAACCGCGGTGCTGGCGTTCGCGGTGGTGTTCGGCATTGGCTTGGGTGGCGAGTACATGGTGATTCCGCTCATGGCCGCTGAGCTCTTCGGCACCCGCGTGCTTGGCCGAGCCATGGGAATCGTGCTTGCGGCCGACGGTGTGGCCGAGGCATTGGCGCCCGTGCTCGTCGGGCGATTGCGCGATCAGTCGGGGTCGTATGTGACCGGCTTTTCGACGTTGATTGGATTTGCGCTACTGGGGGCGGTTGCGATTTCGTTGTTGCCGCGGCGTCGGTTCGATGAGGATATGAGTGGGGTGGTGTTGCAATAGTTGGAAGTCTGGAGGTCGAACTGACGTTTATCGTTTGGTATCGCGAATCCCACGAATCTTTGGGAATCTCCGCGAATCCTGTTCAAGGGCGGAACAACAACTTTGGGGCGCGAATCCGCATCTCGAACTGCGTCACTACGGGGGCAGCGCGGATGATCGCGGATGCTGCTGATCTGCGCGGATTGCTCCGTGTGGAAGCATGCTGGCAAAGCACTGGACGTCCATTCAAGAGACAACACTCACTTGATCGGCATTTAAAGAGGAGAAGTTTTTTGATCTTTGGATCATGAATCGGTGCGCGGAATGATTCGCGTAGATTCGTTGAGATTCGTCAGATTCACGATGCCAACGATCAACGTTTTTTGACCAGCGTAGCAATTGCGGCTATCGACTGCCGGAGAGCTCTCGGAGCAATCCGCGCAGATCCGCCAAATCCGTGATGATCCGCGTTGCCAACGAACAACTCCCAACTCCAAACGCACTTGCCCAGATTCACCACCACGGGACTTCATAATGGCTGACAAGACTATCGGCATCGTGATGAACGGCGTGACGGGACGGATGGGGCTCAACCAGCACCTCATCCGCTCGATCGTGGCGATTCGTCAGCAAGGGGGCGTAGCAATGCCGGACGGATCCCGGCTCATGCCCGATCCCATCCTCGTGGGGCGCGACGAGCGAAAGCTGAAGGCGCTCGCCGAGACGCACGGGATCGCCCGTTATACGACTGACCTCGAGGGCGCGCTCGCCAACCGGGCGGACACCATCTACTTCGATGCGACGCTCACGAACCTGCGTGCACCGAACGTTCGACGCGCGATCGAGATGGGCAAGCACGTCTACTGCGAGAAGCCGCTCTCTGTCGACACGGCGGAGGCGCTCGATCTCGCACGGCTCGCGGATGCGGCGGGGGTGAAGCACGGCGTCGTGCAGGACAAGCTGTTCCTGCCAGGCATCCGGAAGTTGAAGCGCCTCGTCGACGCGGGCTTCTTCGGTCGCATCCTCAGTGTGCGCGGTGAATTCGGATACTGGGTGTTCGAGGGCGATCTCCAGACCGCACAGCGTCCGTCGTGGAACTACCGCAGCGAGGACGGCGGCGGCATCATCGCCGACATGTTCTGCCACTGGCGCTACGTGCTCGACCACACCTTCGGCGAAGTCACCGCCGTGCAGTGTGTCGCCGCGACGCATGTCCCCGAGCGGGTCGACGAACAGGGGAAGACCTACACCGCGACCGCGGACGATGCCGCCTACGGCACCTTCCGTCTCGCCGGTGCCGACAGCGAGATCATCGCGCAGTTCAATTCTTCATGGACCGTGCGCGTCTATCGCGATGAGCTGCTGTCGATCCAGGTGGACGGCACCGAAGGTAGCGCCATCGCCGGACTGCGCGGCTGCAAGACGCAGCATCGCGTCAACACGCCGCGTCCCACGTGGAATCCGGACATCGAGAATCCATTCGACTTCTTCGCCGACTGGGCCGACGTCCCCGACAACGGCGAGTTCGACAACGCGTTCAAGCACCAGTGGGAGCTCTTCCTCCGTCACGTCGCGATCGACACGCCGTACATCCACGACTTCTATGAAGGGGCGAAGGGCGTGCAGCTCGCCGAGCTGGGACTGCAGTCATGGAAGGAGAAGCGGTGGCTCGACGTGCCGCCGCTCGAGCGTGCGTCCGCGCCTGCGCGTGCCTGACGGCGGCCGATGAGCGCGACGTTGAACCTGCCGCTGCTCGACGGCACCATCGCGCCGTTCACGCTGCGCGATGCGCCAGTACTGACACCGCCCACCGCTCCCTTTCGGTCGCGCATCGCCTATGCGGCGGCGCATGTCGTCGTGGATCCGCGGCGCGACGTCGACGTCTTCACCGAAGCGGCGATCGACTGGGACACGACGCTCGCGTTTCGGCGGCACCTCTGGCGCTACGGTTTCTCGGTCGCCGAGGCGATGGATACGGCGCAGCGTGGCGGTGGGCTGAGCTGGACGTCCGCCCAGGAGCTCATACGCCGCGCACTCGCGGAGAGTCGGGCCGAGGGCGGCGGCATTGCCTGTGGCGCGGGGACGGATCACCTCGCGGCCGGGCCGACTGTCACGCTTGATGATGTCGCGCGGGCATACGCCGAGCAGGTTGGATTCGTGGAAGGACAAGGTGGGCGCGTGATCCTGATGGCGAGTCGTGCGCTCGCGAAAGCCGCGAGGTCCGCGGACGACTATCGTCGCGTGTACGGCGACATCCTCCGCCAGGTGACGCAGCCCGTGATCCTCCACTGGCTCGGCGACATGTTCGATCCTTCACTCGCGGGCTATTGGGGCACGAGCAATCTCGACGAGGCGATGGACGTCTGCCTCGACGTGATTCGCGAGAACAGCGCCAAGGTCGACGGCATCAAGATCTCGCTGCTCGACGCGCGGCGCGAGATGGACATGCGGCGTCGCCTGCCGGCCGGCGTGCGCATGTACACGGGCGACGACTTCAACTTCGCCGAGCTGATCGAAGGCAATGCGGACGAGCACAGTGACGCACTGCTCGGCATCTTCGATGGGATTGCACCTGTCGCTTCGGCGGCGTTGCAGGCCCTCGATGCGGCGGACCTGCCGCGGTATCGCGCGCTGCTCGAGCCGACGGTTCCTCTGTCGCGCCACATCTTCAAGCGGCCGACGCATGCCTACAAGACGGGAATCGTCTTTCTCGCCTACCTGAATGGCCACCAGTCACACTTCAGGATGCTCGGCGGCGCCGAGGGTGCGCGGACCGCGGTGCATCTCGCTGAGTTGATCCGGCTCGCGGATGCGGCCGGACTGATCGAGGATGCAGATCGGGCGGCATCGCGAGCGCGAATCGTGTTTGCCGCAGCGGGGATCGCATGACCGGGCCGCAGGATGCGTTGCGGTCAGCGGTGCTGTCTCGCTCGTCGGCCTCCGCCAGTGATGCCGCCGCGTTCACCGATGCGCGATTGATGAGCTTCAACCAGGCGACCGCCGAGCGCGCGTCGTTGCGCGAAGTCGTGGAGTCGTGCGCTCGGCACGAGGTGCCGTATGTCTCGCTGTGGCGGCACAAGATTGCGGAGTGCGGCCTGGAGAGTGCGGCGCGGCTCGTTCGTGATGCTGGAGTGAAAGTGTCGAGTGTGTGTCGTGGAGGAATGTTTCCGGCGCTCACAGTGGCGGAGCGTCAAGAGAAGATCGAGGACAATCGCCGCGCCATCGACGAAGCAGCGACGCTTGGCGCCGAGGTGGTGGTGCTCGTCTGCGGCGCTGCGCCCGATCGCGACATCTCGGCGGCTCGCCAGATGATCGCCGATGGGATCGCCGAGATTGCGCCGTACGCGAAGGAGCGTGGTGTGCGACTCGGCATCGAGCCGCTGCATCCGGCCTTTGCGGCGGAGCGGTCGTGCATCACGACGATGAAGGAGGCGCGCGCGATTGCGGAGCAGTTCGATGCGGCGAATGTCGGCGTGGTGGTGGACGTCTACCACGTGTGGTGGGATCCCGATCGGGCGCAGGAGATTGCTGCACTCGGGAACCGCATCGCGGGCTATCATGTGAACGACTGGCTCGTGCCGGTGAAGAACGTGCTGATGAATCGTGGGATGATGGGTGACGGCGTGATCGAGCTGCGTCGGATTCGTGGGGAGATCGAGCGAGCTGGCTACCGTGGGCCGATCGAGGTGGAGATCTTCAACGAAGCGATCTGGGAACGGCCGGTGGACGAGCTCGTGCGGCAGGCGCGCGAGCGTTTCGTGGAGTTTGCATGATGGATCGACGTGAGTTTGTCGTAGCCGCGGCTGCTTCGTTCGTCGCGGGGTGTGCTGGTGTTCGCGGGGGTTCTTCCGCGGGTGGTTCAGCGGCGTCGCTGCGGCTGCCGATGGGGTTCTCCACGCTGGGTACGCCGAAGTGGGATTGGATCCCGACGCTCGACTTTGCCGCCGCGCATGGTTTTGCCGCGGTAGAGTTGCGCGGCATTCGCGATACGATGGACCTGTCGCAGCGGCCCGAGTTCCAACCGTCGGCGATCGCGCAGACGAGGCGTGAGGTGCGTGATCGTGGGCTCGTCGTTCCGGTGCTTGGCGCGTCGATCAACATGCATGAGAAGGACGTCGCGAAGTATGCGGCCGCGATGGCCGAGACGCGTCGCTTCATCGATGTCGCGAGTGCGTTGGGGACGCCGTACGTGCGTGTGTTCGGCAACACGCTGGTGAAGGGTGCGCCGAGGGCACCGCAGCTCGCGTACATCGGGCGCGGGCTGCACGAGCTGGGGACGTATGCGCAGCCGCGCGGAGTTACCGTGCTACTGGAATCACATGGCGATTTCGTCGATTCGCCTACGCTGCTCGAGATCATGCGGTTGGCGGATTCACCGAGCGTGGCGCTGCTGTGGGATGCGCATCATACGTTTGTCGGTGGCGAGTCGCCGGAGACGAGTGTGCGGGAGCTGGGCCGATTCATTCGTCACACGCACCTGAAGGATTCGGTGCCCGCGGGTGCTGATCGGAAGTATGTGTTGACGGGGACGGGCGACGTTCCGGTGCGGCGTCAGGTCGATGCGTTGGCGCGGAGTGGTTATCGCGGCTTCTACAACTTCGAGTGGGAGAAGCGCTGGCATCCGGAGATCGAGGAGCCTGAGGTGGCAATTGCGCAGTATGCGACGGCGGTTGGGGGCTACCTGCGAGACGCCGGCGTCGCGCCGGTTGTGGTGCCGGGATGACCTGCACGTCATTCCCGCGCGCCATGAACGGATCGTACGCGATGCGTGCGAAAGCGAAAACCATTGAGCTTCGCCTGAAACCGTGAGCTGGCTCGCGATCCTGCTGGCCATGGTGCAGTTCGTCGGCTCGCTCGACCTGCTCGGTCTGAGTGCGGCGCCGCCGGGTTCAGACCTTCCGCCGGGTTGGAAAATTCGGCTGGTTCGCGGACAGTCGGCCCCGATGACCGAGGTGCTGCGTGATGACGGCGTCTCCGCGTTCCGGCTTTCAGGAGCCGGTCGCGCCGCGTGGTACTATCGCGAGTTGTCACCCGAGTTGGTGGAATCGTCCGGCGTACTCGAGTGGTCATGGCGCGTGACCGAGGCACCGCCAGCCGCGGATCTGCGCGCGACGGAGACCGACGATTCCCCCATTCGCGTCTACGTCGTGTTCGGGAAGCCCGGGATTTTCAATCGCGCCGGCCGCATCATCTTCTACACGTTTGGCAATGGCGAGCCGGGCGACTATTCGCAACCGAGCCATGCGAGCGACAAGATGCAGGTAATTCGGGTCGATGGTGCCGATGCGCGGCGCGTCTGGCGAGATCACAAGGTCGATCCCTTTGCCGACTACCGCCGCATATGGCATCGGGATCCGCCGCCCATCACGGCCATCGGTGTCATGCAGGATACGGATCAGACGGGGGAGCGGGCCGTGGCGGAGTTGCGCCGGCTGGAGTGGCGGACGCCGTGACGAATCTGATTGAATCGGGACGGGCAGCCAAGTGTTGTGTTCGGAGCCTGTTCTATAGTTCGCCGTACACCACTGGAGGCACCATGACCGCTGCACCCCGCAAGGCCGCACGGGCGAAGCCGAAAGCCGCGGGCCGGCGCGCCGGTCCAGAAGGAAAGGTGCGTAAGGACTTCTGGCTCGATCCGCGAGCGCTCGCCGAGGCGCAGGCCTTTCTTGGCACCGCGAGTGAGCGCGAGACGGTGGAAGTCGCGCTCGACCTCGTGGTGTTCCGCCGCGAGTTGGTGGCAGGGGCTCGGGCCCTTCGGCGTATTCAGTTCGCGCCGATCGACTGAGTCGGGCACGGATGGCGAAGGCGGCGCAGCGCAAGTACGTCCTCGACAGCAACTGTTTCATTGATGCCTCGCGCGATGCTGACACTGGCGCCGCGCTCGCAGCGTTCTCGGCCCGTGAGGCGTCGCGACTCTACCTCAGTGCGGTCGTGGCATCGGAACTACGGGCTGGGGCCGGTCGCGGTCGCGCGACGCTCGAACGCCTTGTCTTCGGGCCATACCTTCGTCGTGGCCGGGTACTCATTCCATCTCTTCAAGCCTGGGATGCGTTGGGCAACAGGCTCGCGACACTTGCCGAGCGCGAAGGGCTGGTGCTCGCCCAAGTGCCCCGCGACTTCGTGCTCGACATTCTTGTCGCCCATAGTTGTCGCGAAATCGGCGCCGTCCTTGTTTCCTCGAACACGCGCGATCTGACACGCATCGCGCGAGTTTTTACGTTCGAGTTCACGACCCCCTATCCCGGGCTCTCGTGAGCGCCCGCGACGTGGGAGGTTCCTCCTCGGGGTGTACCACACCCAAGGCTTGAACGGCGGCGCGCACAGATCAGTCGAGGAGGTCCGCGCGCGGGAACGTCCAGTTCGTGAGGTGCTGCGGGCATGCACCGATCGGCGGTGCGATGGACATTGCGGTGAAGTTGCCCCGCTCCGCACCGCCGAAGCGGAAGTCGCCGATGGTTTCGCCCTCGATCACCGGCGCGCGGCCGAACTGGAGCCATGCGTGGACGCGGCAGTCATCTCGCTCGAGATGGCGCAGCGCGCGGATCGACTGGTGAACACTCGTGGTCCACACGACTTGCCCGCGCGCAGGGGCTCCGCAACGCACGCTGTTCACGAGCGGCATGGAACCGCGCGTCATGGCATAGTCGTCGGCCGACGAATTCCTCGCGATCACCAAGGCTGTCCAGCAGAGTGGATCGCCCATGCGCGCGTCGGTCACGACGTCAACTACCCGCGCACCGGGCGCGAGCGCGACCTCCGATCGCCCGCGCGCCGCGACCACGTGACTCGCGCCGAACATCCCGGCGACGAACAGTGCGGTGGCACCGAGGGCCACCTGCGCGCGCGTTCGAAGGGCGAAACGCGATAGGATCGCCGTGTAGAAGGCAGCCGCGATCAGCAGCGCGGTGAGCACGCCGGTGTCGACCTGTCCGAACCAGCGCAGCGCCACCACGAGCGCAACAAGCAGCGCCGCGACGATAGCGCGCAGCGCGGGTCGTCGCGTGTTCAACGCGACCGCACACCCGAGCAGCACCCACAGCCACGGCTCGGCGATGAAGATCGCGTCGCCATAGAACCAGCGGTTGTCGAACGGCCAGAACGGGTGCACGCCATAGCTGTTCCACGAGTCCAGCACGATGTGGCTCAGCAAGGCGAGGCCGACGAGCACGGCGAATCGTCGTCGAGGCGGTCCAATGGCCCGGCGCACCGCCGGAATCCTCGCCACGAGTGCGAAGATCAGGGCGAGCCCGATCAAGCCGACCAGCGTGTGCGTGTAGCCCCGATGGTGGAGGAGGTAGCCGAGTGGCGGAGCGGTGATGCCGCTGTAGAGGAGGTCGGCGTCGGGGAGGTTGGCGGCGACGATGCCGGCGGCGAAGAAGGCGCGCCTGGTGACGGGCGTCGCGGCGGGCGGCAGCGCGAGCTCGGCGAGTGCGGCGCCGACGAGTGAGTGCGTGATGTTTTCCACCGCGCGAATGGTACGCCGGGGGTGGCTGGCTTGCATTCCCGGGTTTGATTGCTTAGTTAAAGCATATGGCTAAATCACGGACACCCGCCCCACCCGATCGCGAAACGGAGGAGAAGATCCTCGACGCCGCGCAGCTCGTCTTCATCCGACGCGGCACCGCGGGCGCACGCATGGCGGAGATCGCGAAGGAAGCCGGCGTCAACCAGGCGCTGCTCCACTACTACTTCCGCTCGAAGGAGCGGCTCGCCAACGCGGTCTTCCAGCAGATCGCCCTCCGGATCTTCCCCGCCCTCGCCGAGACGCTCGCCAGCGACGGTTCGCTCGACGACAAGATCGACCGCCTCATCGCGCTCTACCTCGATAATCTCTCTCGCAGCCCGTTCCTCCCCGCGTACATCATCGCCGAGCTGCACCATCATCCCGAGCGCGTGGAGCAGCTTCTCTCGAAGGCGATGGGCGCCAAGCCGAAGGGCGTCCTCTCCCCGCTGCTTCGGAAGCTCGCCGCCCAGATCGATGAGGCGGTGGCGGCCGGCACGATGCGGCCAATCCCGCCCGAGGAGTTTGCCGTGAACCTCATCTCGCTCTGCATCTTCCCGTTCGCCGCGCGCCCGATGCTCCGCATCGTCTTCGGCATGGACGACCACGCGTTCGCACGCTTCATCGAGCAACGGAAGACGGAGCTCCCTGCGTTCTTCCGCAACGCGCTCCGCCCGTGACGATTCGACCGCTTCCGATTGTCGTCGCGCTGGCACTCGCCTTTGCGAGCGCCTCCGCGCAAGCGCCTGCGCGCGACACCGTGCAGCTCGGCGCGCTACAGGCGGGCGCACTCGCGCATGACCCGCGCGCACGCGAGCTCTCGCTTATCGCCGCGCAGTCGCAGCTCAGGCAGCGCAACATCGACGCGGAACGACGGCCATCGCTTTCCGTTGAGTCGCAGGCGCAGTACCAGTCGGACGTCGCGCGCATTCCGATCACGCTTCCTGGCGTGTCGGTGCCCGTGCCGCCGCACGACACGTACGACGCCAAGGTGGTCGCGCAGCAGCGGCTCTACGACCCGACACTCTCGTCGCGCCGATCGGTGGAGGATGCGCATCTCGCCGAGTCGCAGTCGCGACTGCGGAGCACGCTGTTCGCCGTGCGACAGAACGTGAACGACCTGTTCTTCTCGGCGCTGCGCGCGCAGTCGCAGATGGCCGAGCTGGCGACGACGATCACGGATCTCGAGGCGCAGTTGAAGGTCGCGGAGGCACGGCAGCGCGAAGGCCAGGCGTTGCCGAGCGAGGCGCTCACGTTGCACGCCGAGTTGCTGCGACGAAGGCAGTCCGTGAACGAGCTTGATGCGGCGCGTCGTGCGTCGCTGGAAACATTGGCCGACCTGACCGGCAGCACACTCGACACGCTGGTGGTACTCGCCACTCCCGGCGACGGCACCGCAGTGGATCGCGCGCGCTCGGCGATAGCGACACTGCGCACGCGTCCCGAGTACGAACAGTTCGCGCGGTCGCGCGAGCTGCTCCAGCGGCAGGAAGACGCGCGCTCCGCTCAGGACCGCCCGACTGTTATTGCTTACGGGCGCGCCGGCTACGGCCGTCCGGGGCTCAATCCGCTCAGCGACCAGTTCGACAGCTACTGGCTCGCGGGTGTGCAGCTGCAGTGGAAGCCGTTCACGTGGGGCACCACGGATCGCGACCGCGAAGTGCTCACGCTGCAGCGACAGGTAGTGGCACAGGAGGAGCAGCAGTTCACGGAGTCACTGCGCCGCGGTGTGACGCAGGACCTCGCGTCGATCGATCGGCTCGCCGGCATCGTGTCGTCCGACGACGAGATCGTGTCGCTCCGCGAACGCATCACCGCGGAAACGAGGGCGCGCTTCGCGGAAGGCGTGGTGACGTCGGCGGAGTATGTCGATAAGGAGACCGACGTGCTGAGCGCGCGGATCAGCCGCGCACTACACCGCGCGGAGCTCGCTCAGGCCCGCACGCATTTCCTCACGACGCTCGGCTTGGAGGTGAGCAATGGGCAGTAATCACGACGGCCGTCTGACGGCGATGCTTCTCGCACTGGTGGGCTCGATGGGCTGCGCCGCGAAGAAGGCGCCGGACGCGTACGGCAACTTCGAAGCAGTGGAAGTGCTGGTTTCGTCGCAGGCAACCGGCCAACTCCAGTGGTTCACGCCTGCGGAAGGCACTACGCTCGCGGCGGGCGCGGTGGTCGGTCTCGTCGACACCACGCAGCTGGCGCTCGAGCGCACGCAAAGCCTCGCGCAACGTTCGGCGACGGAGGCGCGCGTGGTCGCTGCGGGCGGGCAGGTCGGCGTATACGAGGCGCAACTCGCGGTGGCGCGACGCACACTCGACCGCACGCGACGACTCTTCGACCAGAAGGCTGCTACCGCGCAGCAGCTTGACCAGGCGGAGCGCGACTACCGCACGCTCGTCGCGCAGATCCAGGCGGCGCAGGCGCAGCGGCAAAGTGTGGTGAAGGAAGTGTCGTCGACTGCTGCGCACGTCGACCAGATCCGCGACCGCATTGCGAAGAGCCAGGTGATCAATCCGCAGGCAGGCACCGTACTCGCGACGTATGCGCGCGCCGGCGAGGTCGTGCAACCCGGCCAGCCACTCTACCGCATCGCGAACCTCGACACATTGGTGCTGCGGGCGTATATCGCCGAATCGCAGCTCGCTGCGCTGAAGCTGGGGCAGCGCGTGCAGGTGCATGTCGACCAGGGCGACGGCGCGCGCCTCGACGCCGTGGGCGTCGTGAGCTGGGTGGCGTCGAAGGCAGAGTTCACGCCCACCCCGGTGCAGACGCGTGATGAGCGCGTCGATCTTGTTTACGCGGTGAAGATCAGCGTCGCGAATCCACGTGGTGCGTTGAAGATCGGCATGCCGGCCGACGTCGACGTCGGCACCGCATCGAAGGCGCCGTGAGCCAGGCGGTGGAGGTGCGGTCGCTGACGAAGCGGTTTGGTGACGTGGTCGCGCTCGACGACATCTCGTTCGACGTCGGCGAGGGCGAGCTGTTCGGGCTCGTAGGCCCAGACGGCGCGGGCAAGACCACGCTCTTCCGCATCCTCACTACACTGCTTGTCCCCGATGCAGGTAGCGCGACGGTACTCGGTTCGGATGTCGTCCGCGACCTGTGGACTATCCGCTCGCGCGTCGGATACATGCCAGGCGGCTTCTCGCTGTATCCCGACTTGAGCGTCGCGGAGAACCTGGAGTTCTTCGCGGCGGTGTTCGGCACCACTGTCGAGAAAGGGCGAGAGCTCATCGCACCGATCTACCGCCAGCTGGAGCCGTTCCGCGATCGCCGCGCGGAGGCGTTGTCGGGCGGGATGAAGCAGAAGCTCGCGCTCTCGTGCGCGCTTGTGCACCGGCCCGACATCCTGCTGCTCGATGAGCCCACGACAGGAGTCGATGCGGTTTCCAGGCGCGAGTTCTGGGACCAGCTCGCAACGCTGAAGGCGAGCGGGCTCACGATCGTGGTATCCACGCCGTACATGGATGAGGCGATGCGCTGCGACCGCATCGCGCTCATTCACGGCGGCCGCATCCTCGACATCGATGCGCCGTTGTCGATCGGCGCCGATTACGAGTATCCGTTGTTCGCGGTGCGCGGCGCGGACCGCTATGGCATGCTCAAGGCGCTGCGCGCGTTTCCGCACGTGCACTCCGTGTTCCTGTTCGGTGACGCGCTGCACTATGCAGATGAGCGACACGGTGTCACTGCGAAGGGCGAGCGTACTGCATTCGCGGGCCACGAGGTTGTCGAGGCGACGCCCGCACGCATGGCGAACGAAGTGCGCGATTACCTCCACGCGCACGACTTCTGTGATGCTGCCGTGGAGCCGATCGACGCCGGCATCGAGGACAGCTTCATGGCACGCATGGGCGCCGCCGCATGACTTCCGGCGACCCCGCCATCTCGGTGCATGACCTTACGCGACGCTTCGGATCATTCGTCGCCGTCGATCACATCAGCTTCGACGTCGCCGCCGGCGAAGTCTTCGGATTCCTCGGCGCCAACGGCGCGGGCAAGACGACCGCCATCAAGATGCTCATCGGGTTGCTGTCGCCGAGCGATGGTGAGGCGCGCGTCGCCGGATTCGATGTCGCGCGCGAGCGAATGCAGATCCGGCGGAACATCGGCTACATGAGCCAGCGCTTCTCGCTCTACAACGACCTCACGGTATCTGAGAACATTCAGCTCTACGGCGGCATCTACGGGCTGACCGACGATCAGATCCACGACCGCACCGCCACGCTGCTCGCGTCGCTCGGACTCACCGGCAGCGCGAAGGATCTCGTTGGCTCGCTGCCGCTGGGCTGGAAGCAGAAGATCGCCTTCTCCGTGGCGCTGCTGCACGAGCCGAAGATCGTATTTCTCGACGAGCCCACGGGCGGCGTGGATCCCATTGCGCGCCGCCAGTTCTGGGAGCTCATCTACGCGGCCGCGGCACGCGGCACCACTGTATTCGTCACGACCCACTACATGGACGAGGCGGAGTATTGCGACCGCATCTCCATCATGGTCGACGGCAAGATCGTGGCGCTCGGTACCCCGGCCGCGCTGAAGTCGCAGTACCATGCGCCCTCGGTTGACGACGTGTTCGTGCAGCTCGCGCGCAGCGCCAAGGCGACCGCTTGAAGGGCGGCGCACTCCAGGCCTTCATGGCCAAGGAGCTCCGGCACATCCTGCGCGACCGGCAGACACTGACCATCCTGCTGCTCATGCCGCTGGTGCAGGTTGTGCTGTTCGGCTTCGCGTTGCGCAGCGACGTGCGCGACATCCGGCTCGCCGTGGTGGATCCGGCTCCCGACGACGCGACGCTCGCGCTTCGCAACCGGTTCGTCGGGACGTCGCGCTTCCGTATCGTGTCCGCGACGCGAACCCCCGACGCGCTCGAGCGGCTGTTTCGCCGCGGAGATGCAGACGTCGCCCTCATGATCGAGCCGGGCTTCGCGAGCGCGCTGAAGTCCCGCACCGAGGCGGCGCACGTGCTGCTTGTCGTCGATGCGTCCGACCCCAATACGGGCACCGTGATGCAGAGCTATGCGCGCGCCGTGGTCGCGTCATTCGAAGGCGACCTGCAAAAAGCGCCGAAGCGCGCCGGACAGCCGTTCAGCATCGAGACCGACACGCGCATGCGCTTCAATCCTACGCTCGAGAGCGTGAACCTCTTCGTGCCTGGCCTCATCGCGCTCGTGCTCACGCTCGTTTCTGCGCTGATGACAGCCATCTCGCTGTCACGCGAGAAGGAGCGCGGCACGATGGAGGTGCTGCTCGTCTCGCCGCTGCGCCCGTGGCAGATCATCGTCGGCAAGGTGCTGCCCTACCTTGGCCTCTCGTTCGGCAACGTGGTCACCGCCTTGCTCGCGGCGTGGCTCGTGTTCCACGTGCCATTTCGCGGGAGTGTGCTGCTGCTTCTCGCCGAGAGTGTGCTCTATGCCGTGGTCTCACTCGCGCTCGGCGTACTGATCGCAGCGCGGACGTCCTCGCAACGATCGGCGATGCTCGCCGCGATGCTTGGGACGTTGTTGCCGAGCACCCTGCTGTCGGGCATGATCTTTCCGATCGCGAGCATGCCGGCGTGGCTCGCACCAGTGACGAACATCATCCCCGCGCGATGGTTCATCGTCATCGCACGCGGCATCATGCTGAAGGGTGTCGGCCTCGTGTACCTCTGGCACGAGACCCTGGTGCTCGTCGCGATGGCTGCGGTGCTGATGCTCGCGGCGGTGCGCAGCTTCAAGCCGAGGCTCGCCTGACGATGCGAACGCTGATGTTCATGCTGCGGAAGGAATTCCTCCAGATCTTCCGCGACCGGTTCATGGTCATGATGATGTTCGTCATGCCGATCGTCCAGCTGCTCATCCTGTCGAATGCGGCGACGTTCGAGGTGAAGGCAGCGCGACTCTACGTGGTGGACGGCGACCACAGCTCGTCGTCGCGCGGGCTGGTGACTCGCCTGCGTGCGTCGGGGCGCTTCCTGGTGCGCGATGCATCCGGCTCCATGGACCGCGCCAACGAGGCGATGCTCGCGCGGCGGGTGGATGCGATCGTCGGCATTCCGGCGGACTTCGAGCGCGACCTCGTGCGAACGCACTCGGCGCACGTCCAGCTTGTCTTCAATGCCGAGGATGGGGCGACTGCGGGGGTGACGCGCTCGTATGCAGCGCAGATCATCGCGGCGTACGCGGGCGAGTTGGGGAGCACGATTGGCCAGTTGCTCAGCGTAGCGCCGGCGCTCGACGTGCGGACGCGCGGCTGGTACAACCCCGAGCTGGACTACCGGGATTTCATGGTGCCCGGGATCCTCGTGCAGCTCGTGACGGTGGTCGGCTCGCTACTTACCGCGATGAATATCGTCCGCGAAAAGGAGCTCGGCACGTTGGACCAGCTCAGCGTGACGCCGTTGTCGCAAGGCACGTTCATCGCGGCGAAACTGATACCGCTGTGGGTGCTCGCCATGATGGAGCTGTCGCTGGGACTGCTCGTGGCGCGCTTCGTGTTCCACGTGCCGATGCGGGGGAGCGTGCTACTCGTGTTCGTGTCTGCTGGCATCTATCTCGTCGCCGCGCTCGGTGTGGGGCTGTTCGTGTCGACGCTCGCGGCCACGCAGCAGCAGGCGATGTTCGTCACGTTCTTCATCATCATGATCTACCTGCTGATGAGTGGGCTGTTTACGCCGATTCGCTCGATGCCGCCATGGGCGCAAATGGTGACCGAGCTCAATCCCGTGAAGCACTTCATTGGCCTCATGCGCGCCGTGATGCTGAAGGGAGCGTCGGCGAAGGACGTCATGCGTCCACTCGCGGCGCTCGTGGCGTTCGGCGCGGCGGTGTTGATGCTCGCGGTGCGGCAGTACGGTCGTGGAGTTCGCTAAGAGGTCGGTGAGGGGGCCGTCGCGCGCTGTCCAACGCAGTGGTAGATCATGGCGCGTTCACGGCGACGATGGCTGTCCACTTCGCTCGAGCCAGCCGTCGCGAAAACCCGCTCGACGCAGTCCTGCGACCATGTAGGGACACGCCTTCGCGCACTTCCATACCAGTTCCGTCGCGTGGTTCTCGATCATCAGGACGATCGGCCCCTGGTTCAGCCCGAAGATCCACGGCGACACCCACCCGTGCCGGCCGCGGGTCGCGAGGGGAAAGGTGGCGTTGAAGCTCGCGTCGAAACCGTAGGGTGTGCGGCGCGCGAGGTCGAGCTTTTCGATGGCGTGGCGCACGGTGTCGACGACGACCTCCGGCGCGAAGGGCAGTGAGGACACCACAGCCCACGGCGAGATGGTGCCGTCGTCCGGACCGTCCGGGGCGCCACGCGCGATGTAGTCGTAGAACTGCTCCTCCACGCCGTCGACGTCCATTACCACGTCGCCGGGCCCGTCGCTCGCGGTGAGGCCCCAGCCGTACTCGTGATAGTGGGCGAACCCCAGCGGATTCTCGATGCCGTACTGCCGCTGCATGCAGGTGGCGCGTCGGCTGTTCTCGAAATAGTCGATGCCGCACGCGCGATTCAGGTCGTCGTGAATGCCACGCATGTCGAGCCAGATCTGCGACATCTGGTGGATGAACAGCGGCCCCGCGTAGATGTTCTCGATGCCGAGGCACTTTCTCCACTCGAACGTGGACGTCCACTCGGTGTACCCCTGCGGCTCGATCGGAAAGGTGGGTGAGCCGAGCGCCAGAACGTAGAGGATGTGCGCCTCGCTGTAGCCGCAATCCCAGCGGTAGCGAAGAAAGCCGGATTCCGGATTCCATCCGTGGGTCAGTGTGCTTCCGCCATTCAGCGCCCACTGCCAGTCCACGCGACGATACAGCGCGTCCGCGAGGTCGCGGATTTCGCGCTCCGCGTCGTTCATCTCCACGAAGTAGGACGCCGCGGTGAGCACGCCAGCCATCAGGATCGCGGTGTCGACGGTGGACAGCTCGCACGTCAATGCGCGACGGCCGGTCTCCATGTCGAGGAAATGATAGAAGAAGCCCTTGTAGCCGGTGGCGTCGGCGTGCGGACCCTGGTCGCTGGCGTCGAGAAAGCGCAGCAGCTTGAGCGTCCTGGCAGCAGCCTCGCCGCGCGTGAGGAAATCGCGCTCGACCGCCACGGGATATGCGCTGAGCCCAAGGCCGAGTGCGGCGATGCTGGCCGGCGAACCGGGCTGGGTTTTATCGCGGATGAGACCGTTGGCCCGGTTGATCTCGTACCGAAAGTATTCGAAGGTGCTTCGTTGCAGGTCGCCCAGCATCTTCACGTCGTCGCCCTGCGGATTCAAACGCGGCAGGTTCTTCGGCGTCGGCATTCGCCGGTTCCCGCTCACGGGAGGACGATCGTCACGCAGGCGACGCTCTGCGGGGGCAGCACGACCGCGAGTACGATGGCGTTGTCCCCATGCGTGAACGCCTGTGGCTCCTGCAACAAGGCGGATGCGGCGTGCAGTTGCTCCAGCTGCTGCGTGCTCAACGACGACGGCTTGCCCATGGTCTCCCAGAGACCGTGTGGATTGGCGTGATCGTCGTCGATGCGCTCGATCCATGCCGAGTGGGGCACTGGCGCATCCGAGAGGCGGAGGTGCACGAGTTGGGGTTGAATGTCGTGTCTCGGCATGGCGAGGTTGGTCATCAGCACCTTCAGCATGTTGCCGGTCCGGGTGACCCACACACTCGCCGTGTCGTGCGTGCCGGCAACCTCGAGCAGCTCGGTGCCCGACTGGTGCAGTAGCTGGAAGGCGCGGTACACCGGTTTGGCGATGCCGTGCAGGTTGAGCAGCCCGAATCCACCGTGAAACGGAACAGACGGAAAATAGTTCTCGGCGAAGATGTCGCTGAAGGTCCACCAGCTGTAGCCCTGAACCAATCCGCGTGCTTCCATGACGATGCGCGTCGCGAAGGCTGCCGCGAAGGATTGATCATGCATCGGATCGCGCGAGTTGGACGAGATATTCCATTCAGTGTAGTACACTGGCAGCGTGCCGGCTGCGCTGCGCACCGTACGCACTTCGTCGCACATGCCTAGGCGAGGCGCATGCTCGAGTTGGGTGATCGTGTCCGAGCCGGGCGTGCCGAAGGCGTCGGTGGGATAGTGATGCGTGCTGACGAAATCCATGGGAAGCGCGTTGTCGCGGCAATACCCGACGAACTCGGGAATCCATGCATTGTCCGCCGTGGCGGGGCCGCCCACCTGGAGCGTGTCATCCACGCGCTTGATCGCGGTGGCCGTCTCGCGGTACAGCTTGAAGTAGCCGTCCTGACCGCCGGTCCAGAATGCCGTCAAGTTGGGCTCGTTCCATACCTCGAACATCCAGTGGCGAACCTCGTCCACGCCGTAGCGATCCACCCAGTGCGACACGAGCTTCTCGATCAAGGTGCCCCAGAGCGCGTAGTCCGTCGGCGGCGTGACGTTGCCGCGGTACGCGAACACCGTGGTATTTCCGGATGCGAGCGTCTCGGGCATGAATGACAGCTCGACGAGCGGCCGCATGCCGATCGACAGGAGGAAGTCGATGACCTGATCGGTGTTGAAGAACGAATACAGCAGCTCGTTGTCCTGGCAGATGAGCGTACCCATGTCGTCCGACAGGATTCCGTGAAAGCGCACGCACTGGAATCCGAGCTCGTCATGGGCCCGTTGGAGCTGCTGTTGCCAGTCTGCCCGCAATGCCAGCGGCGCGTGACCGCTGCCCACGGTGTGCTCCCAGAAATGCGGAAAGTCTGTGGGGATCTGCGTGAGCTGGCAGGTGAACTCGGGCGTGGATGTCGTCACTGCGATGCCCGTTTCTCCTCGTGCGAGGTCGATGCATTTCGACCGTCAACTACCGACTTGGGGTGCACGATCAATGCCGCATGCCGTGATACAAAGAATGGCGTTCGACGGCTGGTATGGCCGCACCCTTGCTCTACTCGCGATAACACGCACGAGGTGTGAATGACGAAAGCAAAAACGGACGTGGCGGCCTCCGACGCGCTGGTATTGTTCGGCGTTACCGGCGACCTCGCGTACAAGATGATCTTCCCCGCGCTCTACGCGATGGTCGCGTCGGGCGTGCTCAGGGTGCCAGTGATCGGCGTGGCGTTTCCGCCGATGAGTATCGCCGACCTTCGCCAACGCGCGCGCGACAGCATCGAGCACGCCGGTATCAGCACGAAGCGGGCGACGCTCGACCGGCTCCTCTCGCTGCTGCAATACGTTTCGGGCGACTACAACGACCCTGCGACGTTTGCCGCCCTCGCGCAGGCGCTCGGCAAGGCGAAGCGCCCCGCGCACTACCTCGCCATTCCACCGTCCCTCTTCGCGACGGTCATTCGCGGGCTCGGCGCTGCCGGTCTCGCGGTCGACGCACGCGTCATCGTGGAGAAGCCCTTTGGCCGCGACCTGAAGTCGGCGCGCGAGCTCAACGCCGTGGCGCGCTCCGTCTTTCCCGAAGACGCGATCTTCCGCATCGATCACTTCCTCGGCAAGGAAGAGATCATGAACATCCTCTACTTCCGCTTCGCGAACTCGTTCCTGGAGCCGATCTGGAACCGGCTCTACGTCTCGAGTGTCCAGGTCACGCTGGCCGAGCGGTTCGGTGTGCACGATCGCGGCGCGTTCTATGAGACCGCGGGCGCCCTGCGCGACGTCATCCAGAATCACCTCTTCCAGGTGATCGCACTGCTGGCGATGGAGCCGCCAGTGACCCGGAACTACGGCGCGGTGCACACCGAGAAGGCGAAAGTGTTCGAGGCAATGCGGCAGGTGACGTCGCGCGATGTGGTGCGCGGACAATACAAGGGCTATCGGAAGACGCCGCACGTAGCGCGCGATTCGGACGTGGAGACGTACTGCGCCATGCGCCTGCACATCGACTCCTGGCGGTGGCAAGGCGTGCCGTGGTTCGTGCGCTCGGGCAAGTGTCTCGCGCAGACGGCAACCGAGGTCGTCGTTGAGCTCAAGGCGCCGCCGTCGAAACTGTTCGCGGACTCGGAGCCGGAGAACGGCGTCGGCAACTACCTGCGCTTCCAGATCTCACCAAATTCCGCCATCGCGCTGGGAGCGCGGGTGAAGCGCGCGGGCAAGGAGTTCGTGGGCGAGCAACGCGAGCTCTACATGGTGGACGAGCAGTTGAACGCCGAGTCGCCGTACGAGCGGCTGCTCGGCGATGCGATGGCTGGCGATGGGGCGCTGTTCACGAGGGAAGATGCGGTAGAAGCGGCGTGGGTCGCGGTCGACAAGGTGCTTTATCATCACGCTGCGGCGCTTCCGTATGCGCGGGGGAGCTGGGGGCCGGCCGAAGCCGATGCGCTCGTGGCGCGCTACGGGGGATGGCGCAATCCGTCGTCGCGGTCGGAGGGCTGACGCTGAATTCGGCCTGAGTGCCCGGGGCGCGTGCGCAGCGAACGCGGCGGACCATCACCCGAGGCACGACAAATGCCGCCGTGCATTGAATGAGCGACGACAAGCCAGAACTCAGCGGACCTGATCTCAGCAAGGGAGTTGATCTCTCCACGCTGCACGACGGAACCATGCTCCTTGGACACGCGAGCGGCGAGCCGGTGCTGCTCGCCCGGCGCGGCGACGAGCTGTTCGCGATCGGTGCGATCTGCACGCACTACGGTGCGCCGCTGAACGACGGGCTGCTCGTTGCTGACACCGTGCGCTGCCCGTGGCATCACGCCTGTTTCAGCCTCCGCACCGGCGAGGCGCTCCGCGCGCCGGCGCTCAACCCGGTGTCCCGTTGGCGCGTCGAACACGTGCGCGACCCCACGCGTCAGCATGCGTCAGGCGATGGCTGGTACGGCGTAGCGTATGTTCGGGAAAAACTGGAACGCGTCGCCCCGCCAGCGCGGCCGACGACCGACGCGACACCACGCTCGATCGTGATTATCGGCGGCGGTGCGGCGGGCAATGCTGCCGCGGAGACGCTCCGCCGAGAGGGCTACTCCGGCCGCGTCACGATGCTGAGCGCCGACGCAACCGCACCATGTGACCGCCCCAGCCTGTCAAAGGGCTATCTCGCCGGCACCGCGTCTGAGGAGTCGACTCTCCTCCGACCAGCATCATTTTACGAAGCAAATGACATTGATCTGAAGTTGGGTGCGCGCGTGACGACGATCGATACAGCAAGCGGGCACGTGGAGCTCGAGGACGGCACCCGGCACCGTTTTGACGCACTCCTTCTGGCGACCGGTGCCGAAGTGGTGCGACTCGCGGTTCCTGGCAGTGAGCTCCCACACGTCCACTATCTTCACTCGCTTGCTGATAGCCGCGCTCTCGTCGCCAAGGCGAAGACGTCGACGCGTGCGGTGATAGTTGGCGCCAGCTTTATCGGTCTCGAGGTCGCCGCATCGCTTCGTGCGCGGAACATCGATGTGCACGTGGTGGGACGCGAGCAGATCCCGATGGAGGGGATCCTGGGCGCAGCGGTCGGTCGTTTCATTCGCGACGTTCACGAGCAACATGGGGTGACCTTCCATCTCGGCGCGACGGTCACGTCGATCGACTCGGAGTGCGTGGTATTGGACGACCAATCGAGGATCGAGGCCGATCTCGTGGTCGTCGGCATTGGCGTGCGCCCGATGACGGCGTTGGCTGAACGGGCGGGGCTGGAAATCGATCGCGGCGTCGCGGTCAACGAGTACCTCGAGACGAGTGCTCCGCGCATCTTCGCCGCGGGCGACATCGCGCGCTGGCCCGATCCACTCACCGGTCAACGCATCCGTGTCGAGCATTTCGTGGTGGCCGAACGGCAGGGACAGACAGCGGCGCTCAACATGCTCGGTCGCCGAGAAGTCTTTGATGCAGTTCCGTTCTTCTGGACCGAGCAGTACGACCTGGGGATCGCGTACGTCGGGCACGCCGAGGGTTTTGATGAAGCCCGCGTCGATGGTCAACTCGAGGCGCGAGATTGCACGATCACGTATAGCCGTGAGGGACGGTCGATGGCGGTAGCAACGATCCACCGGGATCTCGCGGGTCTGCGTGCCGAGGTGGACTTCGAAGCGATTGCAACCCAGGCCACGGTTTAGCGGGCACCGCTGTACGTCGCCTAAGGGGCGACGCGCGAGACACCTTGGGACGGCGTTGCCCCTGCACCGGAAATCACGGCGAACATCGGCTAGCGACAGGAACGGGACGGCGCGGTTGATACCCGGGCGCGCGCCGAGGCTGTCGTGATCGAGTCCGAGCCTGTGGCGCCCGTCAGTCCCCCCCGCGATCATTGGGTGATTCCACGCTCGATCGCTGCGCGCGCCGTGCGCCGACTGCGAGATGCAGCTGCCCAACTCCACCTCGATCCCTTCGACTCCACACGCATGGCTCGAACGAAGAAGACCAAGTCCGATACCGCCGCCAACATCGGCTTCGAGGCCAAGCTGTGGCAGGCCGCCGACAAGCTGCGCAACAACATGGACGCGGCCGAATACAAGCACGTCGTCCTTGGCCTGATCTTCCTCAAGTACGTCTCCGACTCCTTCGAGGAGCACCACGCCCAACTGGTCGCCGCCAGTGCAGAAGGTGCGGATCCCGAGGACCGGGACGAGTACCTCGCAGCCAGCGTCTTCTGGGTGCCGAAGGAGGCACGGTGGGCGCAGTTGCAGGCGCGCGCCAAGCTCCCGGGCATCGGCAAGGATGTGGACGACGCGATGGAGGCCCTGGAGCGCGACAATCCGCGGCTCAAGGGCGCGCTCAACAAGAACTACGGGCGCGCCGACCTCGATAAGCACCGGCTCGGCGAGCTGATCGACCTGATCGGCTCCATCCAGCTCGCCGACGTCGCCAGCCGCTCGAAGGACCTCCTCGGCCGCGTGTTCGAGTACTTCCTTACTCAGTTCGCGAGCGCCGAGGGCAAGAATGGCGGGCAGTTCTACACGCCGTCATCCGTTGTGCAGGTTCTCGTCGAGATGCTCGCGCCGTACAAGGGGCGCGTGTACGACCCGTGCTGCGGCTCCGGCGGCATGTTCGTGCAGTCCGAGAAGTTCGTGGAGGCACACGGCGGCAAGCTCGGCGACATCGCCGTCTTTGGGCAGGAGAGCAACCCCACTACGCGTCGCCTCGCGGTGATGAACCTCGCGCTGCGCGGCATCGAGGCCGACTTCGGCGCCGAGAATGCCGACACCTTCCGTCGCGACCTCCATCCCGACCTGCGCGCCGACTTCGTGCTGGCGAATCCGCCGTTCAATGACTCGGACTGGGCTCGCAAGGACGACGATGTGCGGTGGCACTACGGCGTGCCGCCCAAGGGCAACGCGAACTTCGCGTGGGTGCAGCACTTCATCCATCATTTGGCGCCGCAGGGGATGGCGGGCTTCGTGCTCGCAAATGGGAGCATGTCGTCCAATCAGTCGGGCGAGGACGACATCCGTCGGGCGATCGTCGAGGCGGACCTCGTGGACTGCATGGTGGCGATGCCGGGGCAGTTGTTTTACAGCACGACGATTCCGGTCTGTCTCTGGTTCCTAACGAAGAACAAGAAGGCCGGGAAGCGGCGTGATCGGAGGAAGGAGACGCTGTTCATTGATGCGCGGAAGCTGGGGACGCTGGTGGATCGGGTGCATCGTGAGCTTTCGGTCGGCGACGTCCGGAGGATTGCTTCGAGCTATCACGCTTGGCGGGGGGAGAAGGGCGTGGGCGAGTACGCTGATATCGCTGGGTTTTGCAAGTCCGCTAAGACTTCTGAGATTGCCGCGCGTGGGCATGTTCTCACGCCGGGCCGATACGTCGGTGCGGAGGACGCGGCGGACGACGGTGATCCATTCGAGGAGAAGATGCCGCGGCTTGTCGCGGAGCTGCGCGCACAGTTCGTCGAGTCCGCGAAACTGGAACGCAACATTGCGACGAGCTTGAGTGGATTTGGCTATGGGTCGTAAGTGCTGAGGGAATGCAAGATCTCGGATATTGCCGCACCGACTCGCAATGCACTAGGTCTATGACCGCCTGATTGGTTTGTAAATACTTGTATCGAAGAATGGATCGTGGTTGTATAGTGGGGCATGCCACGTCCTCCTGTGCCGTTCCGATTGCTGGCGCCCGACCGAAAAGAACTC
>JALYVY010000354.1 GCA_030852985.1 Gemmatimonadota bacterium | reverse complement strand
GCCGTCGAGGATGCTTCCCATGGTGGCTGCCCTTCATGGGCGGATTCGGCGGCGGCAGGGGCGGCGGTTGGGGAGGCGGTGGTTTTGGTGGTGGCGGTGGTGGGGGATTCGGTGGTTTTGGTGGTGGCGGCGGGTTCAGTGGTGGCGGCGGAGGCTCCAACTGGTGATGCGAACATGGCAATGACACTCGATGAGCTCGTGACGCAGTTGCGCTCCTCCTACGGGGCGCAGCTGTCGAGCGTGGTCCTGTACGGCTCGGCGGCGGCGGGTGAACATGTCGCGAAGAAGTCCGACTACAACGTGCTCGTGCTGCTGTCGCGTATCGAGGCAGGCGCGCTGACGGCCGCGTCCGCGGTTGCGGTCGCGTGGAACGAGGCGGGTAATCCTCCGCCCATGACGATGACGGACGACGAGTGGCGCCGTTCGTCGGACGTGTTTCCCATGGAATACAGCGATATCCTCGAGCGGAACCGCGTGTTGTACGGGTCTCCGCCCTTCGAGGGGATTCGCATTTCACGGGAGAACCTCCGGCTCCAGTTGGAGCAGCAGGTGATGGGCAAGTTGCTTCAGCTGCGGCAGGGGGCGCTGATGGCGGGAACCGACGGGGCGCGCCAGACGAAACTCATTGGGGCGAGCATCAGCACCATCATGGTGCTGTTTCGTGCGGTGCTGCGGTTAGCGGGGGAGTCGGCCGCTGGCGACGGCGCGTCCATTGCCCAACGCGTGGCTGCCCTCGCGGGCTTCAACGCGGCACCGTTCGTTCGCGCGCTGCGGCATCATCGTGGCGACGAGAAGCTTGCGTCCGCCGAGGCCGGCGGGGTGCTGGCCCAGTATCTTTCCGGCGTCGAGCGACTCGATGCCTATCTCGACACTTTCTCCACCCAGGAAGGCCCACTATGAAGCGTCGTCGTTTTGTGCTCCTCCTGCCGCTCGTGCTCGCGGCGTGCGGCTACAACTCCATCCAGAAGTATGACGAGCAGGCGAATGCCGCGCAGGGGCAGATCGAGGTGCAGCTCCAGCGCCGCGCGGACTTGGTGCCAAGTCTCGTTGCCACGGTGAAGGGGCTGGCGAATCAGGAGCTCGCTGTGTTCTCCGAGGTCGCGCGCGCGCGCGGCGGACTACTCAATGCCGTGGCGAGCAAGGATCCAGAGCAGATGGCCAACGCCAACCAGCAGATGACCGGCGCGCTTGGCCGCCTGCTCGCGGTTTCAGAGGCCTACCCCCAGCTCAAGAGCGACCAGGCATTCCTCAAGCTGCAGGATGAGCTTGCGGGGACGGAAAATCGAGTCGCCGTTTCGCGCACGGATTACAACTCGGCGGTGCAGCAGTACAACAGCTACATCCGCACGTTTCCCACGGTGATCACCGCGAAGATGACCGGTGCGAAGGAGCGGAAATACTTCACCGCAACGAGCCCGGAATCACGCGAGGCGCCGAAGGTCGACTTCGGAACACCGGGCGCGCCCGCCCAGCCAGTTCCTACCAACACGCCGACTCCACCGCCTGCGAAGCCGTAATCAGTTCTTCGCCTGAGTAAGCGCTGGCGAAGCAAGAAAGAGCGCGACCTGACTTCAGGTCGCGCTCTTTTTGCTTTCGATGCATCCCCACGCTTCAGGATGCAGCTTTCGGGAACAGCGACTCGCCCTTCCGCACCGTCCACCCCGTGGCGTCGAGCGCGTCGAGCCGATCGTTGCGCTGCGCAGCCACCGCGCCGGGGGCGCCAAGCTGCTCCCACACCGCCTGCGCCCTGTTCGGCATGAAGGGCGCGAGCAACACTGCCTGACGCGCCAACTGGCGCACCAGTGCTGCAAGCACATGATCGAGCGCGCGACGTCCCTCGTCGTCGTCCCGCTTGGCGATCTTCCACGGTTGCATCGCCTGCACATACTCGTTGCCGCGCGTTACCGACGACATCGCGAACTGAAGCGCCTCGTGCAGCGGGTATCCGCGTGAGCCGTCCATCGCGCCGTGGTACGCCGCGATGCCCTCGCTGTCCAGGCGGTCGACCTCCTCGCGCACGCCAGGCGGCACGACGCCATCACGGTACTTCTCGACCATCGCGATCACGCGACTCACCAGGTTGCCCCACGAGTTGGCGAGGTCGGAGTTGTAACGCTCGTCGAAGCGCTCCCACGTGAAGCTCCCGTCGCCATCGAACGGCACTTCGCGCAACAGGAAGTAGCGGAGCGCATCCGCCCCGTAACGGTCGATCGCCTCGCCGACATCGAGTCGCACGCCGGCCGACTTGCTGAAACGTTCGCCACCGAACAGCACGAAACCGTGTCCCCAAACGTGCTCGGGCAATGGCAGCTCGGCCGCCTTCAGCATGGCCGGCCAGATGATCGAATGAAAGCGCGTGATGTCCTTGCCCACGACATGGAGCTGAGCGGGCCATCGGGCCTTGCCCGTCTCACCCGGAAAGCCAGTCGCCGTGAGGTAGTTCGGTAGTGCGTCGAACCACACATAGGTCGTCTGCTCCTCGCCGGAGCTCAGCGGCTTCGGAAACGGAATCCCCCACGCCAGACGCGAGCGGCTCGCCGAGATGTCCTCGAGCCCGCGATCGATCAGCGCGAGCATCTCGTTGCGGCGACTCTCGGGCTGGAGGAAGCCCGCCCGCCTCGTCAGCAACGTCTTCAGGAATTCCGAATACTTGCTGAGCCGGAAGAACCAGTTGCGCTCCTCCACCCACTCCAGCGTGCGCGTCGGATGCAGGATGCACTTCCCGTCGATGATCTCGGCGTCCTGCTTGAACGCCTCGCAGCCGATGCAGTACCAACCTTCGTAGGCTTTCTCGTAGAAGTCGTCGGGACTGCGCTCGATGATGCGCTCGATCAGCGCCTTCACGCCGGCGCGGTGCATCGGATCGGTTGTGCGGATGAACTGGTCGAAGGAAATGTCCAGCCGCTTCCACATGGCGCAGAACGTGTCGGCGAGCGTATCCACGAGCGACTGCGGCTCCACGCCGAGCTGCGTCGCGGTTTGCTCGACCTTCTGTCCATGCTCGTCCATTCCAATGAGGAAGTAAACGTCGTCACCGCGCATGCGGCGGTACCGGGCGATCGCATCGGCGCCAATCTTTTCGTACGCATGCCCGATGTGTGGATCGCCGTTCGAGTAATCGATCGCGGTCGTGATGAAGAACTGACTCAAGTCTGCTCCGCGTCAGGACTTGTTTCATCAGTTCCCGCATCGGGCGCCGGCGTGCCGCCGCTCGGCCTGTTGCGACGTCCCCCCCGACGACCGCGGCGCCGTTGTGCGCGACGTTCCCCCTCGGCCCCTGACTCGGCACTCGTTGCGTCCGGAATGACCGCTTCGCCCTCGGGCGGCGCGGGTGGAAGAACGATTGCGGGCATCGCACGCACGGGCGTGAGATCGATCGAATCGCGTGGCGCGCGCACCGGCCGCGAGTCGCGCGCTGCTCGGGCCTCACGCCGCAAGGGCGTGATGAGCGATTCAAGCACGAACGCCTCTGCGTCAATTGTGTCCTCGAATGCCTCACGCGG
>JALYVY010000353.1 GCA_030852985.1 Gemmatimonadota bacterium | reverse complement strand
GAGGACGCAGAGGAGTGCTCCAACAACCCGCGTCACACTGGTTCAGTGCGGTGATTTGCAGTCCAGTAATCAGCAATTCACTCTGCTCATGACTCATTGGTTGATTCTTTGCGTCGATCGTCAGTTATGGACTCGCCAGCCGCAGTCCTCTGCGCCCTCTGCGACAGATGTATCCTCTGCGACCTCTGCGGTAAGAATGCCTTCTTCGGTTTTCAGAAGCTCTCCCGACCAACACGCTTCAGATATCGATCAGCGGCGGGAAGTGAATTCGTCAACCGGAATTCCTCCACATCCCGCAGCACGAACGACGGCGCCTCACCCGCTTTCTGCGCCCGAATCGAATGCAAGTCGATATCACGAACATCATCGAGCACAAACGCAGGACGCGTATCATCGGCCATGAAGCCCACGCTTACACCATCCAGCTGCACCCCGGAAGCATGCCGGATATAGAACCCATACGCCGGTAGCACACCAAACAGGCTCGGCTCCGGATACATCGCTTCGCGCTCCGGCACCGCGTACGCCTCCCGCGGACCCGAGCCGCCCGGAGGACGGAAGAACGTGTTCACCATCTCCGGCGGCTGTGACGCGGCCTGTGCGAGTGACAACCCACCGCGATACATGATGCGAACGTTGCTGAAGCGGACGTCTTCAACGGGATGGCCCGGCACGCCGGCGATGATCGACGCATATCGTGGATCGGCATCATAGACGTTCACGTTGCTGATGGTCACGCGCCGCAGTTTTCCCACCGGCGTGTTCGACGGCCCGCGCATCCGGCTTGCCAGACGCAGGAAGAACGGCGCGTTCGACACCTCGCGCATCGTGATGTTCGAGATCGTGATATCCTCCAGCAGCGCCCCATCGACCGTCTCGAGCGCGAGGCCGCGCGAGCGCTGGAACGTGACGTTCGAGATCGCGATATTGCGAAACGCGCCATCCGATTCGGTGCCGAGCTTGATGCGCCCAGTCGGACCGTCGCGGTCGGGTGCCGCCGTCTGGGTGCGACCGTACGTGCCGGCGAGCACCGTGCCGACGTCGAAGCCGCTCACGCTGCAATTCAAGATCGTCACGTTCTCGGTCGGGAGCGCGGCGCCGAGTGCGAAGGAGCTCTTGAGGACGATGGCGTCGTCGTTCGGTGCGTTCACTGTCGTGTTCGAGATGCGCACGTTGCGGCTGACGTCAACATCGATGCCATCGCGGCCGGTATCGATCACGAGGTTGTCGATCGTGAGGTCGTCAACACCCGTGGCGAGGATGGACATGTGCCCGCCGCGCAGGATGGTGAAGTCGCGCAGCAGCACATGCCGCGCACGCTTGAGCGCGATGGCCTTGTTCGCCTGGCCCGGCCGCGTATCGAGATCCGCCGCCGTGGCATTCAGCCCTCGGCTCAACGCCGTCCCATCGATGCGACCACGTCCCGTGATGGAGACGTCCTCGACGTTCTCGCCCCAGATCAGGCTGTTGTGAAAACGACTGTGGCCGAAGTCCTGATAGTTGTTGCCCGGGCCCGCCTCGGCGGGATCGTACCCCTTGCCGCCCGCGGTGTCCGCGGCGAGGAGCACCGCGCCCTGATCGAGGTACAAGCCGACGTGGCTCTTGAGTCGGATGGAGTAACTCGCATACGTCCCGCCGGCCAGGTAGACGGTACCTCCGCCAACCGCGGCTGCCGCGTCGATCGCGCGGTTGATCGCATCGCTGTCGATCGTATGTCCGTCGCCCACCGCCCCGAATGCCCGCACGTCAAATCGCTGCCCGGACGATCCACCACTCCGTGATGCGGCCATCGTGGCTGCGCATCCAGGGAGCACGACGCATCCCAGAACCACTGCAGTCGCGCGGAGGTATCCGATCATCGAATCTCAGTCGAGGTGAAAGACTTCGCGCAGCTCTGCACTGTGAGGACTGTCGTCGGCATTCACGGCATGACATCCCTCATGTACGTCCACCATCGGCGACACGCTGGGGTGTCGGCAATCGCGTTCCACCGCGTTTCGTCCTCGACCTCCACGTAGCCGAAGAGGCTCCCGTCGCCCTCGTCGAGATAGATGGAATAGCGATGTGCACCATGCGCCTTCAACACGTCCGCCAACTCTTGCCAGATCGGCGAATGCCGGCGCTCGTACTCCGCATGCTGTCCGTCGAGCACACGCATGCGAAACGCCTTGCGTATCACGCGGCGCTCACGGGCCCGCGCGCTCCAGCAGTCGCGCCGCGTCCGCGAACGGAATCTCGAACGCGGTGCCATGCCTGATGCCGTTCGGCAGCGTGAGACCGGCGCTCACATCGGTCCACGTCTTCAGGTCGGTCGACGCCAGCGCACCATACCTGTGCTCTCGATAACGATCGAAGTACACGATCCACCGATCGCCCACCCGCAGCGCCGTCGGACCCTCTGCCCAATAGTCGCCCGTAATCGGCGCACTCGGCGCAGACCACGGACCTTCCGCGTGGTCCGCGTACGCGAGACGGATGTTCTTCTGTGGCGGGCGTTCCGTTTCGTCCTTCAGGAACATCACGTAGCGCGATCCATCGCGAATGATGTCCGCGTCGATCACGCTGAAGCCGTGGTCGTACAGCAGCTTCGCCCGCGTGAAGGTGCGGAAGTCCGTGGTGCTCACGTAGTAAAGGCGGTGATTGTACTTCCCACCGCCACCTGCAGCGTCCGTCGATGGATAGCGTCCCGGAATCGTCGTCGCCCAGTAGATGAGGTAGCGGCCGTTCGGCGCATCGTAGAACAGCTCGGGTGCCCACGTGTTCAGCGCGGTCTTCTCGTACCCCATGGCGGGGACGTAGGTCTCGTTCGTCCATGTCACGAGATCCTTCGACTCCGCGTACCCGAACCCGTGCTCGTTCCATCCCGCGGTCCACACCATGTGGTAGGTGCCATCCGGCCCTCGCACGATGGACGGGTCGCGCGTGAGCTTCTCCACGCCGACCGTGGGCTTGAAGAACGCGCTGTCGTGCTTCAGCGCGCGCCAAGTCATTCCGTCGGTGCTGTGCGCGAGGTGCAGGCCGTCTTCGCCGTTGCCTTTGAAGTACGAAAACACGTAGTCGCGATGTTCAGGCGCACTCGCGCTCGGTGAATGCGCGGCGCATGCTGCCAACAACACCATTGCCATGACTGCAGGCAACGTCCGCATCATCAACTTCCGGCCGGCTTGACAATGGCCGCGACGGGACTCGCCGGCAGCGTGAACGTCTCGACCGGATCAGGATGCGACGGGTCGAATGTGGGAACGTCCACGAGCTCGCGCGCGAGCGGCAAACCTGACTCCTTCAACCCCTGCACGATCATCCGCGCCATCTCGTACGCGCCGTAGTTGTTGAAGTGGGTGTCGTCCTTCAACTCCGCGACCTGCCCTGGATACGTCCCCGCCGGATAGTGCACGAACGCCTTGATGGATTTCTCCGGCCCGAGTGCCTCATAAAACTTTCGGCTCATCGCATTCAGGTCGTTGACCAGACCGTCGAGCCATGGGCCGCGTGGGGGCAGATGATCCCGCGCTTCTTCAAGCCGGGTGGTGT
>JALYVY010000145.1 GCA_030852985.1 Gemmatimonadota bacterium | reverse complement strand
ACGCCGTGCCAGCCAACCGCGAATCCGCCAACCAGGATGAACACGACTCCATGCGCATTGAGCGCCGCAATGCAATCGGCAAAATCACCTGCGAGAACCGAGGTATCGTTGGGAAGCGGATCCATCTAGCGGCGCGAGCCGCGGCGTGCCCGGGCGATCACGAAGGCCTGCTCCGAAACCCGCGCCGTTGCATCGACACCATTCGCGCTCGGCACGGCACGCGGCGGATCCACGCCTTCCTGCGCCAGCCGAATTTGTCGTCCCTGCCACGTAGACCGACGAATCGCCGCGCGTGCGGCCCGCGCCATTGCCCCAGTGGCGGGATCGTGCAGCACATGGCTCGCTCCGAGCGGATCGTCGAGGCGCACACTCACCCCCACTTCGCTCAGCATGCGAAGGGCAGTCTCGAGGCTCACGTTGGGACGTTCGCCGCGTTCCACTTCGGCCCAAAGTCGTTCGCTGACGCCGGCCCGCCGCGCCAGCTCCTTCTGCGTAAGGCGAAGGGCCTTCCGCGACGTCCTCAACAGTGTCCCGATCTGATCAGTCAACATCTCCGCCTCCAGCTGCGAGCCTCGCGCCGCCTATTGGAAAGTTACGGTCCGCTCGTCAACTCACAACCCCTTTATGTGCTGAACCACGGCGGCCGACGAATTGCCTGCCGCATGAGCGTGCTGCCTTGTCTCGCGCTGAAGACGCACGCGACGATGCCGTTTGATCGGCACTGTTGCGAGCGCTTCGCCCAGCTTTCCTGGTCCGGCATCAAGCTCGCCAGCGACGCGAAGCGTGACTCCAACGCGCGCAATCAGCACAAGCACGTGTCCTGCTACTCCATGGGCGCCGCGCTCGTGGACTGCGGCATCATGCTCATGGGCAACCACTGAACGTGGTGGGCTGCCGCGCAACGGATCAACGTCCGTGCGCGGGGGTAGCATGATGCAAGACGCATCACCACGTGAATTCCGGATGGTTTCCAATGAAGCATATAAACGTGACGACCTCGGCCGACGGTCCTGAGTGTGGAGGCTGTACGCTGCATGATGCACTGGGCGCTCCGGCTGCCATGCAGCGCCGAGATTTCCTGCGCGTCGGGACGCTGGCACTTGCGTCGCTTGGCCTCCTTGGCGCAGGTACGCGCGCCGCGGAGGCAATGCCGGTCATCGGCGATGCACGGGTGCTCGCGTCACGCAGCGGGGACCGCCACGAGGAGAAGCGGTACGCCATTCCGGCCACGGACGGCGTGGCGATCGACAAGGACAACAGCGTCATCATCGCACGATCGGCGGGACGGATCTACGCGTTCTCGCTCGCGTGCCCGCACCAGAACACCGCGCTGCGATGGGAAGCCGACGACAAGCAGTTCATGTGCCCCAAGCACAAGTCGCATTACAAAGCCGACGGCACGTTCATCGAGGGCCGCGCGACGCGCGACATGGACCGCCTCGCCGTGCGCAAGGATGGGCAGGCACTCGTCGTCGATGTGGATACGCTCTACCAGCAGGACCTGAACCTGGCACAGTGGACCGCGGCTTTCATACCCGTGTGACATACATGACCGACGAATCCAAGATGGGCGGCTGCGACAGTTGCGTAAGCCGCCGTGATTTCCTGGGGCGCGTGGCGCTTGTGGCCGGCGCATTCATCGCCGCCGGGTGCGCGCCGGCGAGCGACTTCACCGGCGTGAGCTCCGGACCGCCGGCGGGCGGTCCCATCACGCTCAGGGTGTCTGACTACGCAGGGCTCGCCACGGTCGGGCAGCCGGTGGAAATCAGGACGGCCACGGGGTCGGGATCCGGCATCGCGGCCGTGCGCACGAGCGCCACGTCGTTCATTGCGCTCGGCATGGCCTGCACGCACCAGGGCACGAAGGTGAACATCGTGGGGCAGAGCTTTGACTGCCCCAATCACGGCGCTCGCTTCAACAACATGGGTGCCGTAACGCTCGGACCAGCCAATCGTGCGCTGGAGTCACGCCCTGTTGCGTACGACGAAGCCGCAGGGACGTTAACGGTCTCGTAACGTTACCGTAGGCATGCTCGAGTCCGAAGGGCAATCCACATTGGGCAGCAGCTCAGGCTGGCGCTGACGTCGCGATCACCGTAGGTGGAACAACTCCTGGTGGAAGTCTTTCGACGCGAGACCCGCGGCGCGGAAGTCCTTTCGAATCTCGGCGCCGAGCGGTACCGGTCCACAGAACCAGACGTCGGCCGATTGCCAGTCCGGCACCTCCTGCCGCACCCGTTCCCCCGTGAGCCGACCGTCCTCGGCGAGGACCCACACGTGCAGGTTCACCTTCGCTGCCTGGGCGAGCTGTCGCAGGCCGTCGATTGGCCGGGTGTCGCGCGCCCCGGTTGCATGAAAGAGGTCGATTACACGAGGATCGGGGTGCTCCGCCAACTCCTGCATTCGTGAGATGAACGGCGTGATGCCGATCCCCGCGCTGATCCAGATCTGGCGCGACTTCCGTCCGTCGAACGTGAAGCGTCCATACGGACCCTCCAGCGTGACGAGGTCGCCGACCTTGAGCGTCGCGGAGAGGTCGCGGGTGTAGTCGCCGAGTTCCTTGATGAGGAACTGCAGCAGGCCGTCGTCCTTCCACGTGGACGAGATGGTGAAGGGGTGTGTGCCCTCGCCATCGTCGAAGTTGACGAACGCGAACTGGCCCGCCTGGTGACCATTCCATCGATCCTTGATGCGGACGGCCACCGCGACGGTGCGTACGTCGGCATGGTGCGTGACTGAGTCGATTATCCCAACGGCCCGGCGGGTCTGTCCCACTTTCCTGAGAAGGATGTACACGGCCGCAATGCAGCCGCCGGCAAGCAGCGGCGTGAATACCCAGGCGAAAGGTGTCGTCCAGTAGATGTACTTCATCAATACGACCGCGTGGAACACCAGCAGCAGGTACGCGATGGCGAGCAGGCGGTGCGTGCGGAGGAACCAGCGGTAGGGAAAGCGGTAGATCAGCGCGAGCAGCACCAGCACGACGACCGCATACAGGCCCCACGAGCCGACACTGCGCGCTGGCCCGCTCAGGCTGCGGAGCAGCGCGAAGTCCGTCGGGGCGGGACCACCGCGCGGTGCGCGCGGCGCCTGCTTCATAAGGCCAAGCGTGGCGAGCCACTGTGGGAGCCCGATCCAGATCCAGTGGGCGATGGCCATGACGGCGCCGGCGATACCGAGCCATCGATGCAGTCGGTAGGTCTTGTCGAGCCCACCCAGTCGGGTCTCGATCACGACCGGCCGTACCGCGAGGATCATCGCCACTGCCATGACACCCATGGCGATGATCCCGGTGTAATTGATGAACGACAGCCGACCAGCCGAGAATTTCCAGGACGTCCTGAGGATCGGGTCGGCCGCCAGCCACAAGATGGTGAGGGCGATGCAGAACCCCCAGAACGCCAGCTTGATTCGCTTCACGAGTCGTCAGGTAGGAGCCGTGGAAGCGGGCAGGTGGCATTCGCCCGCGAGGTGTCGCCGCGCGTTGCACGGTCCGGACCGTGTAAGCGATATGAATCGTGCAGAGGCGATCCAGATATTGGATGTCCGCAGCGAGCGGCTATAAGGCCTCCGTTAGCGTTCTTTGCAATGCGCGATACATGCTAACGGCGCCCATTCCGGAATGGCGGGAGATTTTGAAGCGGATCCTGTTCACCACGGGCGACATCGTGAAGGCCGGCGAAGAGGAGGAGAATGGCACGGACAAGCGTGACGCCGCCTTCGGAGTGCCGGTCAGCAGAGCGGACCGCGACACCCGTCGCGATCCGCTCCGCGCAGATCAAACGCTCGTACGCTTACCGGATACCATGCGCACGATCCACACGAGCAGCACTGCGCCGAGGGTCGCAATGACGATGGACCAGATCAGTCCCCCTGCAGCAAGACCAAGCGCATTCGCGATGAATCCGCCGATCAAGCCTCCCACCAGGCCCAGAACGAGATCCATCAGGATGCCGTAGCCTGAGCCCTTCATGATCTTGCCAGCCAGGAAGCCGGCGAGGATGCCGACGATGATAGTGATGATCCAGCCGTTTGCCATGGGAGGTGTACCTCGGATAGAAGAGTGACGTCAGGAACACAGGCAAAGATGTCTGCCGCGCAGAGTATGGCGAGTGGCAATCCGCTCCGATACCGCAGTCGTGCCTCTTGCGCGTTGCGCTGACGCCTGTTCGTTCTGGCTCGGCGCCTCTCTTATGAGCTGCGATGCGCGCACCACATCGCCGGGCGTAGCTTCTGCCCCTGCAGGCGTGCATACTGCGCGAATGGTTCAGCGCCCTGAGCTGTCGGCAGCGATGGAGCGAATCGAGCGCCTGACGTTCGGCTACTTCGACCGCGGCATGAATCCGTCCAACGGTCTCGTGCCCGACAGCACGAAGCAGCACGCCTTGGCGTCGATCGCTGGCTCGGGCCACGCCCTGTCGTGCTATGCCGTGGCCGCCGAGCGCGGGTACGTGTCGCGCGAACATGCGGTGTCGCGCGTGCTCCTCATCCTCCGCTTCTTCCGCGACAGCGAGCAGAGCGAGGCGCGCAAAGCCACGGGATATCGCGGTTTCTACTATCACTTTCTCGACATGGAGAGTGGTCGTCGTGCGCCACGGAGCGAGCTGTCCACCATCGATTCGGCGATTCTCTTCGCGGGGATTCTCGTCGCCATCATGTACTTCGATCGTGACACGGCGGAGGAACAGGAGCTCCGGCAGGTCGGCGACGCGCTCTATCGACGCGCGGACTGGGAGTGGGCGCGCGCGGGCGGCGACGCCGTGTCGATGGGGTGGACGCCCGAGCGCGGCTTCCTGCGCTACGGCTGGATGGGATACAACGAAGCCCTCTTTCTGTACGTGCTGGCCCTCGGCTCACCGACGCATCCGATCGATCGACGCGGGTATGACGCCTTTACGAGCACCTATCGGTGGAAGCGGTTGTACGGGCGGGAGCATCTCTTTGGCGGGCCGCTGTTCATCCATCAGTTGAGCCACGTGTGGATCGACTTCCGCGGCATCCGCGACGAGTACATGCGCGCGAAGGGTATCGACTACTTCGAGAACAGCCGTCGCGCTACCTACATCCAGCGCGAGTACGCCATCCGCAATCCACGTCGATTCGCCGGATACGGTGCGAATGCGTGGGGTATCACCGCGAGCGACGGGCCTGGTCCTGCACAACACACTGTGCAAGGAACGTCGCGCCGCTTCTGGGCGTATCGTGCGCGCGGCGTTCCATACGGGCCCGACGACGGGACGCTGTCCCCGTGGGCGATCGTGGCCTCGCTGCCGTTCGCTCCCGAGATCGTGGTGCCGGCACTCGAGGCGCTCGAACGAACGCATCCGGAGATCACCGGGGAACTCGGCTACAAGTGCAGCTACAACGAGACGTTCATGGAGCAGGGCGACGACAAGCAGGGCTGGATTTCACAGGGTTATTACGCCATCGACCAGGGACCGGTGGTATTAATGATAGAGAATTATCGCAGCGAGTTCGTCTGGAAGCTGATGCGGGCGTGTCCGTATATCGTCAATGGCTTGCGCGCGGCAGGCTTCGACGGTGGATGGCTCAGCGACGCGTAGTCGACGAGTGTCTCTCGCTCCACGTATACCTTCCTAACCCCGAGCCTTCTACCATGACCGCAAAGGAATCGCACCCATCGCCGCTCGACGTGCCCGCGGCCATTCAACAGCGCGCTGGCCGTCGCACGTTTCTTACTCGCCTGGTGACTGGCGCAGCGGCCGTCACCGCCGGCCTGTCTTCGCCTCGGCTCCTTGCCGCGGCCAGCGCATCGGACGTCGGCGCGACGGCTCCAGGAGACGACTGGATGCGCGCCCTCACGGGCAAGCATCGCACAGTGTTCGACGTGTCGGCTCACAAGAACGGCAAACCGCTCGCGCAATCGAAGAACTTTCTCGACGCATGGCGCGATGCGTTCCACGTCCCCGAGCGCGACGTCAACCTGGTGATCGGCGTCCACGGTGAGGGAATCCCGTTCGTGCTCACCGATGCGCTCTGGTCGCGCTACCGGATCGGGGAGCAATACGAGGTGACGGACGCGGCGACCAAGGCGCCAGGGAAGCGGAACGTATTCACCGAGGCCAATGTCGTCCCGGACGGGCCGGTGACGCGCGAGCAGAGCGTTGAAGCGCTGCAGCGGCGGGGCGTGCGCTTTCTCATCTGCATGAACACGATCGCCGGCGCGACGAAGAAGCTCGCCGCCGCGGGGCTCGGCGCGCCCGACGAAATCCACGCCGCGCTCATGGGCGGTCTCTTGCCCGGCGTCATCATGGTGCCCGCGATGGTGGTGGCGTTTACACAGCTCCAGGAACGGGGGCTCAAGTACACGAAGATCGCGTAGCGTGATTAGTGGCGGCTTGTGGCATGTCGTGGTTTCGGCGCATGATTGCGCATCCCTTCACTGACCTACATGCGTATACGATTCTTCGCCACTCTCCTCGCCGCCGGCATGCTTGCGCCGTTGGCCGCCATCGCACAGCGACCTGCGTCGCCGCGCTTCGATCTCGTCGAGACCACTATCCCCACCGTGCGCGCCGCGCTCCGCTCGGGATCGGTTAGTTGTCACGCGGTGGTGCAGGGCTATCTGGACCGCATCGCCGCGTATGACAAGACGGGGCCCGCCATCAACGCGCTCATCGTCGTCAACCCGCGTGCACTCGTCCTTGCTGATTCGCTCGACCGCTACGCCGAGGCCGGGGGCAAGCTCGGCGCGCTGCACTGCATTCCGATGATCGTGAAGGACAATTTCCAGACGACCGACCTGCCCACCACGGCGGGCTCGCTCTCGCTGCAGGGGTTCGTGCCCACAAACGACGCGTTCATGGTGCAGCGCATTCGCGCCGCGGGCGCGATCGTGCTCGCGAAATCCAACATGGCGGAGTTCGCCTTCACGCCATATGAGACGGTGAGTTCCATCCTGCCGGGCTACACGAAAAATCCGTACGCGCTCGATCGCGTGACGGCTGGTTCCAGCGGAGGCACGGCAGCCGCCGTCGCCGCAAACCTCGGCGAGGTGGGGCTGGGCACGGATACGGGCAACTCCATCCGCGGCCCTTCGTCGCATCAGGCGCTGGTGGGTATTCGCTCCACCATGGGATTGACGAGCCGAGGAGGCATCGCGCCGTTGAGCCTCGCGGCGGACGTTGCCGGACCGATGGCGCGCACCGTTGCGGATGCCGCGACGGTGCTGCAGGTCGTGGCCGGCGAGGATCCCGCCGACCCGGTAACGGTCGGCGCGAACGCGCACGTGGCCGATTATGCGAGTGCCCTCCGACGCGACGCCCTGCGCGGTGCGCGCATCGGCGTGCTGCGGCAGGCGTATGAGCGTCCGACGACCGACACGGGGATCGTGCGCGTGTTCGATGCAGCGCTCACCGACTTGCGTCGGCAGGGCGCCACGGTCGTGGACGTGACGATTCCCGGTCTCGACGCACACCTCGCAGCGATGACGGGCGGCTGCAACCAGTTCCGCCATGACCTGGAGCAGTGGCTTCGCTCCAATGGCGACCGCATTCCAATGCATTCCCTCGCGGAGATCATCAAGTCGCGCCGTTTTCATCCGACCATCCAGATGAGGCTCGAGGCCGCGCAGGCCGACTCGATGTCGCCGGATTCTCCGGGTTGCCGCTCGCGTGACGGGTTTAGAGGCTGGCTGCGCAGTGCCACGCTCGCGGCGATGGACTCGCTGCACCTGGACGCGCTCGCCTACCCGACGTGGAGCAATCCACCGCGGCTGATCGGCGACCTGAACACGCCCGCGGGGGATAACAGCCAACTCTTTTCGCCGAGTACGGGCTACCCCGCTATCACGGTTCCGATGGGCTTTACACTCGGCGACAGGCTGCCGGCCGGATTACAACTCCTTGGCCGCCCATGGTCCGAAGCGACACTCATCGGCCTCGCGTATTCCTACGAGCAGGCGACCCACTGGCGTAAGGCACCTGCGTCGGCGCCGCGGCTCGAGATGCGTTAAAAGCGTTCGCACTTCTGGTCTCCCCGGCATTGAAGGATACGCGCTCACGTCAATCGGTCTTTCCCTGGCGGTACTCGTCGCGTCGACTCGTCGCCGCTGCGATCGAGGCACTTTCGCATCCCTCATCGCCCGCGAAGCTGGTCGAATTCGACAAAGGCGTGCCAGGGATCACCCGACGGCTGATACCTCGTTCCGCCGAAGGCTCCGCTTCGTCTGTCTCGCCAGGTAAACGGATTCACATCGAAAGGGTAATTCGTGCACGACCTGCACAATCACAGGGAGTTCTCCGCCCCCCCGGGTGGACTTCGTGCTGGCCTCGAGAACATATCATCGGAATCTGCAGAATTCCAACAGCGACCACTGTATCAGGGACGGATTGTCACTCGCCTCCCTTGCTGAAAATGTCTCTCCTCGCGTTGAGATGGACACTAACTGACGAGAGCAGTGGGGCGTAAACCAAAGACGCTTCCATGCACAAAGCTCGCGGTGACTGACGAGCGTATATGGCTAGGATGTTAGCCTGACGACGACAACCGTCAAAACCATCAGCAACACTTGTGGCCCCGGTCATAGACAACCTGTTATTTCCAGAAATGGGCGACGTCGCTGACGTGTAGCGATGTGCCTAAGACGTCATGCGTGACGCTGTAAACGACAAGTGATGGCGATAGGTGCGAATATGCCGGCGGTTGAGGTGGCCACAGCCGCGCATCAAGTTGCCGTTGACGACCGTCTGGGATTGTGTTAAAGTGCCGCCGCAAGACAGCGCGTGACGGGTCGATGCCGACTTCGAGCGTTGGATGTAGCTTCCAACACCGGGGGGTATCGCATGTTCGTCGAAGATGCGTTGTGTGGTGTGTCCTCGCGCCGTCTGCATCGTGATGCCGTGGCCAAGTCATTCCGGCTATGAAGTTCGTCGCCGAGAATCCACTGGATGCACTCCGGTCCTATTTCTCGACTGCGGCATTCATATGCCTGGTAGCATCGCCCGCCGCCGACATCACGAGTTGCGCGGCGCAAGTGTCTGCCGCTTCCCCGACGCAGCCAGCATGGACGCAGCCCATTGATCTGGAGGGGGTGCCCGCGCGTCACGCAATACGGTGGCCGATACTCTCGTCTTTCCTCGATACTGTCTACCTCGTCGCGAATATTTACCCCGTTCCGTTGAGTGAGGGGACGGCCGTCGGCGAACGCCCGATTTACCTGGCGCGTTTGCCGGGTGGCGCGATTCCGGCGCCGCCGGGATCCTTCCAGTTCATCTATCCCAAAATCCTGAAGGCGCCAAATGGCGACCTTCACCTGGTCTGGGCGGAACGTGACTCTGTCGTGTCCCAAGCACTCCTCTGGCCCGGCCCATGGCAGAATGCGCTCTGGCACGCAGTCTTCGCTCGCGGAAGGTGGTCGACGCCCACGGAGATTCTCAGAGCGAGTGCGTTGGAGTGGACCACCGACGACGGGCATTTAACGCTCGATGGTGCGGGCTCACTTCACGCAATCATATGGCGGGCTGAAATCGGGCAGACGGTTGGCATTGTCCACCTCCGACAAGACGCAACGACTTGGCACGTCGAGCAGCTACCGTACCGCTCGGTCAATGAACCTGCCGCGATTCTAGCATTTGGTGATTCGCTGCTGGTGGCTCTTGTCGGCAACAGCTTCGACGCGTCTGACACCACTGGCGTGACGGTGCTCCGGTCGACGGATCAAGGGCGCGTATGGAGTGCACCCGTCGTCATTCGCCGACTCGGCCGGCGGTTCGCTTCGCACCTAGAGTTCATTCGCATGGGTGGGCAGACGCTGCTGGTCTGGGGGGAGAAGGCGGCCGGAAAATTCGCTTTCGACTCAATTCGTGTCGTACAGATTAACGATTCGTTGCGGCCCATTCCTGTTGCCGCCGTATCACTGCCGCTGAGGGCGAACTCATTCTCCGTCGCCGCGACGCGATGTAATTCGCTGAGTCTTCTCGTAGGGACATTGTCATTGTCCCCGCTCCCGCAAACGTTCGAAGTCACAATTGCCGCCAACGGCGCAGTATCGCAACGGCTCCTGCGTCCACCGGAGGAGCTAGTCACCGCCGCTGGCGTGGTCGCGACGTCCACGTCGCTTGTGGCCGTGGGAGTCATCGTTAGCCAACCATCCAACCAGATCCATGAGGTCATGATGAGACGCCCGGCGTGCGCACCGAGGATGTGATGCAAGCGGTAATTCGTACGACTGAGTGTCGTGTTGTCTTCACTTACTCTTGAGGAGACTAGCCTAGTATGACCAGACCAGTGGCGTTTGCGGTGAGGGCGAGCCTGCTCCTGCTGCTGTCGGCAGCCGCGTGCGTTGACGGACGGCTTACGGCACCAGCCTCGCAGATGCCCGCGCCAGCGCGCGCCGGAGGGGACCCTTCCGTCACCGCCGCAGCCAGGGCTGCTGTCGAACAGCAGATTGCCGCCATCAATTACCTGAGATCGGAGCGTGGTTTTGAGCAGATGCTCCGCCACGGTGTCGACCCGGCACTCGTAGCATCGCGACGACGGCAGGCCGAAGCGGATCTCGTGGACCTGACCGCGCGCCTCGACCAGATAGAGAAGGGCGACGTCGGTGGGCGCTCGTCGATTACGGACCCGAACGACTTGCCCCAATGCTTTTTCAACGCAGATCTTGACATAAGCGACTGCATCCTTAGCGCGTACATGACCATCGACCATGGTGGATCAGGGACGGTAACCACGTCGGCAAGCTGGGCCGTCAGCCACAGCACAAGTACGGTCATTGAAGATGGGTCTGCGTATCTCGGAACAAAGCCCACGTCGAATTTTTTCCTACAACCGTATTATTACAACACATTCTCATTTCCGCCCGTTGATTGCGGTGCAGCAGATCACGACGTCGTCGGAAAGACGAACCATCATATCGCGTTCAGCGTGAACCAAGTGGGCTTGTCGGGCGACAAGCCGTCTACGGACCACAGCGTTTGTTTTCTCCAATACCTGACGGTTGCGCTCAGCGCGAACTCGATAACAGTCGGCAGCACGGTGAATGTCAGCGTCGGGCACCTAGGGTCCAACCCCTGCAACTTTTCGGTCAACAGCAGCAACAGGGCTGTCGCGATCGTCGTCGACGCAGGCGGCGGCATCTGGGGCGCAACGGGGGTGGGGGCTGGAACCGCTACGATCTCGGCTGCATGCCTTGGCGGCGCTACCGGGTCGGCGACGCTCACCGTTGTTAGCGCGCCCCCGCCCCC
>JALYVY010000352.1 GCA_030852985.1 Gemmatimonadota bacterium | reverse complement strand
GAACTGGCGCGCCGCTCTTTCGTTACGTCCTGCAGTCGAACGATGACGTTACCGCGCCGCGGATCAGGTACCCTCCGCGCATGACCATATCATCGTCAGCACGCAGGAGAAGAGCGCGCCGTTCGGGGTTCAGTATCGTCGAGGTCATTGTCGCCCTGATGATCGTCACCGTGGGGCTCCTCGGCATCGCGGGTGCAAGCGCGCTCGCCTTGCGAACCACGCTCGACGCGGCACGCCGGCGCGACGCGGTCGAGCGTGCGCAGTCGCGGGTTGCCCGGCTCTCGGCCAGTGGATGCGAGCGCGCGCGCAGCGGCACCGTCACGGACGCCGGCGCGCGGGTCACAGAACAGTGGTCGATCCGAGGTAATGGGGCCTTTCAGGACGTCACCGATAGCATCACGTGGTTGGGAGCAAGCGGTTTCAGGACATTCGCGCTGACCAGTGCCATACCGTGTTGAGTCGGTGGGGCGCGACGCTCATCGAGCTGCTCGTGGCCATCGCGCTCGCTGGTATCGTGCTCGCTGCCGCCACATCGAGCCTGTTCCGACAACAGCGGACGAGCGCGCGAATCGGGAGCGTGGCGAGGGCCGAGGCCCAGCTCCGCGCGGCTACATCCGTGCTGGCGAGCCAACTCGCGTTCATTGACGAGGGGTCGGGCGATCTCGCTGCAGGTGCGGCGCGGGATACGGCGATTCAGTTTCGCGCCACCGTGGCGGTTGCCCTTGCCTGCGATCGATCAGTCGGCGCCGTGACCCTTTTCCCCGTCGAATCGGGAAAGGTGCCTCTTGGGGGAATGGCTTCCGAACCGAGACCCGGCGACTCGCTCTGGTTTCTCGCCGACACGAATTGGCGGGGCGCGAGGATTGAGGCCATCGCTTCGGTAAACGCGGTGTGCCCGGCACCCGGCGGCTCGACTGGACCAACCACACGACTCGTGCTTGCTGGAGCGACCGATACCATCCCGGCCCTGACACCGCTGCGCGTCACTCGACCAAGCCGCTTCAGCTTCTACCGGTCCGCAGACGGCAGCTGGCAGCTCGGTTATCGCGAGTGGAATGATGCCTCGGGATCATTCTCAACCCCGCAACCTGTAGCCGGCCCATTCCTGCGCAGCCCAGACGGACGAAGCTCGCTATTTCGCTATTTCGACGCTGACGCCACGGAGATCCCGCCGGCCGAGATTGGCACGTCGCGCGTCGCGCGCATCCGCGTGATCACGCATGCGCTTGCGCCTGGGCGGGAGCGAGGGCAGGACAGCGTGCGAGGCGACTCCATCGACATAGCCCTTCAGCATGCGCGCGCGCGGTAGACCCTCTCGGAAACGCGGTAGCGCACTCCTGATCGCGCTCGGGATGCTGGCCCTGGCAGCCGCCCTGCTTGCCGGATCGGCACAGGCTGGCCGAGCAGCGGGGCGAGCGGCGCAGTCGCAGGCGGCAAGTGTCACCGCAGACGCAGAGGCACGGAGGGCGCTCGCAAACTTTCTCGGCGAGTGGTCCGCGTCCGCTGACTCGATCCCCGTGGGGCAGGGTCGGGACGCCGTTGTCGCGCCTCGCCCAGTGGGCGCTACGGGACTGATCGCGTCAAGCCGCCTTCGACTCCTCCGCGTGTCGGAGCGCCGCTATGTGATTGGCCTGGAGGTAACGGTCGGTCCAATGGGCGTCGTGGCTGCCCGGCGACGATTGTCCCTCATACTGGAGAGAGGTTCAGGATCCGATACTTCATCGGCACGGTCCGCACTCCGGCCAATCGGCCGGTGGAGCCTTTCCGATACGTTTTGAGCGGCTTTTCGGAATTTTTCCCTGTTTCGGGGACGTAACGTGATCAATGTCACACGAATAGGCGAATTTCGTTGTTACCAACTCCGCCGCCGGTCGTGATACCGGTACGAGTGACCGGACGCACGGCACTTTGACCGAAGGAGTTAGACGCTGAGTGGGTCGTGACGCATGTAAGTGCAAGCAAGATCAATTTATACGTCCACTCGCTTAAAGCCTCTTGACAAGTGTGCCATAGCGGCTCATCTTCGCGCCGCGCCACTGTCCGCCTCCCACTTCGACGATCCCGATGGCACTGTTCGGTCGCAATAAAACCACGGTTGGACTGGATATCGGTTCCGGACTGATCAAGGTCGCGGTCATCGATCATTCGCGCAGTGAGCCGGAATTGGTCCGGGTTGCCGTCGTACCCCTCCTCGCGGACGCCATTGTCGAAGGCGAGGTCATGGACCCTGGCATTGTTGCCGAGGCCATACGGGGCGCGCTGGCCGCCGCTGATGTGAAGACGACACAAGTAGTGACCGCGGTCGGCGGGCGCGACGTGATCATCAAGAAGATCCAGATCGAGCGCGTGAAGGAACAGCAGGCGCGCGAGCTCATGCGATGGGAGGCCGAGCAGCATGTCCCCTTCGACATGGAGTCGGTCGAGCTGGACTTCCAGATCCTCGATCCCACCGCTGACGGCGTGGAGATGAGCGTCCTGCTCGTTGCGGCCAAGCGGGACCTGATCGAGTCGAAGATGCGCATCCTCACGGACGCCGGACTCGATCCGGCCCTCGTCGACGTCGACGCATTCGCGCTCCACAATGCGTTCGAGCTGAATTACCCCGACGCCATGCATGGGGTGGTTGCCCTGGTCAACATCGGCCACGATGTCACCAACATCAACATCCTCGACGAAGGCATCCCGATCCTCACCCGCGATATCACGGTCGGCACGCGCCGGTTCCGTGAAGATCTGCAGCGCGAGCGTGGACTGTCGTCCGACGAGGCGCAACAGCTCCTGCAGGGATACGACCGCTCCGAGCACATCGATGCGGTGCTGGAGGGGCGCGGTGAGGAGATTGCCGTGGGCGTCGAGCGCGCGGCAGCGTTCCTCGCCTCCTCGTCGCGCACCGGTGGCCAGGTCAGGGCGATCTACACCTGTGGCGGCGGTTCGAGGATTCCGGGCCTTTCCGATGTGCTGGCGGATCGCCTGAGACTTTCGGTGCAGCAGGCCAACCCACTCGTCAACCTCAAGGTTCGGGATGGCGCGCTGAGCAGCCTCGTCACGGACGAGGTGGCGCCGCTCCTGATGCTTCCAATCGGCCTGGCACTGCGCCAGGTCGCATGATCGAGGCGACGCGATGATCCAGATCAATCTCCTCCCGGGCGCGCGCCGCAACGCGAAACGCGGCGGCGGCTCGTCTCTCAACCTGGCCGGCTCGGTCGCTTCCATTCGCGAGCGCGTCAGGGAGCCGTGGCTCATCGGTGCCGTGGGCGTCACCGTTGTCGCTGTTGCGGCCGTTGCGCTGCTCTACACCACCCAGGCGAGCAAGGATGCGACACTGGACGATGCGCTCCAGAAGGCCGTGCAGGACTCCACGCGCTACGCCTCGGTCCTCAAGGAGCACGACAAGGCAGAAGCAAAGCGCGACACCGTGCTGCGATCACTCAACCTCATTCGTGCCATCGACGACGACCGGTTCATCTGGCCGCACGTCATGGACGAAGTGAGCAAGGCGCTCCCGCCGTACACCTGGCTCGTCTCGCTCGGCTTTACCGGCGCGGGTCAGGCC
>JALYVY010000144.1 GCA_030852985.1 Gemmatimonadota bacterium | reverse complement strand
CGCTCCGGCCACCGCGATACGCACGAGGGGAAGGTGAATGAGACCGAGCAGATTCACGAAAGAGGAGATCAGGCAGGCGCTCGAGCACGTGCGGTCGGGAACTCCCGCGGTTCAGGAGTGCCGACGACTCGGCATTACGGAGACGACCTTCTACCGTTGGCGCAGGGAGCAGGAGGCACACGCTGGGGTTGAGGGGAGCGAGGTGGACTCGCTTCGCGAGGAAAACCATCGGTTGAAGGAAATCGTGGCAAACCTGCTCCTTGACCAGCATCTCGACACTCCCAAGACGCGGCGCTGACTGCTGCCGCGCGCACGTGCGCATGGCGAACAAGAGCGCTGTGTTTCGTACGATAGCGCACCGAGCCAGCGACACTTTACGCAGCGTGTGCTAGCGCGCTTATTCGGGAGAGCGAAGCAGGGCGAATCGTTCACGCACGCGTGGTTTCCGGAAACGTGCGTCATCTCGCTCGTGAACAGGATGATGGACGGCAGCGGCGTGGAAGTGGGAACGATTGGCAACGAAGGCTTCGCGGGGCTCCCCGCATTTCTCGAAGCCGACGCAAGCGAAAGCGACACCTTCTGCAGGTGCCCGGTCAGGCACTCCGCCTTCCAATGGGCCACCTCATCGAAGCGGCAGGCGCGAGCGCGCCGATTCGCAAGCTGCTGGGGCGGTACACGCAATCGTACCTGACGCAGGTGTCGCAGAGTGCCGCCTGCAATCGCGTGCACGAGATCGAGGAGCGTTGTGCGCGGTGGTTGCTCATGACACACGATCGGGTGGACGGTGCCGACGAGTTCTCACTCAAGCAGGAATTTCTCGCCGTCATGCTCGGCGTGCGACGCGCCGGTGTAACGCTTGCTGCCGGCAACCTTCAGGAGCGCGGATTCATTCGCTATCGCCGCGGTCGCATCCGTGTGGTGAACCGCGCCGGACTGGAAGGCGCCGCGTGCGAGTGCTATGCCATCGTGCGCTGTCACTTCGATCGCCTGCTGCCCGTGTAGTTGGTACGGTGGCATACTCAGCGCGGTTTAGAGCCGAGTAACGATAACTTTGTATCGGTCTTCCGCTGGCCCGAAGGGGTGCGGCGGGCGTGCCGTGCTTGTACGTGCCTTACGTGAGTTCGCATTGGACTGCGCCGCTCCAGGTGCGTGAACGGGCCCCCACAGCGGACGTCCATGCCGGGATTCAGACTACTGCCCGAGAACATCACAGGCCTCGCAGCCGACCGTGCCCGTGAAGGGACGGTCCTGGAGGGAACGGGCGACCTGCCAGGCGCCATTTCGCTCTACGAAGCGGCGCTGGCCGAGTCGCTGGCTGAATCCCCGCAGATGCCGGGCTTTCTCTGCGGAAGACTCGCCGCGATGTACCGTCGCGAGCGGCGCTATCAGGACGAAGTGGACCTGCTCGAGGGATATCGCGACTCGCAGACTAACGAGGTCGCGCGCAGTCGCTTCGATGCGCGCCTCTCGAAGGCGCGTGCGCTTGCCGACAAACACATAAGGAGCGAGTCGTCCGCACTCGCCTCCGTGCGAGCCATCAAGCGCAGTGTGCGACGCCCATCGCGCGCCGCGGCACTGCGCGACGAGCAGGACGGGCCCACGCCCTTGTCGTGAGTCCCGACCTGCCCAGGTGAGTCAGCCTCGCTTGTAGGTCATCTTCGTCGTGGTGGGAGCGACACCGCCACGCCCCGGCGACGTGGTGTCGACGATCAGGCTTCCAGAGGCGTCCAGGGATAGTACCTGCGTCGTCTCCAAGGCGTTTCCACCGAAATTCGTCGTGGTCGTGATGACGAGCTTGTCGCCGTCCCACTTGGCCTTCGACATCTGGTCGATGGAATTGCCACCGATGTTCAGCGTGTTCTTGCTGTCGCTGCCGTCGAGATTGTAGACCGACTTGATGTCGCCGTACGGCCCCGAGCGCACGACGGCGAGGGTGCTGCCGTTCTGCATGATTGTCGCTTCCTGGCCGAGCCCGCGCATTCCCCGGACGCCTGGGGGCGGCGCGTTCGGATCCGCGACCACCGTCCACTTCGCGGCGAAGTTTGGTTTCGCCTGCGCGGACGCGCTCGGCACGGACATCGTGAGCGCGGCGATGCTCAGCAGTGCTGCTCCCAATTTCATGATGTTCTCCGGGAAGGTGCTTCGGTTCGCAACCCCTGTCACCCGAACGACACACGGATCGCGCCCAATCATAGAATGGACGCACGCGGGCGAAAGAACGCTGGCTATCGGGCGCCGATGCGATAAAGCGCCACACCCCGATTTCGCCGCGATCGAACACTTCGCGTCCACCCTTGCTGTGCTGGTCGACGGCGATCACCTCTTCATTGGTGATGGGGGCGGTCGTCGCCGAGTCGTCGCTCGGCAAGTCGCCACCGAGGATGAGTGGCTTCGCGTGCACGAAGGCCGCATGACATCCGCGTTGGCCTTCACCTGACCCTCGCGCACCGTGGTGCCATACGAGTCCCAACTGTTCCACCCCATGCGAGGCGTGGCGGCGAGACCCGTGGACTGCGCGTTGGCCGTGGGCAACGCGGGGAGGAGCAGCGCGGCAAGCGCGTACGGCAAAGCGCTTGTGCGCATCATGTCGTGGAAGTCGTCGACGTCGCGGTGGAGAATCCAGTCACGGTAAACTCGGTGTCGTAAGGAGACGGAGAGTGGCCGGTGAGCGCGCCACCACGACGAAGGACGTGCGATTCAGACGCGACGATGGCGACGCCATGCCTCCAACACGTTGGCCGCGAGAAGTCCGGCAAGCAGGAAGTACACCGCGCCGACGAGCTCGAACACCAGGTAACTCACGAGCGCGACCAATGCTCCGTTCACCAGTTGGTCCCTCGGCCTCGGTGGCGACGTGGGCGGATCGGTGATCATGAAGAACGCGAAGTACAGCGCGGTGTGGAGATCGGGCGACCGATACAGTTCCGCGACACTAGCCGGGTCGCCGAAGAATGCAGTGACGGTCACCAACAGGAAGTACCCGCCAAGGAAAGAGAGTACCAAAGGCAGCTTGTTCACGCGCCACGCGATGAATCCGCCGGCGCCGAGGAGGAGGACGAGGGCCGCGTACGGGAGCTCGGGAAGTGCTCCCCACCAACTCTGCGCCGCGTCGAACACGAAGTAGGCGGCGAGGAGCCCGAGCGCCGCGGGATTGAACACGTTCGCGGTGCGTACGCGGACCACGTATTTGCTCAGCACGCCCACCGTAGTGGCAGTGGCAGGCACGTACCACGACTCGTATGGACTCATCACCATGGCCACGATGAGCGCCGTGAGGATCGCGCCATCGGGGAACACCCACCGTCCCGTTCGCGCACGGAGTGCCGGACCATCGATGATGAGTGCCGCGAGCAGCGACGCCACCACGCCCGGTCCCACCTGCCCCACTCCGGTGCCTGCGGTGGCGATCGCCACCAGCGCCGCGAGCAGCGCGATGAGCTGTCCCTTCGGCGTACGAATGAACCGGCGAAAGGTCATTCGGCGCTGTCGACGAAATAGCTGCGCATGCCGGTACTCATGTGACGCTCGAGGGTGCTGGCGACGATCAGTCCGTCCACGCCGTGCCGCTCGAGCAACGCGATGCCCTCGCGCGGACCGAGCACGAAGGCCGCAGTCGCGAGACCGTCGGCAACCATGGCCGTCGGCGCGACGACCGTTGCGCTGATCACGCCGGTCGCGGACTGGTGATTGCGCGGGTCCAGCAGGTGGTGCTCGCCGTCACCAGCCGCCGTATGTGCTCGCTCGTAGTCGCCCGACGTGCACACGGCCGCACCGGATACCCGCAGTGTCTGGATGACCTCGTCGTCGGCACGTGGATGGCGAATGCCCACGCGCCACAGCTCACGCGTCGCATTGGTGCCCGACAGGTACAGGTCCCCGCCCGCATCGATGGCGAAGTTGCCGAGTGGCTGGAGCTCGCGTGCCGCCAGGTCAACGGCAAGTCCCTTGGCGATGGCGCCGACATCCAACACCATCGGCTTCCGCAATGTGATGAGGTGCCGTTGCGGATGAACGAGGACATCGCGCCAGGTCGCGGGCTCGGACTGCGTAGTGGTTCCAGCCACTGGAAGACGACTGCGGTATTCGACGTTATCGCCTCGCTCCTCCATGAGCTGCCCCATGGTGGGGTCGAAGGCACCGCTCGTTTCTTCCGCGAGCGCGAGCGCAAAGCGCATGGTGCCGGCGAGCATGGCACTCACCGGCATCTCTTCGACGACGCGTCCGGCGAGGCGCCGCACTTCGCTGTTCGGGTCGAAACGGGAGCAACAACACTCGACTGCGCGAAACCATTCGACGGCGCGCTCGACGGCGACGTCTCGACGCTCGCGCTCCGCGTCGGTGCGGGGCTGCCCAATGACTTCGATGCGTACGACGGTGCCCATGAGCGCGGTCGTGCGCACGTGCGAGACGGACTCAGTCACTTCGCTTTCTTCAGCGCGTCGACGACGGCGTAGAAGTAGGCGTCCGAGCTCTGCGTAGCGCCGGACACGTAGTCGACCTCGGCGCCCTGCTTCGCGAGCACCTGCGGCGGGAGCGCAGCGATGCGCGAGCACGAGTAGCGCGTGCGGCAGTCGGTGATCTCAGCCGAGACGATCCGGCCGCTCTTGATCTCGACCGTGGCTTCGATGTCGCCATGCCTCGACGTCCCCCACCCCACGTAGCTGCCGTCCTTGTACTGGGCTTGCTGCGGCGCCGGGGTTGGTGGTGCGGGCTGGGGCTGCGCTTCTGCGATCGGCACCACCGGCTCGTGCACCATTTCCGTGGTGGATGGCGCGACAGCCACTGCCGCGACGGGCGGTGCAGTGCCGATGCTGAGCGAGTCCGTACTTGGCCGCGCCGCCGCAGCCTTCGCGGGTGTTGCGGACGCGCGCGACGCGCGCTCACTCACGCGAGATGTCGGTTCCGTGAGCGAATCGGCGCGGTGACGCGTCAAGGGCGTGGGCACGAGGCCCGGAGTGGCGACGCTGTCCACACGCGCTGATCGAACCTGCTGTCCGCTGGAATGCCGAATAGCCTCCGCATCATCAACTCGGCTCGCTGCCGCGCGCGTGCGCAGGAAACCAGCCGAATAGATGGAAAGCACCGCTGCTGAGCCGAGCGCGAGAAGACCAATCCGGCGTCGACTGTCACTGACTCGGGAGTCGACCGTGTCGCCGGGGCGCGGAATCTCAGGTGCCATTCGCAACCGGGCAGCGAAAGCAGGTGCGCGTCGTGGCGTCTTCGAAAACGCGCACCCGATGGGTGCGGTGGGCATCCTTGGCCCGCGTCATTCCCGACCATAGTTTGTCGCTGACGGCGGTCCCACACCTCTGCCGCATTTGCTCGCTCCACGCTGGATACCGATGACGGTGCCACCCCGAAGTATATCGATTCGCGACCCTGACCGGCTTCTTCCGCGGCACGCGGCGCTCGACCACCTGACGACGGTGGCACACTCCGAAGCCGCGCCTGACCTTGCGATTAGCCGCGACCTCGCGCTCGGCACGTCCGGCCATTTGACCGAACGCAGCACCGTTGGCGAAGGCACAACGCTTTCGCTCGCGCTGCCCGCGTGGAAGAATGGGAGCGACGTGGATTTCGCCATATGACCGAATTGCCAAACAGCCCCGCCACGTGGACCGCCGAGGAGATCAGGCGTGTTGGCTATCGCGCGGTGGACCTCATCGTCGAGCATCTCGCATCGACGCGCGAGCGGCCCGTGTTCAGCGCCTTTCCGCGAGGCCTCGCGGAATTCATGGCTCAGCAACCCCTTCCAGACATCGGCCAGAGCGCGGATGAGGTACTCAGCGACTTCGCGCGGGACGTTGCGCCGTTCCCCTTCGGCAATGGACATCCACGCTTCTACGGCTGGGTAAATTCGCCGCCGACGCCGATCGGTGTGTTCGCCGAAGCGCTCGCGGCCGCGATGAACCCCAGTGTTGCCGGCGGAAATCACGCAGCGGTGCATGTTGAACGTCAGGTGGTGTCGTGGATGAAGGCGCTCGTCGGCTTTCCGGCGGAGGGAATGGGATTGCTGGTGAGTGGCGCGTCGGTGGCGACGCTCACCGGTCTTGCCGTCGCCCGGCATGTCGCACTCGCCAAACGTGGACGGAGCGTACGCGAGCACGGGTTGCAATCGGGTGACGGGGCGCTCGTGGTGTACAAGGGCGCAGAAGGCCACGGGTGCAGCCAGAAGGCGGTGGAGTTGCTGGGCATCGGCAGCGCGAACCTTCGCGTCATCGAGTCTGATGCGGACTTGCGGCTCGTGCCAGCGGCGCTGGACGCAGCCATTCGCGCCGATCTTGCCGCCGGGCGCATTCCGATGGCGGTGGTCGCGAGCGCAGGAACGGTCAATACCGGCGCCATCGACCCGATCAACGCCATCGCCGACATCTGCGCCGAGCACGGCGTGTGGCTGCACGTGGACGGCGCGTATGGTGCGCCGGCGATCATCACGGCGCAGTATCGCGCGGCGCTCGCCCCCATTGCCCGTGCCGATAGCCTCGCGGTGGATCCGCACAAGTGGCTGTATGTACCGGTAGAGGCAGGGCTGGTGCTCGTGCGAAATGCCACGGCTATGCGCGATGCATTCAGCCTTGTTCCACCTTACCTACGCATCGACGGCGATGAGCATGGCGTGCTGGGGCCGCCGTGGTTCAGCGAATTCGGTATCCAGCAGACGCGCGGCTTCAAGGCGCTGAAGGTGTGGATGTCGCTGAAGCATTACGGGGTGAACGGATATCGCGCGATGATCGAGAACGATCTGACCCTGGCCGCGCATCTCGCTACGACGGTGGACGAGGCGGACGACTTCGAGCGCCTGACGCCCAGCGGACTCAGCATCGTGTGCTTCCGATATGCACCGCTGGCACTGCGCGGAGACGAGAAGCATCTCGACGAACTCAACCGTAAAGTGCTTGCCGAGATGCAGTTGGGCGGTGAAGCGTTCGTGTCGAGCACGGTTATTCGCGGTCGATTCTGGTTGCGCGCTTGTATCGTAAACCACCGCGCAACGGTACACGACATCGAAATTATGGTGGATGTCGTGCGCCGCATCGGGACGCACCTCACGTCCTGATCGTCGCGATTTTTCCGACTCAGTGGATGCTACCGACTTGCCCGCCGAACGCGGCTACGCGCCGCAGTTGAGGGCGTCCAGTATGGCAGAGGCCGAGGTGTCCGCTTCAAGGCGGACATCTCGCGCCTTCTTGTCGTCGCGTAGTCCGAGATAGCTGGGCTGGCGGAGCACGCCGCTCTCGGTCATCTCGTTGTACTTGACCTGCGCGACGAGCTTTGGCTTCACCCAGACCGACCCGGCCATTCCCGCCTTGGGTACCGCGACGAAGGGTGACGTCTTCCGCACGAGCGGTGCGAGCTGCTTGCCGAGCATCTCGAGTGTCTTGCGCGTGTAACCGGTACCGACCTTGCCGGCGTAGCGGAGGTCACCCGCATCATCGTAGTAACCCACGAGCAGCGCCCCGAGCTCGCGAGCGACACCTTCGGTGGGCAATGTGTAGCCACCGACGACGAACTCCTGCTCGTGCTCGAGCTTCACCTTGCGCCACCACGGCGATCGCTTGCCGCTTTCGTACTTGGCATCCATCCGCTTCAGGATGAGTCCCTCCCAATCGTCATTGCGCGCGGCGTCGAGGATGCGTGTTGCGCTCTTCGAGCCACACGCACCGGTCTCGCCACGACGCACGAGTGCGCGGGCGGACTTCGGCACGAGAAGCTCCAGCGCCCTGCGACGCTCGGTCCATGGCTGCGCGGTCCAGCTGTGGCCCGCGGCCGCGATGCAATCGAAGGCGACGAACGCGGTGCGCGAGCCGGAACCCATGTGACGCGCCTGCAGGGCCTGAAAGCGCAGCGGCTTCCCTTTCGCGTCGATCGCAACGAGCTCGCCGTCCAGTGTCATGGGGCCAGCGCGTTGGGCGAGCGCGAGGAGCGCGTGCACGAGATCGGGAAATTCGTGCGACTTGTCGATCTTGTTGCGCGACCAGAGCGCGGCGCGCTCGAGGGTGACGTCCGCGATGACGCGAATGCCATCCCACTTGGGCTCGATGGTCCAGCCGGAGAGCGGTGGCAACGTGCCCGCGGGCGAGGCGAGCATCGGCGCGGGGACGGCCATGGGCGAATATCTGGGCGTGATGTGAGGCGCGACGAAGCGCAGGCGTCATGCCAGCGCTTTGCTCACCAGAGGTGCTCTGGTGCCTGCCCTAACGGAATACGACGCGTGCCAAGCGGCCGCTCCGAAACGCTCGCGCTTGCCGCCTGGCTCACGGAACCGCGGGCACGATCTGGTAACTCACAAAGGCGAGATACTGGCTGTTCGGCGCCCACGAGTTGACGTTGATCGTGCCCTGCCCGCCGAACAACCGCGCCAGCTCGTCCGTCGCGCGTGTGGCGAGCGTCATCACGCGAAGTCGCACGTGCTTGTTCTCCGGATGATCGCCGACGCCTCGCTCATATGACAGGAACGCGAGCAGCTGCCCGTTGGGCGACACGTGCGGGAACCAGTTGTCCCACTCGTCGTTCGTGACCTGCTCCTGCGCCGAGCCATCGGGGTGCATGCGCCAGATCTGCATGGTGCCCGAGCGATCGGAGTTGTAGTAGATGAATTGCCCGTCCGGAGAGTACTCGGGCCCATCATCCTTGCCGGCATTCGTCGTGAGGCGCCGCTCCTCGCCGCCGCCCACCGGTATCGTGTAAATATCGAAGTTCCCTCCCCGCTCGGCGCAGTAGGCGAGCGTCTTCCCGTCGGGCGCCCAGCCGTGAAAGTAGGATGGTCCGCGTGAGGTCACCTGAGTCGCGGCCCCACCCGCGACGGGCCGCGTGTACACCAGCGACGGACGCTTGCCGTCGACGAGCTGCGTCTGGTCGCTGAAGGCCCAGCGCTTCCCGTCGAACGACAGGCCGTGGTCGTTGTTGATGTTGGTGAGCGTGCCGAGGTCCACGCGCTGGGGCGTGGCCATGCGATTCGCGACAACCGGTTGTCCTGGCGGATCCGCCTGCACCTTGTAGAACCGGCCCTGGGTATTGAAGTAGATCGTATTCGTAGCATCCGGATACCAATTCGGCGCCTCGATCCGTTGCGGCTGCGTCACGACATACGCCACGCGCCGGTCCTTCGACCGAAGGCTGATCGTCTCGAGCGTATTGACGAGCGTGGTCGTTGCGCCGAGCGGCGCCGGTGTGCTTACGGCGACCCGGGTGAACCGAGCGGTTTCGCGACGCGACGTATTGTGCGCCGAGACCGCGAGACCAACATAGAAGTCGCCGGTGAGGACGACACGCGCTGCGCCCCCCGACGGCCGGAACGGCTCATTACTGCTGGCCACGGACATTGACACGTAGTCGCCACGCTTCTCGATGCGCAGCCGCGAAGGACGCACAGCGGTGGACTGCACTTCGTGGGTCACCGCGCCCTTGGCATCGCGCCACTGGAGCGATGTAAGACCATCGCCGTGGGTCGCGGCATCGGCGTACGGCGAATCGCTGTCGAGCGATTGCCGAATCAACAGGGCCGCCTTTCGATGCGCGTCCGGCGCACCAGTGTTCGGCTCCGTTGCCACGAAGTCGACGTCCGCCTCGAGGGCGACGTCGCCGGACATCTTCACCCACACATAGTGGAAGTGGTCGGCGGTGCTCCACATGTTCTCGCCACCGCCGGTGATGGTATAGGCGGCGTGGGCGTCGTCATATGTGGCCGAGCCGGCACCAATGGTCGACGGAACGCCAATGTCTGCGTCCGCGGCGAAGATTCCCAGCGACCCCGCTCGCGCGCCGCCCTGGCTCATGCCCGCGCACGCCGCACAGCAGACGACCAGTGCGCTCGAGAGCGTCCGCATGCGCATCATCGTGCGACTCCTGGTGCGTTCCACCGATTGTTGGTGCTGTCCGCATCCATCCAGATGCCGGCCTGCAACTCGATCGATCGCACTGGCTTTGCCGAAGGTATGAGTACTGTCGTCCGCTCCATGTTCTTCTCCCAGATGCCGGGTGTTTCGTGTACGACACTCGACGTCCCATCCAGGTACGTCACCGCGAGGTCGACCGGCGCGGGCATGCCGCCCACGTTGTGCAGCGACACGGCATACGATCGCCCCGAGCGCTTCACCGAGTCGATGGCGAGGTCGATGTAGCTGTTCCGGAAGAACCAGCTGTCGAAGAACCAGTCGAGGTTGCGCGCGGAGACGTCATTCACCGTGTTGAAGAAATCCCACGGGATGGGATGCTTTCCATTCCAGCGCTGCATGAATGCCTGCAGACACTTCCGGAACATCGCGTCACCGACCAGGTCCTTGAGCGCAAGGTATCCGAGCGCGGGCTTGCCATACGCGTTGTTGCCATACGGAGTTCCCTGGATGGCATCGGCCGGCGTGATGATGGGGAGATCCTCCAGCGGCGACGGGTCCGCGATCCACCGGTTGACTCGAAACTGCCTGAAGAATTCTGCGGCCCTGCTGCTGCCGAGGTCCGCGGTGCCGATGAGGTATTCGAAGGTGGTGGCCCATCCCTCGTCCATGAAGGCGTACCGGCTCTCATTGGTGCCCATGTAGAACGGGAAATAGCTGTGCGCGATCTCGTGCTCCGCGACGAATCGGGAGAACACGGTGTCAGCATAGCTTTCGTCGTTGGCCATCATCGGATACTCCATGCCCGCGAAGCCCTGCACGACGGTTGTATTCTCATAGGGATAGGGGACGCCGGGCCAGTTGTGCGAGAGCCAATCAAGCGCGTGCCGCCCATACTGCACCATCTGGTGATAGTCGGCCGAGGAGTCGTTGTAGGCCGCTTGCACGCTGGCGCGGCGACCGGTCGCATCGTCGACGACGACGCTCGCAGCGTCCCAGTCGTAGTGGTCGCTCATGTTGAACGCCATGTCCGGCACGTTCACGGCGTGAAAGCGCCATTCATTCGTCGGGCCCTGCGTGGTGACCCCCATCGCCGCGTGGTCCGTCCTGGTCGCGACGCGAATGGTCTGGTCGGAGGTCATCGACGTCCTGAACCGACCGAGGGCCGCGGGTTGAAGCACCTGCTCCGCATTGGTCAGCGTGCCGGTCCCCCATACGACATAATTTCTCGGCACCGTCAACGACACGTCGTAGTCGTTGAAGTCGCTGTAGAACTCCTGCTGGTCGGTGAAGGTCATGGTGTCCCATCCGTTGTAGTCGTCGTAGACAGCGACGCGCGGATAGAAGTAGGCCAGGAACCATGTCGTGGAGTCGATCATGCCTTCGCGCCCGCTCTCGCGCGAGATCTCGTAGTGCCACGTGAT
>JALYVY010000351.1 GCA_030852985.1 Gemmatimonadota bacterium | reverse complement strand
GTGGTTGGCCTTTCGTCGTCGCAGCGTCGCGCCTTGCGGGCATTGATAGACATCCCGCTCCGCATCGTAGGTAAACAGGGACGGACCGTAGTAGGGCGTGCGCTGGTCCCAGTCGGGCAGCGGGACATCGGCGCGGATCCCGCTCTCCTCAAGTTCGCGGATGTTCTCTGCGGTGCCATAGGTCGTGTCGGCGATCACCCGTTTCGGTTTCACCCGCCAGCGGAAGATCGCGCGCCGTAGGAGCGGGAGCATCGGCGCGTTCTCCATCACATCCGCAGGCGTCACCAGCGCGTTGAGGATGATCCGCGCCTTGCCGCCATCGATCGCGTAGTGATCATGGTACCCGAGCGCCACCCGTTCCCCGCGCGCCTTCATCGCCACGGCGTCCGGGTCGGTCGTGCTCACCTGCCGGTCGCTCTTCCGTTCGTATCCATCGGACGGCGGTCGCTCGGGATCGAGGCGACACTCCTCCAGCAGATCCCAGCGCGCGTCGTTGATGGCCCACAGCGTGGTGGGCGGCTCCGACTGCTCGAGGTTCGCTAAGTGCTCCTCGGTGAGCAGGCGCAGGCGGGGGATGAGCGAATCCATCGAGGCGTTGGCGCGCACTTTCGTCGCGTCGAAGATCAGTTCCTCGCCCCAGACCAGTCTCGCTTGGATGCATTGCTCGACGATGACCTCAAAGAAACGGCGGAAGACGGGCAATCCCAAGCGGGTACGGATCTTACTCAAACTCGAATGATCGGGCAGCGACTCGTCGAGGTTATAGCCCGCATACCACCGCATCGCCAGATTGTACCCGGCCTGCTCCATCAGCTTGCGCTCGGAACGGATACCCGCGAAAAACATCATCAGCTCCAGCTTGAAGAAGACGATGGGATCGATGGACGGGCGACCGCCGCTGGCGTAGCAATCGGTGGCGAGATCGCGGACAAAGGAGAGATCGAGGACGCGATGGAGGTGCCGGTAGAAGTGATCCTTGGGCACATAGGATTCGATCGCGATGAGGACGGGACGGTCGAGGTCGCGGGCCTTGGGCGGACCGAGCATAGTGCACCTCCCTGCAGCATGGATGACAAGAGGATGCTACTGCACCAGAACAGCGATTTTCAACAAGCAGACCCCTCCCTACAGCGACACTTTCTGATCTTCGCGCTATCCTTCCCCTGACAGTAAGAAAGGGGGCGGATCATGCAGGCATGCGATACACAGGCGTTCGAACTCGCCGCGATCGGCCGATGGTCGGAAACGCTGGATGACCTCGTGACGCGCATTGCTCATCGTTTCCGGCGGGTGGAAGTGCGCGAGCGGGCCCGGCGGTATCTCGTCGGTCTGCTCGACCGGGTGGAGCGCAAGAATGGCTGGCAACTCGCCGAAGCGATCGGCGAACATGGTCCACAGGGCGCACAGCGCTTGCTCAATGCCGCCACCTGGGACGCCGATGGGGTGCGTGACGACTTGCGCGACTACGTCATCGAACACCTGGGGGATGAGATAAGCGGTGTGCTGATCGTCGACGAGACCGGGTTTCTGAAGAAGGGGACGAAGTCGTGCGGCGTCGCCGCCCAGTACACCGGCACGGCGGGGGATACTGTCAACTGCCATACCACCCAGAGGGTACCCGGGCGTGTTCCTCGCCTATGCGTCTGAGAAGGGGGCCGCGTTTATCGACCGCGCCTTGTATCTGCCGCGTGCGTGGACGCAGGACGCGGAACGTCGGACGGAGGCGGGAATCCCGGAGGAGGTCCGGTTCGCGAGCAAGATCACCTTGGCCGAGCGGATGCTGGCACGAGCCTTCGATGCCAACGTGCCCACGCGCTGGGTCGTCGCGGATTCGTTCTACGGCCGGTCGCACGCGTTCCGGCGGTGGCTGGAAGGGCGAGACATCGCCTATGCCGTGATGATCCCGAAGACCAATGCCGTCCACTATCAAGGGCGGCGGCTGCGGGCGGAGCAGTTGAGCGAACGACTCTCTGTGGGTGTAGGACGTCCGACGTGGGTGTGTCTCGCGCTTTCTGAGGAGTGTGCCGAGGGGATGGGCCGCTGGCTACTCGTGCGGTGTGACGCGGACGATCCGAGTGAGGATGCGTACTGGCTCGCCTACGGAACGGAAGGGGTGAGTGAGGAGGAGTTGATCCGCGTGTGCACTACCCGCTGGCAAGTGGAGGAAGGATTCGCGCAGGCCAAAGGTGAGGTCGGCCTGGACCACTACGAGGTGCGCAAGTGGGAGGCGTGGCACCGGTTCGCCACGCTCTGCCTGCTGGCGCACGCCCGGGTACCCTCTGGGTGGCATCGTCGTCCTGCGCCTGGCTGCCCGGCACGAAGAAACCGAGGAAAAGGGGGCACTGATTCCGGCTTGATCCCGCTCACCGTGCCGGAGGTACGCCGCCTGGTGCGCGCGATGGCCGAACCCGATGAGCGACGGACCTTTCGGTTTGGCTGGTCACGATGGCGACGGGCGCACCAGGGAATCGCCGCGCGGTGCCGCGCCGCGCGACGTGCGCGCGGACGCGACCGACCGAGCGTCAGCGACGCAGCGATCCCGCTCGCACCGGTCGGAGCGAGGCTGACCGACGCCGAATGGGAGCGCGTGCGGCCGTTATTGCCGCCGCAAAAGCCGACGACGGGGCGACCGCGCCATGACCATCGCAGGGTACTCAGTGGCATCCTCTGGGTCGTGCGTTCGGACTACTCCTGGCGCGAGATGCCGAAGGAGTGTGGGAAATGGGAGGCCGCCTACAAACGGTATCGGCTCTGGTGCGATCAGGGTCTGTGGCAACGGATCGTGGCGGCGTTGGGAAACGACGCAACGAAAGTGTCGCTGTAGGGGCCCATTATGTGAATCAGTTGCCACGCCGGATGCGGGCGCGGAGGATGTCGCCAAAGTAGCGGATTTCATCGAGCCGGACGAGCCATGCCCCACCGAGGTAGACGACCGCGCCAACCGCGATCCCGGCGAACACAATCACTACCTGACGAAGAACGGTCGCGTCGCCGATCCGTTGCCGGACGACGACGGTGACGATGAGCACCGCCATCGCCATCGCGAGTGCCGCCGCCCCCGCCCGCCCCACCGTCCGCCATAAGCCGCGCGTCTGAAAGGTCGGAATCACCCGCCGTGCGAGCACGAACATCACGGCGGCATGGAAGGCGAACTGCGCCGAGTTCGCGAGCACTAGCCCCAGCACACCGAACGGCACGATCAGCGCGAACGAGACGGTGAGCAGGACGACGACCGAGAACGCGCCGACAATCACCGGCGTGCGCGTGTTCTTGCGAGCATAGAAGGCGAAGAGCAGCAGTTGATCCCACGCGACGAACGGCAAGCCGATAGCATAGCCGATCAGGGCGACACGGATTTCGTGGACGCCTTCGGTCGTCGCCTTGCCATGATTGAAGAGCAGGTTGACGAGCGGCCAGGAGAGCGCAATCAGTCCGAGCGTCGCGGGGAGGACGAGGGTTGTCACCAGCCGCATACCGAGCGCGAGCGTGCGCCCGAATGCGTCTTCATCCATTTCGGCGGCGGCGCGGGAAAGGCGCGGCAAGGTGGCGATACTGATCGCCG
>JALYVY010000143.1 GCA_030852985.1 Gemmatimonadota bacterium | reverse complement strand
CCCCCGCAAACGCGTTCACGAGCGGTGACACTAGGGCTTGATCTGTACCGGGGTACCGATGGGCACCGAGCTCCATATCTGCTCGATCTCCTCATCGGTCAACGCAACGCATCCATTCGTCCAGTCATTGATGCGGTGGGTCGCGCCCGCGGCGCCGAGTCCGTTTGGGAGCCCGTGGATCATGATGTCGCCTCCAGGCTGCACACCGGCCGCGATCGATCGCGCACGGTGGGCGGCGTCGGGATACGAGATGTGGAGGGCGAGGTGGTACTTGCTGTTCGGCTGGCGGGAATCGATGTAGAAGATTCCTTCCGGCGTACGCCGGTCGCCGGCGCTCAACTTGTCGCCGCGCGGATTACCGCCGAGGGCGACGAGGTAGCTCCGCATTGGCTTGCCGTCGCGAAAGAGCGTGAGCACGTGCGCCTTCTTCTCGACGACGATGCTGTCCGCAAGCCCAATTGGAGGCAGCATGGCCGTGGATACGACGTGCGGCGCCATTCCGGCGAGCGGAGTGGGCGCGGCGACGATCATGTTGGCGGAAAAAACACTGACGAGCAGGGCGTGCAGCATGGATCGCGGAAGGCGGTAAGAGGCCAATACTACCCACGAACGCGGCACTACGTCCAGTGTCGTATCGGATTGGTCTCTCACTGGACGATCGGGCTCGAAAGAAGTTGCATGGCGTTGAATATGGCCTGTGTCACGGGTATGCGCGCCGAATTGCCACGGTGCGCTCCAACTCATCGCGCGACTGAAGCACCTTTTCGCGCAGGTCGCGAGCGAGGGCATCAGGACGCTTCAACACTTGATCGACGGCCGCGAGCGCTGACGCCGATCGCTGGCCGTCGAGCGTGGCTGATACCCAGGTGCCCAGGAAGAAGATCCGCCGGTTGCGCTGCACCCACGGCAGGCTGTCGAGTGCGGGGACGAGATACGCGCGAGTGAGCGACTCGTGCTCCGGGTCGTGAAACGCGCGCAGGCTCGCCGTGACCCAGTCCTCGTTGAGTTGGCGGTCGGCAAAGTAGCGAGTCCAGTACCTCGCCTTGGTCGCGGAGTCAGGCTTCGCTGCACCGGCGACGAAGGCGCGCCGACGCCCCTCTGACGTCGAGTCTCGCTGCGTTTCTTCGTCGAGGCGCCGTTGGGCTGTCTGCGCGCCGCGGGCGACGAGGGCGGTCACGATGGCCCAGCGTGTGGGCGGCCGGAGCGGCGCACCGGCAATGGTCGTGCTGTCGAGCATGCCATCAAGCTGGATGAGCGCTCGCGGCGATCGCGCGAGGCCAATCCATGTGTCGAGGTGGTTCTTCCGGATGCCGTACGACCGCGTCGTGTCGTTCGCAATCGTGAGAAGCACGCGTTCCGCATCTGCCCGCACGCGCGCTTGCTGAGCGGATGACAGGTACGCGGAGATCGCACGAGACAGCCGCCCCAGGATGACCGGTGCGATCTGCTCGTCCCTTTCTTCGGGCAGTTCGCGCAGGGCGAGCCTCACGAACCGCGTCGGCGCCAGGCGTGCGTCACGGACCTGATCCCACAACGCCCCCCACAGCATGGCGCGCAGGAAGTCGTCGTGGACGTCCCCGATATGATTCTCGAGCCAGCGAACGCTCCCATCGTCGAGACGGGTGAGCGCATACGCGTAGTCGGAGGCATTGACGAAGAGAAAGTCCGGAGCGCGTCGACCCTCGACTGGCACCACCGTGACGCGACCACGCAGCTCCACTGGGATGCGCTCCGCTTGGCCGTCGGCGTAGCCCAGGAGCACTTCCGTCCTGATGGGCCAGGGCGCGGGGCCGGAGAGTGCCCGTGCGGGCTGCTGCTCGATGGCGAGACTCGTCACGCGCCCGTTCCGCACCTGCAGGCGAGGTGTGAGGACGGGCATTCCCGGACGACGGATGTAGTTGGCGCCCCAAGTGTCGAGGGGGCGGCGCGCTGCGCGGCCAACGGCGCCGAGCAGGTCTTCCCACGTGGCGTTTCCGTAGGCGTGGCTGGCCAGATAGGCGCGCAACCCATCCCGAAAGGCGGTATCGCCGACAAGATAATTCAGCTGCTTGAGGATGCCCGGCGCCTTGTTGTAGACGATTGCGCCGTAGTTGCTCTTCGCCTGATCGAGGTTTGCGAGCGCCTGCCACACCGGGGTCGTACCCGCCGATGCGTCGACGGAATATGCTGCGGGCTTATTGCGCAGGTAGAAGGTCTTCCAGGGATTCGCGGACGGATCGAGGTCGGCCTGCATGACCGCGGCGAGGTAGGTGGCGAATCCTTCCTTCAACCACAGGTCATCGAACCACCGCATGGTGGCGAAGTCGCCGAACCATTGATGCGCGACCTCGTGAAAAATCGTGGCCTCGCGACCGAGGAGCTGCGAGAGCGTGGGCCGCTCACGATAGATGAAGCTCTCCTCGTTGTAGAACACCGCGCCGGGATGCTCCATGCCGCCGAACGGAAACGCGGGCGCCAACAGGAAATCGAACTTCTGAAAAGGAAATGGCTGTGCGGTGTACCTCTCCATCCAGGCGATGGCGCGCGCATTCAGCGCGAGTAGGGTGTCGGATTCCACTTCGCGGGCGCGCGATGCGCGGGTATACAACGAGATCTCGCGTCCGCCGATGGTCGCAGTCGTGACCGACCAGGGTCCCGCGGCGAACGCGATCAGATACGTGCTGATCGGCCTCGATTCGTCGAAATGAAAGGTCTTGCCGGAGGGCATCGAATCGACGTGCTGCACGCGCCCATTGGCCAGCGCCGTCCAATTGGGGGGCGTGGTGAGGGTGAGTGTCACCCGTGCTTTCAGGTCGGGCTGGTCGAAGCAGGGAAAGAGCTGATTCGCGTCCGCGGGGACGAGGAGCGTGTAGAGGTAGTCCGCTCCGTCGGTTGCATCGTGAAAGCTGATGATGCTGGCTCCGGCTGGTGCGATGGCCGCCGACATCCGCATGGTGACGGTGTTCTCACCGTCGCGCAACGTGGCAGATGGCAATACCAGGTGCCCGTTTGTCCGCTCCGGTGTCACCGCAGCGCCGTTCACGACGACGCTGTCAGATGAGGGTCCACGGAAGTCGACCACCACGTCGCCGCCGCCTTGCCGAACGAAGTCGATGCGCACGTGACCCCTTGCCGACGAGCGCTGCGTGACGTCGAGGTCGAGCGCGTACCGCACGTTCGAGAGGTGCGCTGAGCGAAACGTCGCAAGCTCCCGTGAGATCCCGGGGGACGTGAGGGACTGTGCTCCTTCCGCTCTACTCGCGGCGATGAGGAGCATCGGCAGCAGTCCAGCGCCGGCGATCCTCACCGGTCCTGATCGTAGATGATGTCCACCGGAATGCCCTTGGTCTTGAGTCGATCGAGATCAGCCTGCGCCTGTGGTGTGATGACGCCGTAATCCGAATACAGCTTCGCCACGCCCGCATAGTCGCCATTTCCCTGGAGCACGAGAATCTGACTGGAAAGCGCGTCGGCGCCGGCGCGCATCTTCGCAAAGTCCACGCGATACTTGCCGTTGGCCTCGCGCGTGAACGCGCCCGCGCGCTGGAGAAAGTTGAACGCCACCACGTTTGCCCGGCCGTGCGCATCACCCGCGCCGAAGCGCATGGAGCGAAAGAGACTCGCCAGGAAGGCCACGTAGTTGTCCTCGAGCGACTCCTTCCCCATCTCGCCCTTGGCGTTCAATTGCCGAATCATGTAGAGGCCGAGGATGTCCGCCTTGCCTTCCTCGAGCGCTCCGGCCTTTTCCTTGAGCGCCGCGCGCACCGTACCATTCCCGTCCAGCGTGTTCTTGATGCCGAGACCGTGCGCCACTTCGTGGAACATCACATTCTCGAAGAAGGCATCGAACGTCACGCGTGACACCTGATCGGCGACGATGAGTTCCTTCGCGAGGGGGAGGAGGATCCGATCGAACTTCGCCCGCACGGCGTTCTCGAGCTGAAGGCGGCGCGAGCCTTTCTTGAGCTGTACCTCCTCGTCGTTCGGCAGGTTGATGGCGATCGTCTTTGCGCCCTGGTTCGCCTGTCCGGCTACGTAGACGACGTTGTACGCATTGAGGTCGGCGTCGGTGCCGGGCTTCTCGGCCTTGTACTGCGGGTCGACAGGAATGCCCCGTTGCAGCGCGGGCAGCTCGGCGGCGAAGCGCGAGAGGCGCTTGCTCCATGCCTGGTCCTTCACGAGCACGAAGGACTCGTTTGCGGCCTTGTAACCGAAGAGCTCATCCTCGTAGGTCTCGGTGGGACCGAGCACGATGTCGAGCGTGTTCGTCTTCATGTCCATCCACGCGAAGTCGCTCGGCTGATACTTGTCGGTGACGAGGGCGGTCGCGAGCAGGGAGAGATAGCGTCGCAGTCCCGCGTCGTCGGCGAGGGCCGCGGCCTGACGCAGCTTCGACGCGGCGCGCGCATTCGCACCGGCGAAGAATCGCGAGTAGGGAATGGCCACGAGCGCACCCGAAGCATTGCGCCGCACCATGGTGTACAGCGACTTCAGGCTGTCGGCATGCTTGCCGCCGACCGCGACCGCGCGCTCGAACTCCGCTTTCGTCATGTCACGCGGATAGAAGTTCGCGCCTTCCGGTTTCGCGCCGACCCCCGCCACGAACGAGCGATTGTTGTCGAGCCTGTCCCAGGGCCCGATGTTGATGTCCGCCAGCACATGCGATGCGGGATCGGTGATCGAGCGCATGACGGAGTCGCGCGGCCCGATGACCTGTTGCCAGTAGATGCCCTGCATCTCGCGCGCGGCATCGATGAGCAGTGGCAGCATCTGGCGCTCACGAACTGTGAGCATAGTGGTGTCGGCCTGGAGCCGGACCGTGGTGTAACGGCTCAGTCGCTCGGCGGGTGTGGCGAGTGACGGAGCTGGCGTAATCGGCAGCGTGGTTGGTGTTCCCTGCGCGACCGGCGGCGTGGGGCGACCACCGGGGTACCAGCGCGGCGCCGCCCCGTCGGCGAGGAGACGCGTTGCCGACGCTCCCGCGCGAATGACCGCCGTTATGTGTGGAAAGTCGACGCGGGTGACGTCGTCCGTGAGCTGGTGGTAGTCATGGTGCAGGTTGAAGGAGGACAGCGTGTGCGCGGGTATACCGGCATTGGCGAAGGCGATATTGTCGCTGCGCGCGAAGAATCCCTGCTCCGGCCTCATGTCGCGGCCAATGGGCAGGCCCGCGTCGGTGAACATCTTCCCCATGGACGAGCGATCGAATCCGGTAAGCCACGCGCGTCCTTCGCCGCCGGCCAGGGAATCCGGACGACCGATCATCTCGATCTCGAGGTTGGCGGTCATGTGCGAGAGCGGCGCGACGGGATGCAGCACATACCAGCGCGTTCCGAGCAGGCCAACTTCTTCACCGGTGGTGGCCGCAAAGATCACGGTACGCCGCGGCGCCGGGCCGCGTGCCATGGCCTTCGCGATCTCGATGACGGCGACAGTACCGGATGCGTCGTCGTCTGCACCGTTGTAGATGGAGTCTCCGTTCACCGGCTTGCCAATGCCGAGATGATCGTAGTGCGCGTCGACGAGAATGACGGAATCCTTGAGCACTGGATCGGTGCCGCGGAGGATGCCGACGACGTTCACGGCGGCTCGACGCTGCGCCAACGGAATGGTGTCGAGCGCCGCGAGGCTGGGAAGCAGTGACAGCCCCTGGCCAGTCGACCCGTTTCGCATGGTGCGCGTGACGATGGCCAGCGGGACGCGCTGGAAGTACCCGCTGTCTCCGCCTGGCTCGAGACCGGCCGCGCGCATCTCGTTCGCGATCAGCGCTGCCGCCTTCGCCGAGCCACGCGTGCCCGTTCCGCGCCCTTCGAGCGAATCGTCAGCGAGGGCGGTGAGCAAGCGGCGGACATCAGCCTCAGTGACGGTCGACGCTGCAGGAGTTGCCAATGCACGCTGGGTGGCGGGAACGGGCGTGATTGTCGTTACCGGCGCACTTGAGCAACCGAGCTGGGCAAGTACCGCACAAAGTGCGACGGTTCGGGTACGGAGATGGATTACGCTCATGAAGTATGTGCGGCCGAGAGAAGGCGCCGGATTGGCGGGAAGGGTCAAAGTGTAGTCCACCGCAGCAAAGTGGAACATCGCTTGCCAAGTGTTTACCTCTGCATCACGTCAACGTTCACTATTCAAGCAGACTCATGCAGAGACGAACTCGATCCCTCATCGCGCTTTTCGCGATTCCCCTTTCCGGCGTGCTCGTTTTTGGCCTGGGCGCGGCACGCGCTCCGGCTCCCGCGACGTCATCCCTGACGCTCGAAGCGAGCCTCAGCGAGCGGAAACTCGTCCTGAAGCGGGACGGCGAGGTGGTGAAGAGCTACGACGTCGCCGTCGGCGCGTCCGAGCACCCGACGCCGACAGGTGCGTTCACGATCAAGAAGCTCGTGTGGAATCCCGCGTGGGTGCCGCCCGATGTGAAGTGGGCGAAGGGCGCCACAGCCAAGGCGCCTGGTCATCCCGCCAATCCGATGAAGACGGTGAAGATCTTCTTCCAGGAGCCGGACTACTACATCCATGGCACGGGTGCGGTGGAATCGCTCGGCGAAGCGGCCTCGCATGGCTGCCTGCGCATGGATCCGAACGATGCGGCCGAGGTGGGGCTGATGGTGATGGAGAACGGCGGCGTGACGCGCGACTGGGACTGGGTGAAGGGCATCCTTGGCGTGGGGGAGTCGCACACGGTGACGATGCAGCAGACGGCACCGTTGACGATAACGCGCTGAGCTTTCGCACTCAGCGTTCCGGCACGGGCGAATCGAAGCTCAGTTCGTCAAGTGCCGACTAGTCGCCATGGGCCCCTCATGCAGCGAAGCGCTTCAACTGTGGTCGTTTTGCAACAACAGGAGGAGAGTCAGTAATCCAACGAACACCGCACTCGTCAGCCCGGCGATGACCGCTCCGAGAGTCGCGGGAATGTTGAGACGGTCCTGCTCGATGGCGCGTATGCGATGCGCTGCGATCGCGACGGAGTCCTTCGGTGACCGACCTTTGTGGTACTCCCACACGTAGAGGGAGTCCGCGACGAGGCTTACCCTTGCGTACCTGACGGTTGAGTCATTATCGAGGACCACGGATGCGGGTGCGTTCGGCACAACGCGCAGCGGCTCCGACACCCGGGAGCCCACATGTTGGGCCACCGGCGCATAACAGCCGAATAGCGCGAGGACGATAAATGGAAACCATAGCCTGCATGTCGAGATATTGTGCATGAGCGTCACCAGTGTGGAAGAGTAGACCACTGGAACGCGGATTCTCGGCTAGAACCAGATCACCGTTTTTCGATTTTTCAACCGTGAACGGCCCAGTAGGCGACATACGCCGCAAGCAGTGCCAGGAGGATTCCGCCAACGATCCACCGTGGCGGCGCGGAGATGAGCGCGTCGCCGTCGCGCTCGCGGGCTCGGCGTTCGCGCCACCCGAGCAGTGCGCCAGTGCCTGCGATCGATAACCGAAGGCGGCGCGAGTCAGGAGCGTCGCGGTCGCTCGTGCGGGCATCAGGACGTGACCTGCCAAAAGGCCAATGCCGGCCAGGAGGCCGGCATTGGTGAGGCGGGTCAGCGTGCGGATGTTCAGGAGGAGGCGCTCAGTCGGCTGACGTGAACGTGATGTCGGTATCGATGGGCTTGCCGTGGCGCCAGACCCCACCGCCACCGCGCGGTGGCGTGAGCACCTCGAAGCGGACTTCGAGTTCCTGCGGCGCATCGGCGAAGGTGGGACGGAGGTTCTCGAGCACCGCCGTATATGCGGCCTCGTGGTCGGTCGCCGAGACGATGCCTACGTGGATTGGATGCGCAAACCGCTGCATCTCCATGGCGCCCGGCATCTTCTCCGCGATGTAGTACACGTAGGTGTTCATCGTCATCTGCGTTAGATGGGCTGTACCGTGAAGATGAGCACGGCGTTGGGCGGAATGGGGCCGCTGCCCGAAGCACCATAGCCGAGAGACGGGGGGATGATGAGCTGCCGATGCCCGCAGACCTTCATGCCGATAAGTCCTTCATTCCACCCCTGGATGACATTCCCGGGAATGGTGAAACCGTATGTTCCACTATCGAACACCTTCCCGTTTTCCAGGCTGCCGACGTACCTGACGTTGATTGCGTCACCGGCCGTGATGGTCTTGCCAGTGCCCAGTGTAATGTCGCGATAGTAGAGCCCTGTCGCCGTTTTTGTAGAGGCAGTGAGGTCCACGTCGAAAGAAGGCGTAAAAGCGGGGCAGTTGTTTGACACAGGAGGGGCACTTGTGGAGTTGTCACTCAAGCACGCAGCGAATGCGAGCGGGATCAGTGCGATGGCGAAGTTGCGAAAGCGCATGCGACTATTGGTGAGCTAGTGGACGAGTCAGGAAGAATCTACAAAAGAGACACGAAACGGTCACCCCGCCCCACCCTGCTCTCGATCCCGGCGTACCGGCACGCGCTTGCCCTTGATCGTGGTTGCCCGGAGCGTCTCGATGATGCCGTCGGCAATCTCTTCGGGGACCTCGACGAGCGCGAAGCGGTCCGTGATCTGGATGGCCCCGATCGCTCGTGCGTCGACACCCGCTTCATTCACGATGGCGCCGACGAGGTCGGCGGGACGAATATTCGAGTTCCGGCCAGCGCCGATGTAAAGGCGCGCGACGTCCCACTCGGGGGTGATGCGCTTCTTCCCGCCGACGACCTTTCCACCGGCCTTGGCGGCCTCGTGCCGGCGCGAGCCCGCCTTGGGGGTCGGCGCACGCTCGCTGCTGTGGCGCGATGACGGACGCTCGGGGCGAATGGCCACCGTCGGGATTTCCTCCGAGTCGGCGCCGTCCTTCGAGTCGGCAAACTTCACCGCCGCCGCCGCGACGTCCATGATGTCGAACTCCTGGGACAGCGAATCGACGACGGCGCGGAAGTGATCGAGCTCGCCGGCGAGGATCACTTCGCGCAGTGACGCCTTCGTCATCTCGATGCGACGTGCGCGCAGGTCGGCGACCGTCGGAACGGTTGCGATCTCGATCTTCTGCTTGGTGAGGTACTCGATGTTGCGCAGCAGGCGATGCTCGCGCGGCTCAGCGAGCGTGATGGCGACCCCCTCACGTCCCGCACGGCCCGTGCGGCCAATGCGATGGACATACGCTTCCGCTGACGTCGGTACGTCGTAATTCACGACGTGGGACACGTGCTCGACGTCGAGTCCGCGCGCGGCGACGTCCGTCGCAATGAGCAGCTCCGCCGTGTTCGCGCGAAATTTCTTCATCACCCGGTCGCGCTGCTCCTGCGACAGCCCACCATGCAGCGCCTCGGCGCGATAGCCGCGGCCGTTCAGCGACTCGGTGAGTTCATCGACTTCGGTACGAGTGCGGCAGAACACGATAGCCGACGTGGGATTCTCGACGTCGAGCACGCGGCCGAGTGTGGCGATCTTGAAGGCGCGGCCGACGATGTAGGCGGTCTGGCGCACGCGCGGCGCCGAGCCGGCGGGCACGATCTCCCGATCGATGCGCACGCGGACTGGATCCTTGAGATGCTTGTTCGCGATGTCGGCGATGCGCGGTGGCAGCGTGGCCGAGAAGAGCGCCGTCTGGCGCTCCGCGGGCGTCTCCACGAGAATGGCCTCGAGGTCTTCGGCGAAGCCCATGTCGAGCATCTCGTCGGCTTCGTCGAGGATGACGATCTTCACGCTGTCGAGGCGCAGCGTCTTGCGACGGATGTGATCGAGCGCGCGGCCGGGCGTGGCCACGACGACGTCGACGCCGCGCTTCAGGGCGCGAAGCTGCGTCTCCATCGGCGAGCCGCCATAGATGGGCAGCGCGATGATGCCGAGCGACTTGCCGTACTTGTGCACAGCTTCCGCGACCTGCATCGCGAGCTCGCGCGTGGGGACAAGAATAAGGGCACGCAGGCGCTCGCGCGGCTCTGCGGTTGGCGTGACGAGGTGAAGGAGGGGCAGCGCGAACGCGGCGGTCTTGCCGGTGCCTGTTGCAGCCTGCCCGAGGAGATCGCGACCCGCGAGGAGCGGCGGAATTGCCTCGCGCTGCACGGGCGTGGGTTCCTCGTAGCCGAGGGCGGCGAGCGCATCGACGATGCGCGTGTCGAGGCCGAGGTTGGAAAAACTCATGTTCTGGTCGGTACTCACAGCGGTTACAGTCTTTGGTGTCATCCTGAAAGATAACCCGATCAGGGGCTTCCGGTCGGTTGCGGGGCGTAGCGCGCCTATCTTGCGTGCATGTCGCCCACGAAATCCACCCTGCCGTTCGAGATTCGCGCGTCACCGATGCAGGGCAACGGTGCATTCGCCACGCGTGTCATTCCCGAGGGCGTGCGACTCATCGAGTATGCGGGCGAACGGCTCACGCCGGCAGAAGCCGATGCGCGCTATCCGGACGTCGAGGGAGAACGACATCACACGTACCTGTTTGCCATCGACGACGACGTCGTGATCGACGCGGCCTACGACGGAAACGAGGCGCGCTTCATCAACCACTCATGCGACCCGAATTGCGACGCGGTGATCGAGGGCGGCCGGATCTGGATCGAGACGATCCGTGAGGTCGCAATAGGAGAAGAGCTCGCGTACGACTACGCGTATGTGCTCGAGGAGCGACATACTCCGGCGGCGAAGCGGCGCTTTCCGTGCTCGTGCGGCGCGGCGAAGTGCCGCGGGACGATCCTGGCGAAGAAGCGCTGACGAACTGCTACTGCTTCGGTCCGCAGAAGTAGTCGACCGAGATGCCGCCGAGCGAGCCGGTGAGCCCTGGACCGAATCCCGGCATCTTGTTCACGGACCGCTCGACCACCTTCGTGCCCTTCTCGTCGGAGTAGTAGACGTTCTCCTTCGCGGCGAGGTAGCGTTTACGGCAGTCGAACATCGCGGTCGTCTTCGAGCTCTTCCAGATGCCGCGCGACGCCTTCACGGGGTCGGTAAAGACGACACGTACGGTGGCCGAAACGGTGTCACCTTTCCGTTTTACGCTGCGCGGGTCGATGGAGACGACGTTCCCACTGGCCGTCTTGCCGATGTCCTTCCATTTCTGCGCGCGCGCCGTTGGAGCGAGCATGATGCAGGCGGCAGCAGCGAGAACGAATGATCGCACGAATGGCACCTCGGGCTCAGATATCGTAGTGGTCGGCAAGACGCTTGCCGACGTAGATACCGATGCCGGTGCCGATCATCGAAATGAAGAACGACGTCATGAATCCGACGCCGCTTCCCGCCCACCACCCGACCGATCCGCCAATGGTCGCGCCGATGAACGACAGCATCTTGCCGAGCACGACTATCCCCTTCGCGCTGCGGCGAGCTCGGCCTTCTCGCGGAATGAAAAGGGCGCGCCACACTTTATGCA
>JALYVY010000142.1 GCA_030852985.1 Gemmatimonadota bacterium | reverse complement strand
TACTTCGTCAACGTCATCGTGCAGCGCGTCGGCGCGGACCTCTACACCGACGGCATCCGCCACTCACTCGCCCTCCCCTTCCAGACCTTCGAGGACCAGCGCAGCGGCGAGACGCTTGGCAAGCTCCAGAAGGTGCGGCAGGACACGGAAAAATTCATCAACCAGTTCGTGAACTTCGTGTACACCACGCTGGTCGGCGTCGTGTTCGTGATGGTCTACTCCTTGAACATCCACTGGTCCATCGCGCCCGCATTCCTGCTCACGGTGCCCGTGCTCGCGTTCATCAGCTCGGCGCTGAGCAAGCGCGTAAAGACCATCCAGCGCACCATCGTGAAGGAGACGACCGCGCTCGCCGGCGCCACCACGGAATCGCTGCGCAACATCGAGCTCGTGAAGAGCCTCGGCCTCGCCAAGCAGGAGGAACAGCGCCTCAACGCAACGACTGACAAGATCCTCCAGCTCGAGCTCAAGAAGGTCCGCTATATCCGGTCGATCAGCTTCATTCAGGGTACCGCGGTGAACTTCATTCGCACGTGCATCCTGTTCCTCATGCTCTACCTCATCTACCAGCACGAGATGACGGTGGGACAGTACTTCTCGCTGATGATCTACAGCTTCTTCATCTTCGGTCCCATGCAGGAACTGGGGAACGTCATCAATACCTACCGCGAGACGGAGGCATCGCTCGAGAACTTCGACCACATCTTCAGCATTCCGATCGACCCGAAGCCGGTGAACCCCGTTGCGGTCGACGACCTGCGCACACTCGGCTTCGTGGGAGTGAGCTTCACGCATGCCACCGCCGTGCAGCCCGCGCTCGCCGACGTGTCCTTCGACGTCGGACGCGGGCAGACCATCGCGTTCGTCGGGCCGTCCGGCGCCGGCAAGACGACGCTCGTGAAGTTGCTCGTGGGACTGTACAGGCCGAGTCATGGGAAGATCCTGTACAACGGCGTGTCGAGCGAGCGGGTAGACCTCGACAAGTTCCGCGAGCGCATCGGCTTCGTCACGCAGGACGCGCAGCTGTTCAGCGGCACCATACGCGAAAATCTCCTATTCGTGCATCCAGGCGCCACGGATGAACAGTGCCTCGACGTGCTGCGACGGGCGGCGGCGAACTCGATGCTCAATCGTGCCGACCAGGGACTCGAGACCGTGATTGGCGAAGGCGGCATGAAGATCTCCGGCGGCGAAAAGCAGCGTCTGTCCATCGCGCGGGCGCTCCTGCGTGAGCCGCAGCTCCTCGTGTTCGACGAGGCCACCAGCTCGCTTGACTCGCTCACGGAGGAAGAGATCAGCCGCACCATGCGGGACGTGGCGCAGGGCGCTGACGTCATCACGGTGTTGATCGCGCATCGGCTCAGCACCGTGTTGCACGCCGACCGGATCTTCGTGCTCGAGCGTGGACGCGTGGTGGAAGAAGGGCACCACGACGAGTTGCTGGCGCGCAAAGGCCTGTACTACGCGATGTGGCGACAGCAGGTGGGCGAACGTCGTCCGTCCGCCAGCATTCCGCTCGCGTCCGCCAATCCGTCGATGGCGGTCGCGGGCGATTGACCGAGTGGTACTCGAAGTGCAATGAAGTGACGCGGATCACATACTCAGGAATTGCGTTTTGGGGTGTTTCGGGCGCTCCGCATCGAGACACACGCATGTTCATCCGCGTCGGAGAGATAAGTGCAATAGCGGCATTGTTTTAGGTGAGTGCCAGATCTGGCATGCTTGTCGCTAACATGCACATATTATGAACAGGCCAGGCGACGAAGCCCAACCTTCGGTAAGTGTGTCCGATTCGTCCGGAATCGGTTCACACCCTGCCGCCCCGCCACCCCGCGAGGTGCGGCGCGAGACGGCTGCGGCCGAGATACTCGTCGCCCACGCCGGCGCTCGCATTGGAGTGGCCGCCGCCTTCGCCCTTCTCCAGCTCGGGCTGCTCCACCATATCGTACTCGGCGCTGGCGTCGACCCCACCATCGTCGGCGTCGTTGTCGCAGTCCTGACGTACGTGTGTGCCGTGGCGGCGATGCGCGCTGGCGTCCAACGGCGACGCCGAGCGTCGTCCATGCTCGTGAGCGCGTCCCTCTTGCTCGACCTGGCGCTGATCTTTGCGCTCACCGCCATTACGACCACGCCCCAGCATTACGAGCGCGCGCTCTTCGGCACCATCGTCGTCGTCAATGTCGCGAATTTTTTCTACGGCAGGGCTGCGGCGTGGCGGGTGGTGCAGGTTGGAATCATTGGCTATCTCCTGCTGATTGCGTCGGCCGCAGCGCGCGGGCTACCGATCGAAGTGGCTGAAGAGGTGTGGACGCTTGCCATCTCCGCGGCGGGAGCGGCGCTCATCGTCGTGCAGGCGAGTGATGTGCGTCGTCGCCTGCGGAACATCGTCTCGCTGTTCGAGATGGCAGAGGTCGGGGATTTCTCGCGCGAGTACGATGCGCAGGCGGACGGACGGCCCGACGCGATCACCCGCGTGGGTATCGCCTACAACGGGGTGCGCGCGCAGCTCGCGAACATGGTGCTCACCGATCCGCTCACGCGCTGCCTCAACCGTCGCGGCTTCGACCACGCCCTCACCCGCGCGCTCGGCCGCGCGGCGCGCACGGGAAGCGAGTTTGCGCTCCTGGCGATCGACCTCGATCACTTCAAGCACGTCAACGACAGCTACGGACATCCCGCGGGGGACGTGGTCCTTCGTGCGGTTGGCAACCTCCTCACGACCTCCGCGAGGATAGGAGACGTCGTCGCGCGCGTGGGCGGCGAGGAGTTCTCGGTGCTGCTCGCAGACACGGGCACCGAGGGGGCGCAACTCTTTGCGACTCGATTGTGCGAGCGAATCGCCTCCTATCCGTTCGACATCGGCACTGACCAGCAGCCAGTGCACCTGACGACCAGCATCGGCGTCGCCGCATCCTCGACCCCTGGTGCGTCCGATTTTGGGGAGCTGCTCTGGTCACGCGCCGATGACGCGCTGTACGAGGCGAAGCGCACGGGGCGCAATTGCGTGCGCACGTGGACAAGATTGACGCGCCGTTCGGGGGACTACGCGGTGGTCCAGGACATCGATCGCGCGAGCGCCTGACGTGCAATGCACAAGTTAGAGACGACTGTCGTCGGCCGGCCGAGCGCGTCAGTCAGATGTTGAGACCAGAGCCGTCTTCGGCTCCACGGAAAACTGACGGCGGATAGCCGTTGACTGACCGCTCTGCGGTTGCAGTCTGGGTCGGCTGTAAAACTGCCGCAGATAGCTGACAGACTGTCAGCTCTGCCCTGGTTGCCGAGGGCCGAGCACCTCGTCAAGTGCCTCATCGCAGGCCGCGAGACACCGATTCAGCCCCTCCACCGTATGATCGCCCATGTGCCCTATCCGAATGCTCGTGTCCTTGTTCTTCCCGTAGCCGCTGCCGATGGTGAACCCTCGCACGGAAACCGCACGCAGCACGTTGGACGACGACACACCCGACGGAAGCGTGATGCTCGTGACCGACGGCGACCGATGACCCGCGCGCGCCAGCACACCGATGCCGCCGCCATGGCGTGACGCAAGCGCATCCACCCACTCGTAGGTGCGCGTCGCCATGGCCGCATGACGCGCCCACCGCGCCTGCATGGTTTCCGCAGCGATGGCCGCGAGCTGAACGTCGGCCGCGAAGAACAGCGAGATGGCCGGCGTATTCGGCGTCTGGTGCTTCAACGCATAGCGGTCGAACTCCACCAGGTCGAAGTACAGGCCGCGTCCCGGCTGCCGCGCCGCACCCTCGATGAACGACGACGTCGCGGCGGCAAACGCCAGTCCCGGTGGAAGCGCCAGCGCCTTCTGCGAACCAGTCAACGCGTAATCCAGCCCCCATTCGTCGAACGTCAACTCGGCGGCTCCGATCCCCGTCACCGAATCCACAAGACACACCGCGCCGTGCTCGTGCGCCAGTCTCGACACGGTGCGCACATCCGTCAGCGCGCCCGTCGAGGTCTCGGAATGCACGACCGTCACCGCTGCATACTGCGTCGTACGAAGTCGCTCGGCCAACACATCGAAGTCGACCACGTCGCCCCACGCGACCTCGATCACGTCGCTCTCCCTCGCACACGCCTTGACGATCGCCGCGAACCGCGCCGAGAACGCCCCATTCACGATCGAGAGTATGCGCCCTTCGGGCGCGCCGCGCACACCCGCCTCCATCAGCCCCGTCGCTGAAGAGCTACTCACGTACACGGGTCGCGTCGTACCGAATACCTGCTGCAGCGAGTCCTCGATACGCGAGAACATTCCTTCGAACACCGGTCCACGATGCGCGATCATCGGCTGCTGCATCGCGCGCAACACCTCTGCGCGCACTTCGGTGGGTCCAGGAAAGAAGAAGGTGCCGTTGGCGAGTAGCGACGAAGTCATACGAGGACCAGCTCCAGTAGTTGATCAAATGAAGTCAAAACATGATCCGCTCCGCGCACGACCGCTTCGCGACGGACGAAACCGACGTACGCCGCGAATGCATCCACGGCGGGGCGCATGGCCAGGTCCGTCGCACCATCCCCCACGCCGAGCACCCGACCCGGCAACCCCAGGCGCGCCGCGACTTCGCGCTTGCCACCGGCAGTCGCCAACGGTGAGTCCATCTCGAACCCTGCGTACGCATCCACGCCGGTGAGCATCACCGAGACTGCATGCACGTCGCGGCTGGGAATGCCAACGAGCGAAGCAACCGGAAGGATGGCCTCACGCAGCCCTCCACTGACCAGCACCACGCGGCACCCCTCGTCCTGCAACCGACCAAGTGCCCACTTCGCACCCGGCGCCAAGGCGGCGATGTACGCGGTCGTCAGTTCGCGAATTTCACTTACGCCCGGCCGCACGAGCGCCAGTCGCTCGCCGTAAACGGATTCAAGAGGGATCTCACCGCGCATGGCGCGGTCCGTCAGCACCGTGACCGCCTTGCCGACGTCGGCGCCCCTGCGCTCAGCGAGCCAGTCGATTCCCTCGAGGCCGCACAGCGTGGAATCGACGTCGAGGATGACGCTCGCAAAGGCGAGTGCCATCAGAGCACGTTTCCCGGTGCGAGAATGCCTGAAGGGTCGAGCTCACGCTTGATCGCCTCCATCGCACGCACCTGCAACGGCGACATCTGGAGAGACAACCACTTTCGCTTGATCTTGCCGATTCCGTGCTCGGCGGCAACGGTTCCGCCCAGGGCAATGACTTCGCGCAACGTGGCTTCCACGACGCGCTCGATGCGCGCAAGCTCGTCGGCATCGTGCGCAATGAAGTTCTGGTGTGGATGGCCGTTGCCGGCGTGACCATAGATGACGGCCTGATCGATTCCCGCTTCGTCGGCCAATGTCCGCGCGCGGCCGATCGCGCGCGCGAGATGCTGGTACGGAACGGCCCAATCCGTCGACACCTTCCGCCCTCCGTGCAACCGTCGCGCGGCGCCGCGCTCGTTCATGTGCGCCGGTACGGCATGCCGAACGCGGCGTGCATCGCGCAATGCGGTCTCTCCCTCGTACACCCGCACGTCATCCACGATCGCGCCATGGCCCTCGGCGAGCATCAACCATTCGTCGAGCGCTGGATCGGTTCCTCGAGGCGGCGTCTCCTCGACGTACACGAATGCACGAGCCGCCGTCGCCCAGCTCGTGGACTCTTCGGCGTTGCGCACGATCTCCAGTGCGAGCACGTCGAAGAACTCGATACACCGTGGATGCACCACCGTGCTTTCTCGCGCAGCGACAACGAACTGAAGGGCGTCGGACTCACTGGCGAACGGTATCGCAAGACCCACAACCTGCTCTGGCAGCGGAAGCAGCGATACCTCGGCTTCCACGACGACGCCAAGCGTGCCCTCGCTGCCAATGAACCAGTCGACAGGGTCGTGGGCGAGCGCGTAGCCCACCGTATTCTTCTCGAGCGCCGTCCGACGCAGGTCGACGATGGTACCGTCAGCAAGCGCCACGCGCACCGAACGAATGTGCGATCGGGTGGCGCCATAGCGGAACGAGCGCGCGCCGGACGCGTTGCACGCTACGGCCCCACCAATCGTGCACTCCTCCTCGCTGGTGGGATCGGGCGCGAACAACAGGTCGTGCGCCGCACACGCGCGCTTGAGGTCCCCGATGAGCACTCCGGGCTCCACGCGTGCCGTTCGCGCGACTGGATCGATCGCGATGATCCGCTGCATCGCGCGGAGCGACATGATGATCCCGCGATCGCTGATCGACGCCCCCGTCGTGCTGGTCTGTCCCCCCGCGGCCGTCACCGGAGTGCCAGCCGCCGAGGCCTCGCGGAGCAGTGCGGCAATCTCCTCCGCACTGGTGGGGCGCGCGACACCGTCGGGCACGAGCACGAGCCCGGACGCGTCGGCCGCATATGCGCGACGCACGCCTTCGTCCCGCGAGATCGCGGGTGTCGCAGGAGTCGGTTCGTGTGATGCGGTAGCCAATCTAGATCCGCAGCGTATGTGTCAGCGTGGCGTGAGGGCTTTCCACTGTTCCCTGTGGTTCATATGCCAGTCATGGTACCAGGTACGATGTACCAGGTACGCTCTTCCGTCATGACCCTCTGAAATGAACAACGGTCGCCGATGTGATATCCGGCAGCTGCAAGAGCGCCTCACGAACCCCCGGGCCGACCACCCCGTCAACACTGATAGCCGCAAGTGCCTCACCGCCCTGCGCCAGCCGCGCCTGATGGTATTCGGCAATGTTCACTCCGGCGTCGCCAAGCAGTGTGCCGACGCGACCAATCACGCCAGGCACGTCGTGATTCGTGAGGATCACCAACGTGTCTCTCGGCGCGACGTCGACGTGGAAGCCCCCGATGCGTGTGAGCCGCGCGGCGGATCCTTCAGGGGCCACGCCGGCGACGGCGATCTCCTGCATGCCACCGCTCAGGCTCACCTGCATTCCGAATGCACCCAGCGAGCTCGTCTCGGAACACGAGAGCTCCATGCCGCGCGCCTCAGCCAACGAACGGGCATTGATGAGGTTCAGTCGCTCCACGTCGACGACGCCTTCGAGTACCCCCGCAGCCGCGGCCGCGAGAAGCGCCGCGGAGGCACCCGCGAGCTCCGATCCACAGCGGAGCGACAAGCGCTGCACCGACCGCACCCCACGGTCGGCCAGGATGGCGCGCGCGAGCGCCGCCGCACGACGGGTGACATGCAGCGCGGACTGGAGCTCGCGCCAATCGCCCGTTCCAGCGCCAGCCACGTTGATGGACCGCGACAGCTCATTGTGAAGCAGGGCATCGCGAACGGCGGCGCACGCATCAACGGCCACATTGCGTTGCGCCTCGGCACTCGATGCGCCGATGTGTGGCGTGAGCAGCGTATTCGGCGCGCTTCGCAAGGGAGAATCAGCCGCGAGCGGCTCCTTGCCGAATGCGTCGACGATGGCCCCGCGGAGCTGGCCGCTCTCCAACGCCTGCACGAGCGCCGCCTCCTCGATGATGCCGCCGCGCGCCATGTTGACAGCGATCGCTCCACTCTTGAGTCGCGCCAGCTCGCGACGGCCGATCATTCCGAAGGTCTCTTCCGTGAGCGGTGTGTGGACAGTGATGATGTCCGCCTCGTCGAGTGCAGCCTCGAGTGTGGCAAGCCGCCGGATTTTCAGCCCACGGAAACGATCATCGCCCACATACGGATCGAAGCCCGCGACGTCCATGCCGAATGCCAGTGCGCGCGTCGCGATCTCACCGCCAATTCGACCCACCCCGACGATCGCGAGGGTCTTGCCCTTGAGCTCCGTGCCGAGGAGCTGCGAGCGATCCCACTTGCCAGCGCGCATTGACGTGGCCGCATGCGGCAGGTGCCGAATCAGTCCGAGCACGGTTCCGAAGAACAGCTCGGCGACGGCAACCGTGTTGCCCGCCGGCGCGTTGATGACAGCGATGCCGAGCGCCGTGGCTGCGTCGATGGCAATGTTGTCAACGCCCACGCCAGCACGTCCAACGACACGCAGCTTCGTCGCCCGCTGGAGTAATTCCTTCGTCACGCGCGTCGCACTGCGACCGACGAAGGCATCGTACTCGCCGATCTTCTCGAGGAGCTCCGCAGGCGGCAGCGTGGGAAGCTCGTCTACGACGAACGACGGCTCGGCAATGAGCAGGGCTACGCCGTCGGGATCGATTTCGTCAGTGACGAGAATGCGGTAGGTCACGGATGTCAGTTGGGAACGGGTAAGGCAAGGTCGCGAGGTGGGGCCTGACGGGCAACCCATGGGAAATCCGCTTCACCGGGGGCATATTCGGGTCCATGCCCACCGTCACACGCCGAGCGCGGTTGCTCGACCTCGCATGTCTGCTCTGCATCCTCGCCGGGGGAGGCCTGGGGTATCTCGCCAGCCTCAAACTTCAGGAGATCAGCAAGCTCTCCTATCGTCATCCCGGACCACGCACCGAGTCTGCACTCACCGCGGCGGACCACGCGCGTTACCTGGCCTACGGCGGAGTTGCCCTGGTGCTCGCGGGCTGTGTAATCGGAGCGGGGGGCGCCATTCACGGAGCGCGACGCAAGACAGCCTGAATTCGATCAGCTGTGCCGGTCAGGAAATTTCCATCTGCCCTTCGCTCACGAGCACGGATGCTCCGCCAACGCGTACGGCCGTCACGGCGCCGCCACTCACGTCGGCTTCCACCTCCATGATGCTCGGGCGTCCCATCTCGAACCCCTGCTCGACCCGCCAGGACAGGAGCCCATTCCGCCTGGGATCTCGCGCGGCGAGATAGCCCGCGAGGGCAGCGGCCGCGCTGCCCGTCGCCGGATCCTCAGGGACATTGAGGCCTGGTGCGAACATCCGCGCGTGCACGTCCGAGCCCGGTCGCATTCCGCCGAGCGCGAAGACGAACAGCTCGGCGCCCCAGCTTCCCGAAAGCGACGACTCCCAGAGATCCAGCCGCAGCCGTGCCTTCGCCACGGTGGCGAAGTCCTTCACCGCCACGAAGGTGTAGGGAACGCCGCACGAAAGCGGCTGCGGACCCCAGGGATCGTCGAGGAGATCACTCGCATCGAGGCCAAGCGCCGAGGCGAGTATCGGTCGCGACGCGGCAGCGCGCCCTGAATGCGGTAGCTCCGCCGCGGTGAGCTGCGTGAAAACGGGAACGCCGCGCTCGCTGCGAATCCTCACGCGCATGGGCCCGACACCTTCCTCGAACACGACGTCGGTGGAATCGCCTGTGAGCGAAATTTCACCGGTCGCGGCAAGTACATGCGCAGTGCCGATCGTCGGATGGCCTGCAAAGGGAAGCTCCGCGCCCGGCGTGAAGATCCGTACCCGCCTCGTGTGATTCGGGTTCTCCGCCGGGTAGACGAATGTCGTCTCCGAAAAATTGAACTCGCGCGTCACGTCCTGCAGGCGCCCTTCGGGAATCCCGCGCGCATCGGGAAAAACGGCAAGCTGGTTTCCGCCGAAGGGTCGGTCGGTGAACACGTCAGCGGTGTAGAAGCGGTATCGGGGCATGCGATGGCTACTTCTCGTCCATGAATGGGTAGCGGAAGTCGGTCGGCGGCGAAAACGTTTCCTTCACGCTCCGCGCACTGACCCAACGCACCAGGTTCAGCTTCGAGCCCGCCTTGTCGTTTGTGCCCGACCCACGCGCGCCGCCGAACGGCTGCTGCCCCACCACCGCTCCCGTGGGCTTGTCGTTCACGTAGAAATTCCCCGCCGCGTTCCGCAGCATCAGCATCGCCTGCCGCACCGCATGACGATCGTTCGCGAACACCGCACCAGTCAGCGCGTACGGCGACGTCGAATCCACGATGCGCAGCGTCTGCTCCCACTTCGCATCGTCGTAGACGTGCACCGTCACCACCGGTCCGAAAATTTCCTCGCACATCAACCGGTACGACGGATCCTTCGTTTCGATCAGTGTCGGATGCACGAAATACCCATCCTTGCCGTCCACTTTTCCGCCCGCCACGATCGTCGCGTTCTTCCGCGCGTCGGCGATGTACTCCGAAATCTTGTTGAACGCCTTCTCGTCGATCACGGCGCCCATGAAGTTCCGGAAGTCGGTGATGTCCCCAACCTTGATCTCCTCGATCATTGCCACGCAGCGTGCCTTCACGTCCGCCCACAGCGATCGCGGCACATAGACTCGGCTCGCCGCCGAGCACTTCTGTCCCTGGTACTCGAAACCGCCACGGACGATCGCAACCGCGAGGGCCGCCGCATCAGCCGAGCGGTGCGCGACGATGAAATCCTTGCCGCCGGTCTCTCCCACCACGCGAGGATAGCTGCGGTACTTCGACATGCTCGAGCCGATCGTCTGCCACATCGAGTTGAACACGCCCGTGCTGCCCGTGAAGTGCACGCCTGCCAGGTCGCGATGCGACAGCGCGATATCCGAAATGGAAGCCGCGTCGCCAGGTACGAAGTTGATCACCCCCGGCGGGAGCCCCGCGGCCTCGAGCAGCTTCATGATATAGTAGCCCGAGAGCATCGCCGTGCCGGCCGGCTTCCACACGACAGTATTGCCCATCAATGCCGGCGCCGTCGGCAGGTTGCCGGCGATGGACGTGAAGTTGAACGGCGTCACCGCGTAGACGAATCCCTCCAGCGCCCGGTAGTCGAGTTGATTCCACATTGCGCCGTGGCTCAACGGCTGCTCGGCGTACAGCTCCTGCGCGTAGGCCGGATTGAAGCGCCAGAAGTCGATGAGCTCACACGCGGAGTCGATCTCCGCCTGGAACGCCGTCTTCGATTGCCCGAGCATCGTCGAGGCGTTGATCGTCTGGCGCCAGGTGGTCGTCAACAACTCCGCCGCGCGAAGGAACACCGCCGCCCGATCCTCCCACGACCAGTTCGCCCAGTCAGATTCGGCGCTCTTCGCCGCAGCGATCGCCTGCGTCACGATTGCCGGTGTTGCGCGATGCCAATCTGCCAGGACATGCGCATGGTCGTGCGGCATCACGCTCTGCGAAAGGTCGCCCGTCCGTATCTCCTTCCCTCCGACGATGATCGGGATGTCGACACGTTCCTTCGCCATGTCCGCAAGCCGGCTCTTGAGGGCCGCCTTCTCCGGCGAGCCGGGAGCGTAGCCCTTCACCGGCTCATTGATTGGGGGCGGAACATGGCGAGTGCCGGAGAAACCGGCAACGGGCGCGAAGGATTCGGGAGCAGGCATGTGCGATTGCGCGCTGGTACGTGATGAATTCAGTCCCGAAAGCTAATCCGTCCGACTATTGTCAACCCATGCTGCCATGGCGCTCGAAATTCGTGCTATTGCTGATGCTCGGCACATTCGTCGGATGCAACGGGAACCAGCCCGTAATCTGGGAGAGCTCACGCGCGGTCTCATCGGC
>JALYVY010000350.1 GCA_030852985.1 Gemmatimonadota bacterium | reverse complement strand
ACCGTATAGAGGTGGAACCGCGTCTTGAAGCCGCGGATGGTACCCAGATCGACGGGCAGGAAATCGAAGAAGAGCGTGCGTTCGGTCTCGGTGGCGAGCGAGATGAGCTTGCCGCGAGTATCCGGCTTGACCTTGCCGTAGATGAACTCGAGGTTCGTCGTCTTGCCGCCCAGCCCCGGACCGTAGTACACGATCTTGCAGTTGATCTCGCGGGACGCGTAGTTGATCATCGACATCGCGCGCTACCAGTTGAAGAGCTCGTCGATTTCCGCATCTGCACCCTTCAGCAGATTCGGACGCGACGGTGAGTCTTCGCGAGCGCGCGAGAATATCGAATCGATCACCACGGTCAGCTCCTGAACGGCCTGTTTCATTCGCAGTCGCACGAGCCCCAGGGTAGTACGGTTGTCAAAGAGCACGACGAGTATGAGTCGGCGTGCAACATCCGCGAGGTAAATAGACTCCTTTTCGCCCTGATGGAACAGAGTGCTGAAATCACTCTCGCCGACAAGCTTTGCAAGCTGGTCGTTGGCGCTGAAGTCGGCCGCCGTGAGAGTGGCGAAAGCAGTCGGGTCGAAAGTCGGCTGCTCACCGACCGTCGCGACCAGTTGTCCGGACCTGTCCACCAGCAACGCAGAGCGCGCGTTGGTGTCGGCCAGGAACCGTTGGAGGGAATGGGTGATGGCTACCGAATCGTCCTCGGTAAACGACCACGTGCCGGACCCACCGCCCTTCGAGCTTCCGCCTGCCATTATCGATTCTCCATCTAGGCCAGTGCCTTTTCAAGATGCTTGAGCAGCCGGACCGCCCTGCCACGAAGCATCGGCCTGGACTCCCAGGCGATGTACTCGCGCAGCAACTGGGCGGTCGCCACAGTAGGCTGGCCAGAAAGATGTCCGAGCGCGGCCATCCGCCTCAGCGGATGACGACTGAACAGGTCCCTTCGGTACGCGTGCTGAGCGCCGCTCCAGGCGCCCAGTCCCACTAGCAGGCCCCCGGACATCCCGGCCAGGAACCATTCACTCTTCTTGCTCATGATGAACTCATTGCATTATCCGCCGCGCCGAAAGCGCCTGCGCGATGGTGACTCCGTCGGCGTATTCGAGGTCGCCTCCGACGGGAAGACCGCGCGCGATCCGTGAAACAGTCAATGGATAGCTCGCGAGCCGACGCTGAAGATACAACGCCGTAGCCTCGCCCTCGATGCTTGGGTTGGTTGCGATGATCAGCTCACGCACCCCGCCGGCGGCGATTCTGGCTTCCAGATCCGCGACGGCGAGGTCCTCCGGACCGATACCGTCGAGGGGAGAGAGCCTCCCACCCAGAACATGGTACATACCACGGAACTCGCCCGCCCGCTCGATGGCCCCGATGTCGGAGGCATCTTCCACAGCGCAGACGAGCGCGGGATCCCGGCGCGTGTCTGAACAGATGGAGCAGAGTTCACCTTCGGTAAGGTTGTGGCACCGGGCGCACGGGTGCACGCGCTCCGAGATAGTGACGAGCGCATCCGCCAGGCGGCGCGTCTGGCCAGCCGGTTGCTTGAGCAAGTGGTATGTGAGCCGCATCGCGGTCTTCCGACCGATACCGGGCAACCTGGAAAGCTCGGTCGCCAGGTCCTCTATTGCAGACACTCAGAACGGGAGCTTGAAAGGTAGGTCCATGCCGCCCGTGAGCTTCGCCATCTCGTCCTTCGCAAGATCGGCCGCCTTTTTCTGTGCCTCGCGAACCGCGACCATCACCAGATCCTCCAGCATCTCAACATCCGAAGCGTTCACCACCGCCGGGTCGATCTTGACCGATGTCACCTGACCCTTTCCATCAGCGGTCACGGTCACCATACCGCCGCCGGATGTGGCGGAGACGGAGCGCTTTTCAAGTTCTTCCTGTATCTCCTGCAGGCGGCTCTGCATCTGCTGCGCCTGCTGCATCAGCTTCATGAAGTCTGCCATACCGGAATTTAAGAGTTAGTCCAACAATTCGAGGTCGAGCGCATCGATTGCCGCGCCGAGAACGGGATCCTTTGCGCGAAGCATCGCAGCTCGTTCGGCACGCCGCTGGTCGTCGCTCAGGCGAACCGGCGCTTCGCCCTGGGCCGATGCCTCCATGGCGGACCGCATCGCCGTTATCGGGCTGGCCTGCCTTCCGGCGCTTCCCGAGGCAGCGGCGCTGCTCGAGCGCGTTGCACGCGCCTCTGCACGATTGGCGGTTCGAGAAGTGGCCTGTGACGTGGTCACTGCGGTGTTGTCGGCGGGCGCGATTGCCGAGCGCCAGTCGGGCGCCGTCTGCGTCGGTACCGCAGCTCCGAAACCGCGGAGTACTTCTTCCAGCGACAACGTGTGATCGAGCAAGGCGAACCGAACCAGCAGAAGCTCGACGAGCAGCTGCTGCTGTCCGCTCTTTCTGAAGCGCGGCTCCAGTTCGCTGAGCACGTTCAGCATGCGAAGAACATCGCCGGCCGCAAGCCGTGTCGCGTTCGCGCGGAGTTTTTCCGCTGCCGCCGGCGTCACGTCGGGGGCGGTGCCGCCGAGCAATATTTCGAGCTGAGCGCGCAGCATGTCGGCGAATCCGGCGAGAAACGCGCTGAAGTCGATACCCTCATCGGCCAGTCGTCTCACACTCGCGAACACGTCGCCCGCGCGGCGGTCCACCACGATGGAGAGTATGTCGAGATACTCATCTTCGGGGACGAGCCCGAGCGCAATCCGCACCGCGTCGCCGGTGACTTCACCGTCTCCAAGCGAGATCACCTGATCGGCGAGCGACAATGCATCGCGCATTGACCCATCCGCGGCGCGTGCGATCATGCCGAGCGCGTCGGTGGCCGATTTGATTCGCTCCTGGTCCAGAATGTATTCCAGGCGCTTGACGATGTCGGCGTTGCCTATGCGCTTGAGATCGAAGCGCTGCAGCCTGCTGAGGACCGGCGCAGCGGTCTGCGCTATCTTCTGCGGCTCGGTGGTGGCGAAGACGAAGACGACGCGTGGCGGAGGTTCCTCCAGCACCTTGAGGAGCGCGTTCCACGCTTCGCGCGTGAGCATGTGCGCTTCGTCGACGATGTAGACCTTCCAGCGCCCTTCGGCCGATGGCGCGTACATCGCGCGCTCGCGCAGGTCGCGCGCGTCGTCGACGCCGCGGTTGCTCGCCGCGTCGATCTCGACGACGTCGAGGCTGGTCGAGCCGCTCCAGATCCGCGTGCAGCTCGCGCACTCGCCGCACGGCTCGCCCTCGCCCTTGCGCCCGGGATTTTCGCAGTTGAGCGCCATCGCCAGCACGCGGGCGAGCGTCGTCTTGCCGACGCCGCGCGGTCCGCAGAGGAGATAGCCGTGCGCTACGCGGCCGCGCGCGATCGCCCCCTTGAGGGTGTTCGAGACGTGCGATTGCACCGCCACGTCGGCGAACGTCTTCGGGCGATACTTGCGGGCGAGCGCTAGATGCACGGGAATCGTTGCTCGGTGATCGGTGGCGGGCGGGAGTGGGAACTTACGGGCGCGCGCGGAGCGAATCAAACGGCGACCGACCGCGCGTCGCGCGTCGTGCAAACGACTCGCGCGGGGCCGCGCTTCCGAAGAAGCCCGACT
>JALYVY010000349.1 GCA_030852985.1 Gemmatimonadota bacterium | reverse complement strand
CGGGTAAGGAGCTCGTGGCGCGCGCGCTGCACAGCAAGAGCGATCGTGCGAAGGGACCCTTCTTCGCGCTGAATTGCGCGGCGTTGCCAAAGGAGATTCTCGAGAACGAACTGTTCGGTCACGAGAAGGGCGCGTTCACCGGCTCAATCAGCGAGAAGCAGGGCGCTTTCGAGATGTCGAGCGGCGGCACGATCTTCCTCGACGAGATGGCCGAGATGCCCACGGACATCCAGGTCAAGCTGCTCCGTGCGCTGGAAACAAAGCAGATCCGGCGTCTGGGCGGCAAGAAGGAGATCACCGTCGACATTCGTATTCTCGCGGCCACGAACAAGAACCTGCAGAAGGCGCTCGCCGACGGCGAGCTGCGCGAGGACTTGTACTATCGCCTTGCCGTCGTCGAGATCGACCTCCCGCCGCTCCGCGAGCGCGCAAATGACATCCAGTTGCTCGCCAACGAGTTTCTCGGCCGTTTCGCCCAACAGAATGGAAAGGTGATCACGGGCTTCGACGATGCGGCCTGGCAATGGATCATGGGCTATCACTGGCCCGGCAACGTGCGTGAGCTGAAGAATGCAGTGGAGCGAGCCGTGATCATGTCGCGCGGGACGACCATCGGTCCGTCAGATGTCATCCCGCGACATCTCAGAAACGGTGGGGACATGCCAGCCGCACTCACAATTCCCGTGGGCGCCACGGCGGCGGAAGCGCGCCAGCAGCTCGTCCTGCGCACCTTCGCGTCTACCTCCGGCGACACCGCGCGTACCGGCACCATCCTTGGGCTTTCGGAACGCGAAGTGCGAGGGGAGTTGCTCGAATTGGTCAACGGCAGCGACAGGCGGGCTACGGCATCCCCTCCCACCGCCGCTGCAGCGCCGGTACAGCCATTGCCGAGTGCGAAGCCCGTGAAGCACAAGGAAGCAGCGCCGCCGTCGCGGACGCCGCAGAAGAAATCCACGGCCAAGAAAGGGCGTTGAGCCCCGCCAGCAAGGAGTCAACATGCGGAATCACGAGCACGACGAACCGTACATCGTCATCGAGAAGCACAGCGACGCGAGCAGCCTCCTTATCGGCGTGCTTATCGGAGCCTCGGTTGCCCTCCTGTTCGCGCCGCGAAGCGGCGAGGAAACGCGCGGGGACATTCGGCGCAAGGTGAGGCAGGCCGGCGATGTCGTGAAGAGCGTGGCCGAAGAGGTCACCGGTCAGGTGGCCGATACCTACGAGGGTGCGAAGGCGCGCGTGGAAGAGCAGATCGACACCGTGCGGGACGCCGTCGTCACGAGAAAACGACAGGTCTCCCGCGCGATCAACGCGGGTCGGGAGGCGGCGCTGCAAGCGCGCGAGGAGCTCGAGACGCAGCTCGCCGAAACGAAGGCTGCATACAGCGCAGGCGCGGGCGTCGCGCGCTCCGGCAGGGTGAAAACTGCCCCACCGCTCGCAAACGACAAAGCCACTGTCTGACGAGCGGCAGGAACCCGCGCCCCCGGACGACAAGGGCGGCGCGCAGCAGCAGCGCGTCTGGTCGCGCTCGCCCGTCATCAGCTTCGGCTGGACCCTTCGCGATTACGTCAAGCGCGTGTGGGACAATGCCGGCGAGGATAACGTCCTGTTCCTTTCCGGGGGCATTGCGTTCAACATCCTGCTCGCGGCGGTGCCTTTTGTCTTGCTGCTGATCTGGTTCCTGACCTTCCTGTTGAACAAGTCGTCGGCCGGCGCGACCGACGTCGTGACGCACTATCTCGACCGCCTGATGCCGTCGCACGACGAGCGGCCAGACTCACCGTATCACATGCTGCTGAGCCAGATCCTCTCGACCAACAAGAAGCTGCCCATCTGGAGCTCGATCGGATTCGTCTGGTTCTCGACTCGCCTGTTCGGGTCGCTCCGCACCGTGCTCGCGAGCGTCTTCGATATCGAGAACGAGCGGAGCATCATCGCCGGGAAGATCTTCGACATCGAGATGACCATTCTCTCGACGGTGCTGATTACCGCCAACACGCTCATCAGCACGTACGTCCTGCTCGCCACCAATAGCAGCGTCCAAGTGCTCGAGGATCTCGGGATCCGGAAGGACGTCATGGGTCATGCGAAGGCATGGGGGAGCCACCTCGCGGCGTCCGTGCTGATGGCCACGATGTTCTTCTGCATCTACAAGTACCTGCCAGTTCGTCGCGTTCGGGCCAAGACCGCGTGGGTTGCCGCCATCTTCACCACCGTAATGTTCGAGGTGGCGAAGCTTGTCTTCACGCTGTACGTGGGCTCGTTCAATCCGGGGTCCCTGTATTCGGGCTCCATCGCGGCAATCGTCGTACTCGTCATCTGGGTGTACTATGCGGCACTGGTTTTCATCCTCGGCGGCGAGGTCGGGCAGGTGTACGAGCTCAGGCGCACGCGCAAGCGACAGCGAGAAGTGTTTCTCAACTGACACCTGCCGAACACGACCTTTGGCGCGAAGGTTGCCTTAGCGGATTGCCGAACGCGCCACCCAGGGAGGCCTACCCAATGCGCAAAATGCTAGTCGGTCTCGCCATCGTCTCGCTGCCGCTCGCGGCATGCAAGAAGACCGGCGACAATCAGTACCAGGTGCAGACCCCAACCATCGGCACGGACACCCACACGGTGACGACGCCGAGCGTCGAGATGCAGAAGGACACGATCAGTACGCCGGTCATCGGCACGAAGCCTGACACCGTCATCATCCAGAAGCCGGTCGCCGGGATGAAGAAGACGGAAGTCTCGGTTCCGGTTATCAAGAAGCCATAGTTTCGTCCGCCGTGCAGCATGCAGCAAGAAAGTGGAGGACTGCGGGAGCGAACGCGCCGAGGTAGATTCGGCGTCGTCCGTCCGCAGTCCTTTTTTCGTCCTCTCCCCTCGGCGTCTCGTTGATCGACATTCGCTCCGACACAGTCACGAAACCAAGCCCGGCGATGCGTCAGGCGATGGCCACCGCCGAAGTTGGCGACGACGTCCTCGAAGGGGATCCAACCGTAGGGCGGCTCGAGTCCCGTGTCGCGTCGCTCCTCGGCAAGGAGGCAGCGCTTTTCTTTCCCTCGGGATCAATGGCGAACATGACGGGCGTTGCCGTGCACGCCGCCGTCGGCAGCGAAGTGGCACTCGATGAAGAGGCTCACCTGATTTATGGGGAGATGGCCGGTATCGCGGCGCTGTGCGGCGCCCAGGTGCGGCCGGTGCGCCCGGGCCATGGCCGATCGTTCATGAACGCGGAGGATCTGCAGCGAATCATTCGGCCTCCGTCGAAGCACGATGCCGCGGTCAGTGCGATAGGCGTAGAGAACACGCACAACTCGTCCGGAGGGAAGATCGTTCCGCTCGAGGAGCTGCGCGCCATTCGCACCTTCGCGGACTCGCACGGCATTTCCGTGCACATGGACGGCGCGCGGCTATGGAATGCCAGCGTTGCGAGCGGCGTGTCCCTCGCGGACTTCGGGGCTTGCGCCCACACAGTCATGCTGAGCCTATCGAAGGGACTCGGCTGCCCGGTTGGCGCGGTGCTCGTGGGCGATCGTGCGACGATGCATCGCGCGCATGGCATCAGGAAGCGATTCGGCGGGGGGATGCGTCAGTCGGGCA
>JALYVY010000031.1 GCA_030852985.1 Gemmatimonadota bacterium | reverse complement strand
TTCACCGACTGGGGATTGCTGAGGTTAGCCGTGCCGCCTGACTGCGAACCGGTCACGATGATGATCGGGCCGCTGTACCCGCCGTAGTAACCGTAACCACCACCATACGATGATCCGTAGCCGTAAGGCGATCCGTACCCATACTGGCCATAGCGGTTGTAGCCATAGCGCGAGTAGCCATAGCCCCACGGATCGTAAGGATCGAGGTAGACGGGAATGCGGCGCCCGCTGCGGTATTCGCCGTCATCACTCATGGCGGAACGAGCTGCCGGCTCGGCACGCGCAAGCTCGAAAGCGTTCGGGTTCGAGACGGCCACCATTGCGTCGGTGATACGCGAAGGAATGCCCGCGTCCGCAAGCGCGACGAGCGTATTCGCATTCAACGCGAAACGCTGGCCGCGCTCAAACAACCACGCTTCCACCACGCTCATGTCAGCGGCCTTCGAGGCCTCGGCGACCGCTGTCGTTCCGATGTTCGCACCGGCGGCCACGCGCGCACCGCTGATAGCACCACTGCGCCCGCGGAGTTGGTCGGTGATTTCGGCCGGTATGGAGCTCGGCAGTCCGATGTCGCGATAGCGCGCCACCCGCACGTTCTCCCCTTCGTTCGCCTTCACGCCGCGCACGTCGAGCCACTCGCCCTTGTCGCTCATGGCGAGGATGGACGAGACCGTGCTCTTCATGCCGAAGCACGTGCTCGCTGACGAGAGATACACGCGGCGTTCATCCGCCGACCAGCGCGCCACTTGTGACCCCTGGCAGTCCTTGGTCTGGATGGCCTTCGCCATGCCGCTCGCGTCGATGGTGTCGCGCTTGGCGACCTTGCCATCGGCAATGGTGGCGACTTCGACGACATCAGCGTTCGACGTCGGCACGACGCAGACGATCGGGGCGGCAAACTGCGACGAGCCATAGGACTCACCCGGTGCCGCCGACGTCCAGCAGCCGACCCAAGCCTGCCACCTGGGGCCGACGCCCTGTGCGCCCGCCGAGGTGCCGGCAACCATCGCCATGGCCAGTGCGATGGACGTGTGCTTCGCGATATTGCGCATACCTGAGCTCCTCATGGGAAGGCCTACAGCCGGTACGTGAGGCCGAGCGTACCCTGCACGCCCGACAAATCGATGCGATCGAAACCCGAGAATCCGTTCGCCAGCGGCGCCTTCGCCCAGAGATAGCGCGAATCGAGCCGAACGGCGAGGTGCGGAGAGAGAGAAAAGTCAGCCCCGGCCATCGCCTGATACATGTTCGTCCACGCGTTGGCGTCGAACGGGTCGTTCTGGCTGGTATTGAATACGTTGTTGTTCTGGTAGTCCACAAAATCGCCCTGCTGCCGGAAACGATAAAACATCCCGCCGGCGCCGGCGCCGATCCACGGTACCACCTTGTTCGGAATCCAGGCAAGCTTGCCAATGGAGCGGCCGGGCTCGGTGAGGTAGAATCGGGCGTTCACCGTGAGCGGCACCCGGTCGAACGTGGTGGACTGCTCGATCGGCAGGTTGTTGTTGTCGATGAATTTGCGGTACTCTGATCCCGTGGTCTTGTGCGTGAACCCGAGGTCGGCCGAGAGCTCAAACCGCGACCCGAGCGAATACGCTGCTTCGGCGCCGAGCGTAAAGCCGCTGAAGTCCGATTTCTTGAGCGTGAGCAGGTCAACCGACTGGGCGAATACGTCGCTGTTCGCGTTCGCGTGATCGTAGCCTGCACGCAGGCTCAAGCGGCCCTGAGGCGTATGAAACAGGTACCCATCGCCACTGGACTGCGCGTACATCGGTGGTGCGGTGGCTGACACGAGTAGTAGCGCACCGGCGGCAACCATTATCCTGCACTGCATCTTCATTGGATGGACCTCATGCGGAACAGAGTAGTAAAAGGTACCCGATCCTCATCGGTGCGTTCCATCACCGGTGACTGTTCTCAAATTAGTATACATTACGCGTGCCAGCCGTCAAGCGTGCTCCTGCTCTGTCCGCAAGGGGTGCGCAAATGTGAGGGACGATGCCCATAATGCGCCACCTCATCCTCGTGCTCACGCTGCCAGCCATAGCCGCCACCCAGGATCGGCGCATGGTTACGGAGCCGGCGGTTCCTCCTGCATGCGTTACGCTGCAGGCCGCCCTTACCGCTGTAGGAGACTCGACGGTTGCCGAATCCGACGAACGGCACCTCGATACCGTACGCATTCAGCACGCCATCGACGGATGGTCTATGACCGCGGAAGCGGGTTCACCGCGTGGGGTGTCATCATCGACACGCGAGACCCGAGGGCGCGCAACACCGACGGCATCGATCCATCAAGCGCTACCAACGTCACCATCACGCACAGCTTCATCAATACGGGTGACGACGACGTCGCCATCAAGGCAGGCAGCAACGGCCCGAGTATGTACATGACCATTTCGCACAACCATTTCTATCGCGGTCACGGCGTGTCGATCGGCAGCGAGACCAATGGCGGCGCCAGCGCGATACGCGTCTTCGACCTGTCGATCGACGGCGCGGACAACGGGCTGCGCATCAAGTCGAATGCCTCACGCGGAGGGCTTGTGCACGACGTGTCCTACGCCGATGTGTGCATGCGCAACGTGAAACACCCGATCGAAATGGATACGCACTACTCCGCTTCGGAGCAGACCGAGGGATCACTCATCCCGGAATTCAGGGACATCCGGCTCGAGAACGTGCGCGTCGAAGGAGGCGGTCAAGTCATCCTCGACGGGTACGACGCCGCGCGGCCACTGCGCATGGTGTGGAGCACCGTCACGTTCGACAATCCGTCTCGCTACAAGCTGACTGCACTTCACGCCGATATCCGGCAGGGAGCAGGCGCGACGAATCTGCCGATCAGCGGCGAGGATGTGCACCTGGGCGGCGGCAGCAGCAAGGCGATTACTACCTCGTGCGCCGAGAAGTTCGTTCCGCTCGCATCCGCGTGGAGTGCTGGATATTGACGCGTTCGCACCGGCGCCTCAACGCCCTGCTCGCGACGCTCGGTATCGCAGTCGGATGCGTCGCTCCACCACCCGTAATCGTTGCCCCGCCGCGCGTGATCTACGGCGCAGTCGTCGACGCGCGCTTCACCGGCAACGATGGCGATGTCATCGCCGGGCAAGTCACCTATCGAACCCTGGCGGCTGCCCTCGTTGCCGCGCCCGATTCATCGAGCACGCCGTTCGTCGTCTTCATCCGGAACGGTCGCTACCGCGAAAAGCTGTCCGTCGACAAGCCGAACATCACGCTCCGTGGTGAAAACAAGGACAGCACCATCATCACCTTCGATGCCAGCGCGGACACGCGGGATCCGGCGGGTGGCACCTACGGCACACGTGGAAGCTTCACGCTGCGCGTCACTGCACCCGACTTCCGCGCGGAGAATCTCACAATCGAAAATGCGTTCGACTTCCGCGCGAACGCCGCGCGCGCGGACAGCGATCCCGCGAAGGCGAAGAATGCCCAGGCGGTCGCCCTGCACCTCGACCGCGGCAGCGATCGCGCCACGATCGTCGACTGCATCCTCCTTGGCTGGCAGGACACGCTTTACGCAAACGCGGGCCGCGCGTGGTTCCACGATTGCATCATCCTGGGACAGACCGACTTCATCTTCGGCGGCGGCGTCGCGGTATTCGACGACTGCGACATCGTTTCCCGCGGCGCCGGTTACATCGCGGCGCCCAGCACCCCCCCGCTGCAGCGATTCGGCTTCGTGTTCATCGGCAGCCGCGTCGGTCGCGAGTCCCAGGCGGTACGCAAGAACACCGTTGCGCTCGGCCGGCCATGGCACCCGTCGTCAAACCCGAACGTCAATCCGAGCGCGGTGTTCATCGACTGCAACCTCGACGATCATATCCTCGAGGAAGGCTGGACGCAGATGGGAGGGTTCAGCCCCGACAGCGCGCGCTTCTTCGAGTATCACGACCACGGCGTCGGCGCCGTGAAGAATCCGAAGCGCCGAGTGTTGAGCGACGTGGAAGCGGTTCGCTATACCCAGGATGAAGTGCTCGCGGGCTGGAAGCCTCGCGCGTAATGCCACTATGGCGCGCGGGCCGGTGCGCTCCTGAGGTGCGCCGCGAGCGCGGGAATCGCGTCGCGCACCACGCGCGGCCCACCGCGGCTCATCTTCGTTGGTGAAGCGGTGCGTCGCAGACAGGTATCGCGGTAGATTGCTAAAACCTTCGAACGACAATACCAAGAGACTGCCCTTTCCTCTCCGTTTCCTGAATCGATGGCAGCGCCGTGACCCTCCTCGCCTCGTCAACGCTGCCCACTGGAGTGCTTTCGCCGGACGAGATCCGCGAAACGCTCGAGCGGGGCCTCGCTGGCCGATTCGCCGGTCAACGTCTCCTCGTCCTGATACCGGACCACACCCGCTCGCTCCCGCTGCCCTTTCTCTTTCGCGAGTTGGTGAAAGTGCTCGCGGATACGGCGCAGCTCGACTTCATGGTGGCGTTGGGCACGCACCCGGCGCTTCCGCGTGAGAGCATGAATCGCCTCGTCGGGATCAGCGAGCATGAGCGGACGTCGATCTTTTCGCATGTGGGGCTGCTGAACCACGCGTGGGACGATCCCTCCGCGCTCACGACACTCGGTGTGCTGGAGGACGACGAGATCCGTTCGATTGCCGGCGACCATTGGCACTCGTCGCTCCCGCGCCAGGTGCAGATCAGACTGAATCGCGCGGCGGTCGAGCACGATCACGTGCTCATCCTCGGACCCACCTTTCCGCACGAGGTCGTCGGATTTTCGGGCGGGGCGAAGTACCTGTTTCCGGGCATTTCGGGCGGCGAAATGATCGATGCGACGCACTGGCTTGGGGCGCTGGCGGGCGTGGTCGGGACGATCGGCATCAAGAATACCCCGGTCAGGGCCATGATTCATGCAGCCGCACAGCGCCTTACCACGCCGGTCACGCTCGTTGCGCTGACTGTTGACGGACCCGGGCTGGGGGGTCTCTTCATCGGTGACCACGAAAGCGCATGGAGCTCGGCGGCCGACCTTTCGGCCACCCGGCACGTGCGGTGGGTCGACACGCCCTTTCAGCGCGTGCTGTCCTGTGCGCCGCCCATGTACGACGAGCTGTGGACCGGTGCCAAGGCGATGTACAAGATGGAGCCCGCGGTTGCGGTCGGGGGCGAGGTGGTGATCTACGCACCGCATCTCGACACCGTGAGTCACGTGCACGGCAAGTACATCTACGATGTGGGCTATCACATCCTCCCGTACTTTCTCCGCGACTGGGACCGCTTCAAGCACATACCGCTCGGCGTCCTCGCGCACAGCACGCACCTTCGTGGCTCCGGCGTCATGGACGGCGACGTCGAGCGGCCGAACGTGCGGGTCACGCTCGCGAGTCGCATATCGGCGGACGACTGCGCGCGGCTCAACCTCGGTTACATGGACCCGGACACCGTCAACGTCGACGAGTGGCGCGATCGCGAAAACGAGGGAGTGTTGCTGGTGCCGAAGGCCGGCGAGACGCTCTACCGAACGAAGGCATGATTCGGCGCGACGCGTCACGTGTCCGTATTGAGAAAATCCTCCCGAATCGGCGTGAAAATGTCGATGAGGACGCCGTCCTCGATCGCATGGACGCCATGGGGAACGTCGGCCGGGGCGTAGAAGCAGTCACCGGCAACCAGGCGGGACATATCGTCACCGACTGTCACGTCGAAGCGGCCTGATTCCACGTACGACGCCTGCCGGTGCGGGTGGTGGTGCAGCGCGCCCACTGCGCCTGCCCTGAACTCCACACGCACGATCATGAGGTCGGTGCCATGGCCGAGCACCTGGCGCCGCACGCCGTCGGTCACCACGTGCCATGCGGTGTCGGCTGTCCTGATGAAGGGTCCGTCTGCAGTGGTCGACATTTCGCTTGGGTTTGAGGAAGGGGAAGTATGACGCGCGCGCCCTCGCGCGGTAAATTCCGGCGATTCGATTCAACCGACGAGAGAGGAGAGCGCATTGGAACAGGCAAATTTCGGCTTCATGGGCCTCGGCGTCATGGGCCACATGCTCGCCCTCAACATGGAGCGCCACGGGTTTCGTGTCGCCATGTTCGACGTCACGCCCGGCAAGGTGAAGAGCATTGCCGACAAGCATCCGGGGCTGCACCTGGTGCCGTGCGAGACGCAGGCGAATTTCATCGCGGCGCTGGAACGGCCGCGTCGCATCATGATGATGGTGCCTGCCGGTGATCCTGTCGACGCGGCGATAAAGGGCATCAAGGATTCGCTCGAGCCCGGCGACATGCTCATCGACGGCGGCAATTCCTTTTTCCTCGACACCGATCGGCGGTCGAAGGAACTGGAGGCGCACGGTATCAACTTCATCGGCACGGGCGTTTCCGGTGGTGAGCAGGGCGCGCTCTGGGGGCCGAGCATGATGCCGGGTGGGCAGCGTGACGCGTACGATCTGGCCGCGCCGGTGTTCAAGGCCATTGCGGCGAAGGCGGACGACGGCGAGCCGTGCGTTGCGTACATGGGACCGCGCGGCGCGGGGCACTACGTGAAGATGGTGCACAATGGCATCGAGTACGGCGACATGCAGCTCATCGCCGAGATCTACGACATCCTGCATCGCGGTGCGGGGATGTCCGGGACGGAGCTCGCGGACCTCTTCGACGAGTGGAACAAGGGCGAGCTCAAGTCCTACCTCATCGAGATCACGGCGCTGATCCTGCGCCAGACCGATCCGGATACCGGCAAGCCACTCGTGGACGTCATCCTGGACGAGGCGGCCAGCAAGGGGACGGGCAAGTGGACGAGCCAGAATGCACTCGACATCGGCGCCCCGATTCCGACGATAAACGCTGCGGTCGAGAGCCGAATTCTTTCCAGCTTGAAGCCACAGCGCATCGAGGCGAGCAAGGTCATCAAGGGTCCCGACGTGAAGTTCACCGGCGACCGCGCGAAGCTCGTCGAGTCGTGTCGCCAAGCGCTGTACGCGAGCAAGATCACGTCGTACGCACAGGGCATGGGCCTGCTCGCGGCCGCATCGGTCGAGTACAAATTCGACCTGAAGCTTGGCGAGATCGCGAAGATCTGGCGCGCCGGCTGCATCATCCGCGCGAGCCTCCTCGGCGACATCATGAAGGCGTACCAGCGCAATCCCGCGCTGGAGAACCTGCTGCTCGATGATTCGTTCCGGAGTGTCGTGGAGAGTCACCAGGCCGGGTGGCGCTTTGCGGTGCAGTCCGCGATCGGCATGGGCATCCCGGTGCTGGCGCTGAGCGCGTCGCTGGCGTATTTCGATGGATATCGCAGCGAGCACTTGCCGGCCAACCTGACGCAGGCGCAGCGCGACTATTTCGGTGCCCACACATATCGTCGTCTCGATAAGGAGGGCACCTTCCATACAGAGTGGCCGATTCCACCGAACGAGGCACATACGTGACCAATGGCTTGAAGCTGCGACAGGACACCGCGCTCGACTTCGTATCGCTCGGCGCCCTGATTCACCGTCTCGACCCCGGCCTCATTCCATTTCGGAAGGCGACCGAGTGCTCCATCCACGTGAGCGGCGGGGAGTTCAACTGCGCGGCGAATCTCTCGGATGCGTTCCGGCTCGACACCGGTATCGTCAGCGCGATGGTCGATTACCCGATAGGGGACTTGATCGCCGAGCGGGTGCGGGCAATGGGGGTGAAGCCGTTCTACAAGCAGTTCAAGCACAACGGCGTGAACGGTCCGAACATGGGGACGGTGTACAGCGATCGCGGGCACGGCGTGCGAGCGCCTGTCGTGTTTTACAATCGGGCGAATGAAGCAGCGGCGATGCTGAAGCCTGGCGACTTCGATTGGGGCGCGATCTTTTCGAAGGGTGTGAAGTGGTTTCACAGCGGCGGCATCTTCGCGTCGCTGTCGGATACCACGGGTGAGTTGATCATCGAGGGGATGAAGGCGGCGCATGCGGCGGGTGCGATCACGTCGTTCGACCTCAACTATCGCGCGAAGCTGTGGAACATCTGGGGCGGCGGCGCGAAGGCGCAGTCGGTGATCCAGCGCATCGTGGAGAACGTCGATGTGCTGGTGGGCAATGAGGAGGATCTGCAGCTCGGGCTCGGTATTGCGGGGCCGGAGGTGACGGCCACGCACAAGCTCGACCCGAGTGCGTTCTTCGCGATGATTGGCGATGTGAAGACGAAGTATCCGAACGTGAAGGTCGTTGCGACGACGTTGCGGGACGTGCATTCGACGAATCATCACAGCTGGGCGGCGGTCGCTTGGATTGATGGCAAGACCTATGTGTCGCCGACGACAGAGCTGAACATCATCGATCGCGTGGGTGGTGGTGATGGGTTTGCATCGGGGTTCTTCTATGGATTGATCTCGGGCGCCGAACCGCAGGAGGCCGTGAACCTCGGCTGGGCACATGGGGCACTGCTGACGACGTACCCGGGCGATACCAGCATGGCGACGCTGGAGCAGGTGCAGGCGTTTGCGAAGGGCGGGTCGGCGCGGATTCAGCGGTAGCGCAGCGAGTGTCCATCCTGAAACAGGATTGGACACTCGTTTCATATTCCCGCGAACGACCAATGTTCGTCACTCCGGCGAAGGCGGGAATCGATGTGGTCGTTCCTAAAGCCGGAAATGGTCCCCCGCTTTCGCGGGATGGCGAACACACAAAGAACCGCCAGCCGCTATCCGTCCAGCACCGCCACGAAGTAGTCGACGATGTTCAAGTCGAACGGCATGGCTGCTCGCTCCGGGCGCCATACGAGGCGGTCGCTAAGAATCTCTGGCCGAACGTTGTCGGGAGTGGATCGCTCGACTACGCGTGCGTCGAGGTCCACGATCCAGTATTCCGGCACGCCCTCATCCCGATACAGGTTCCGCTTCTTCACGCGGTCTGCACGGCCGGTCCCCGGGGAGATCACTTCGACGGCCACCAGCAGGCCGCCGGCATCCTCGAACCGTTCAGGCCGACGGCCGTTGACCGGCGGCACCACAAAGACGTCGGGCTGTACTGCGCGCCGTGGCGAGAAGATGACGTCGGCCGGTGCGACGAATACATACCCGACGCGCTCGCGCGCGAGGTACGCGAGGAGCAAGGCATAGAGGCCACCCGCCGCCGACTGATGTCGCCAAGCCGGCGCGGGGGTCACGAACAACTCCCCGTCGATGACTTCGTAGCGATTGCCGTCGTCGGGCAGGGCGTGAATGTCGTCGACGGTCCACTGCCGATCAATCGTTGCCATAAGCACAGGATACACCACTCGGCGCCGAGGAAGCAAGCTGGCATGGCCGAGGATACGGGGTGCAGGAGTGATGTGTGTCATCTCCGCATTGCGCGATGTATCAGTACAATGCACAGGACCTATGGAAGCGTCAGCGTCGCGCACCGCTCCACTGCTGCCAGCACCTCTGCCGCCCTCGGCTTCGCTGCGAACCACACCACTTGTTCCGCGCCCACGAGCGACTCGAGCTCGCTCTGCACTGAACCCACCGCGAGCCCGCGGTAGACGACGAGTACGAGGTTCGTGAGCCGAGCGCGTCGAACCTTTCGGATTTTGTCCTCGAGATACTCGGGTGTCCAGAATCCGACGATCTCCACCAGTGCTTCACGCCCGTCGCGGTGACGCAGCGTGAAATCAGGGAGGAACAGCTCGTTCCCAAAGGCGACCGGCGTGCCTTCGCGTGAAAGCACCCACTCGTCCTTCGATCCCTTCATCCGCGCGCGGAACTCCGTCGCGAGCGATCGTTCCCAGTCCGAGTCGTATCTCGCACGCTGCGGCTCCGCGCCTACGGGCGCTGTGCGTGCAGCGCCTCTCGGCGCGCCACGCACGCGGAACGTGACGACGCGTTCGTCGCGGCGCACGTCGGCTTCGAGACGCCATCCGGGCGCACGCGCGAGCGCCGGCATGATGCGCGCGAATCGCGCGCCGTAGCGCGTGCTGCGGACGATGAACGCCGCCGCTGGGCCTGTGAGCTCCACCGAGTATGATCGGCCACGCCGCTCGATTGTGTGCATGAGGCGCGCGCTCCTGATCGCACGAAAGATTCCCCGCCACCCGCCGCTCGCGGTGAGTCGAACGCGCTCCGCGTCGAGCAGCACGGCGCGCGCCAGCTCGCGATTGTAAAGGGCGAGCAAGGCCCTTCCGTCGAGCGGGGGCGCCTTGGCGAGTATGCGCGCGCCGGGTGCATCCGCGTACAGGAGACGCTCGACATCCTGCGCCGTGCGGCCGAGCGCCGCGGCGCACTCCTCGTATGGGGTGTTGCTGTCTCCGGGCACCGGTGGCCAGTGCCGGCCACGCGATGCGAATGCCAACTGCCGGATCCGTTCGGCATCCTCGGCACCCTCGGGAGCCTGGAAGTCACACGCGTCGAGGAGCGCCTTCGCGATCCCCGCCATGCGCACCGCGTCGTTAACGTGGCGCTCCTGCCGTCTTAGCGCTTCCACCACTCGCTCGTGCGGCCATCCCTCGAGGCGTCTAACGAGCCGGCACAGGCGATCGAGGAACGGTACGACCTTTCCTTTTGCGTCATCCAGGTAGGAAAGCGTAAGCTGCTCTCCTACAAGCGTGAGGAACGGATCTACGTGCGACCTGTTCAGCATTCAGGGCCCGTTGTCCTCAGGAGCGAAGCCGACACCGCGGATCTGGCATAGGCGTTACGTATGGCGACATGCCCTCCAATGCCATGATCCGCTTGTGGTGCCTGGTTCGCCACGGCTTCTCGCGTTCGCGGTAATGACGAACGACCTTGAGGAACGTCCTCCGGATCACAACCCGAACCCGAGCTGCGGCTCAGCTACCCGGCTAACGCCCACGCGCCGTTTCTGCGACGCGAAGAACTCGTAGGTGCCTGCCGCGACGATTTCATAGAGCGACGCCACTGCGTCTCCCTGCCGACGAAGGAGTCTGCCGAGTCGCTGGGTGTGCTGCCTGGCGCTGCCGCGCGTGGAATCGCCGATCACGATGCCGAGCTTCGCCTGCGGAATGTCCCATCCCTCGTCGAGCACGCGGACGCTGGCCACGGCCCGGATGCTTCCTGCCGACATCGCCTCGAGGAGTGCGTGCCGCTCGGAGGCCGGTGTGGAGGCGGTGATCATCGGGATCGCGAGTTCCCGCGAGACTGCCATCGCGGCATCGGTCCCGCCGCAGAAAATCACGGCCTGCTCCGCCGGATGGGCGCGCAGGATGCGATGGATCTCCTCGAGCTTCGCCCGCGCGAGGCGCACGACCCTCTCGCGCTCGTGGAACGCACGCAGTGCTGCTCGGCCCTCGCGCGAGCGGCGCGCCGATGCGGCGAACATACGCCATGCGTCGGCAGGCGTTGCGCCTCGCTCGCGATAGCCGCCCTTGATCATGTACGCCTCGTACCGCTGCGTGAGCTCGGCGTAATGAGCCTCTTCTTCGGTCGACAACGGTACGTAGCGCCGTGTAATGGCGAATCGCGCCAGCTCGGTGTCGCTCATGTCGCCGATGAGCTTTCGGTAGACCACAGGCCCCACGAGCGCTCGAAGTCCCGCGTCCCTGTTGTCCGGATACGTTGCCGTTAGGCCGAGTCGCCATGGTGAGGGCGTGATGCGCAGGTGGTCGTGCCACGCGCTCGCGTCGCCACTGGTGCTGTCGGCGAGATGATGTGCCTCGTCGAGCACGAGAAGCGGGAAGTTGTCGCCATAGCGCTCGAGGAGCGCGAATGCGGAATGGTACGTCGTGACGGTGAGCGGCCGCAGTTCCTTCTCATCGCCGTACCAGGCGCCAACGCGGTCTGCGCCGAACGCGTCAGCCAGCTGCGTGAACCATTGCGCGACCAAGGCACGAGTGGGAGCAACGATGCAAGCGCCGCAGCGCATCTCGTGAATGGCGAGGAGTGCCACGAGCGTCTTGCCCGCGCCGGTGGGTAACACGACGGTGCCGCGTGCACCTCCGGCCTTCCAGCGGTCGACCGCTTCCCGCTGGTATTCGCGCGGCGTCCTGGGGTCGAGGAGCGGCGGTTCCGCGCCGGCCTGCGCGACGTGGAGTTCCGGAATGTCGTGATCGCGCGCCCACGCTCGAAGTTCGGGCATCCGGTGCCCGGGTGCAACGCGTGCGTCCAGTCGGTCGTCCCGAACGAGCCACGCTGGCACCTGCGACGCGACGGTGCCAGCGAGTATCGCGAGGCCGAGTCGGTAGCTGATTGAGGGTGGGCTGTCGGTCGTGCGCATTGTGTGAAGATACAACCCGTCCATTTCGTTCTCGCCCATGGCGCGGGCATCGAGAGTTGAATCGCACCGGGAAGACGCGGGTACGTCGTAGGTGGCTTGGCGTTCGGCATGACTCCCGAGTGACAACGAGTTGGATTCACCGAGCGACAGGTGCATCGCTATTGACCTCTGGGACTGCTTTCCCTATACTGACTGTCATGACTAACCGCGCCGGACTCAACCGAAATGTCGGGAACAACTCGAATCCCAACGGGAGAGCTGGTTAGCGCACGCGTGTCTCGGCACGAGGCAACAAGCGCTCACCAGAAAGACTCTGGTGGGCGTTTTCAGTTTGATGGGGTGTAGATCAACTGGCAGATCGCCTGACTGTTAATCAGGAAGTTGCAGGTTCGAGTCCTGCCGCCCCAGTGATGAAATAACGAGGCCGCCCGCGAGGGCGGTCTTCGTTTGTCGCAGGCCGCTTTGTGGATCGCTCAGTTCGTCCGGGATGCCCGGTTCCCCACCGCTTCACGCGCCTTATCGTGAAGCGCGACGAGAAGGCGGAAATACCGCAGCGACTGAATATTGAACTCCATCACCAACCTTCGCGGCGTCGATGCAGCAGAATGCGCTCTACTACCTGACTTCCCTTGCCATCATCCTCGCGGGTGGCTTGATGCATCTCGACTATCGGCGACGAGAGAGCAGGGCGCGCGGCGAATCCCTGATTCTCGAGAGCACCGTCATCAAGGAACTCCGTCGCCTCGCCGTGATGCTCGCCGTGCTCGCTGTCCTGCTGCACATACTGCGTCCGGAAATGCTGGCCTGGGGCGAAGTTTCCATCCTGCCTGCGATTCGGTGGACAGGTGCCCTCATCGCGATCGCTGGCCTCATCGGCATCCATGTGTCGGAGCGTGCGCTCCTGCCCCTGCCGTTCAAGCCCACCGTTGCCGGTACTACCCAATCGGCACGGGTGACTGGACGTCTCGTCACGACCGGCCCCTACGCCGTGGTTCGGCATCCCAGCTACATGAGCTTCGCCATTGTGGCCCTCGGCATCGCACTGCTCACCGGAGGTATCATTGTCGCAGCGTTGGGTGCCGTGATCTCAGTGCATCTCCTGGCGGTGCTGGTACCCCGAGAGGAGGTGCAGTTGGCAGATCTCTTCACGAGTAGTGGGCGGCCTATGCGAACCGCACACCGCGTTTGGTGCCCGGTCTACGCCCATAGGCGTCGTCAAGCATCGTCCAAAGGTGAGTGTGAAGCGTGATGCGCTTCTACACGGGTGGTGAGGGCGCAGGGGATAACTCGCGAATCTCCAACCAGACGCTGACTGCGGATTTACTGCACGTTACCGTAACCGAACGGCGATCATCGTCTTTCCCGGCGCACTGTCGGACGATCCGACCATGCTCGCAGCCATAGAGACACCGCTCACATTCCGTTCACCCCGTAGGCTTGACGATCACCATTGGCCGCTTGATCTCGACGGTGTAGCCGTCGCGCGTGAGCAGATCCGTCAACACGTGCATCGCGCTCTCGTCGGCGTGCTGGAGAATGCCCGACTGCCGCGCCGCCGACAAAAACTGCGCCCGAATGCGCCCCTGGATCACATCGCGATCCTCGGTGGTGAAGGGATTCCATAGCCCCGCGTGTTCATCGTACGTCGTCATGTTGACCACGTCGACGCCCATGATCTGCGCCGGCGGCAGCGAGATGACAATGCGCTTCGCCGCTGAATCGATGTGCACCTCGGTGTTGGTGCGGAGGTCGATGCCGGCCGAGACCCGGGCCGTTACCACGAGCAGCGTACGCTTGGTCGAATGAAACTGCGTCTGCTCGTACGTGACGACGTCGCGCAACGTCATCTCGCTCGACACCAGCTTCGCCACCTCGCGCAGGCGCTCGACGACGAGCTCCTGCGTCATCACTGGCTCAGACCTGCCGAAGAACGCTCCGCTGAACGCTCGCTTCACGAGGGCCAGGCTCACGCCGGCGCCCACCGCGAGCGCAAGAAGGACGAAACCCCAAGCGAGAATCCGTCGTTGCGCCGGCGCCAGCTTCGGTTCCGTCATCGTAGAACGAATGCGACCGACGGATCCACCGGATAGCGACCGAAATGCGCACCGTAGATCGCGAGACCTCCCGGCGTGGCCGCATCAACCTGAAGACGCACGACGACAGCGCCATCGTGCGCCGCCTTCGCCAGCGCAGCAGGCGACAACGGAACGCGAACCAGCTGGCCATACGAGCCGGCCTCGCGGAGGTAGCCGTCGCGCAACTGCGACGTCCACGAGAGGATCCCGCGGTGATCGGCAGGATCGTCGGCAAGCGTGTAGCGACCGGAAGGTTCGCCATTCACCTGAACACGCACCGCGCTGGGGTACGCAGTCTCTCCCGTCATCGGATACGCGTTGCGATTGCGGCTCGGATCCTGGAGCCCGCCGCCGCGCATGTAATCGCCGTTGTCCTTCGCGGTGGTGTCCCGGTCCTTGCCCAGCAGCCGCTTCGCAGACGCCTCCACGATGAACGACGCCTCAGCGACATCTCCCACTTTCAGGCCAGCGGGCCACGGAATCCGATATTCGACGAAACCCGAGCCCGCACCATCGACCTTGAGGCTGTCCATCACGGTCCAGCTCTTCAGCGACCACTTCGACGCCGAGTATGACGATGGACTCACGCGCGCGACGACCACTCGGTGACCCTCGGCGTTGCGCATCTCGGAGGACGCGGCGCCGTTCACCACGAACGTCGTGAAGTTGCGCTGTAGAACAGCTCCACTCGCATCTTCCAGCCGCGTAGTGAGCACGGCGACGGCCGTCTCGTTCGGCATGATCACCGACTGCGGCGCGAGCGCTTCCGCCATCCACGGATGGTAGGCAATGCGTCGCGACGACGTGCTCCATGTCTTCCGCTCGCCGAGTGCGTTCCAGCCGTAAAGCTCGAACTTCAGTGTCAATGAGTCGCCGTGCGCGCGGCTGTCCGTCAGGAATGACGCATAGAGAGGCACCTGCACGGTCTCGCCGGCGCGCGCGTGCGTGCCGAGCTCCGAACCAACGACGACATAGAAGGGAGCGTGCAGGTCATTGAGCGTCATGCCATCGACGAGCTCGCCCATGCCAGTTTCCTTCTTCGTGCGATCGGCGCGCCAGTAGCCGTTCCATTCGTTGATGACGTCGTCGAGCTCTGTGTAAAGCCAGCCCGAGAGTTTCGGATGGCGGCGAAACGCGTTGACCGCGAGGTGATAGTCCCAACTCCAGTCGACGTCACCCGAAGAGCCCTTGTAGCCCCAGACATCGCCGAACTCCGAGTTGAACATCGGCTGCTGCTTCTGCGCGTAACCCTTCTCGAAATTCCACGGTGATCCAGGGAAGGTGCTGTCGGAAATGATCGACACGCGCCGCTCCCAATCGAAGCCCGGCAGGTATTCATGCCACGAATTGAGGTCGGTCTCCGTGTGCCCACGTCCGCAGCACGGCGAGTTGTCCTCCACCAGGCGGGTGGGGTCGAGCTGTTTCGCGAGCCGCACACTGCGAATGACACTCTGCTGTGTGGCGGGCGTGTAGACATCCTTGCCATTCACCTTCGAGACGATGCCCCACGCCTCGTTGTACGTCACCCAGGAGAAGATGGACGGATGATTGTAGTCGCGTTCGATCATCTCGCGCATCGCGTAATCGTGCTCCGCGAAGGATACGGAATCCGGTGGTCCCCACCAGTTCGGGACGTCCGCCATCATCAGGACGCCCAGCCGGTCTGCCCAGTAGAGCTTACGTGGCGCCTCGATCTTGATGTGCTCCCTAAGACCCGTAAGGCCGATCTGCCGCGCCTGGAGGATCTCGTTGCGCAGGATGGAGTCGGTGGGAAACGTGTAGAAGCCCTGCGGATGGTACGCCTGATCGAGCGAGAGCTGGAGATAGATCGGCTTCCCGTTCAGCGCCACATAGGGAATGGACGTCCCCGGCAGATTGACGACCGAGATCTCGCGCATGCCGAAGTAGCTGTTGACGCTGTCGGTGACGACACCCGCGCCACTGACCGTCGCCGTCACGCTGTAAAGGTGCGGATCATCGGGCGACCAGAGTCGCGCAATCGGCATGGGGATCTCGAGTCGTACGTGACTCTGCCCGCGCGCCACACGCTGCTCCACCGCCGTCGGAAGCGCCGTCTCCATCGACGTCAGCGAATCCTCACCACGCCGGAACGCCACGCGAACGGAAACGTCGCTCGGCGCCGGATCGCTGAGATGCGCGTCAACCACGACGCGGCCACGCGTGATGTCGGGCGTGAAGTGCACGTATTGCAGCGGGTCCGAGCCACGCGCCTCGAGATACACAGTCTGCCAGAGTCCGCGCGCCTTCCCGTAGCCTTGCTTGCCCTCGAGCTTGAAGGGATGCGGCGTGTCGTCGACGCGAAGCGTCACGCGCTGGTCAGACCCGTACCTGGCTGAACGCGTGAGCTCCACCGAAAATGGTGTGTAGCCTCCCTGATGTTCGCCCACCTTCGCGCCATCGAGCCACACCGACGTACGCCAGTCCGAGGCGCCGACCACCAGGAAGACACGCTTCCCGCGCCACGAAGCCGGGATCTGGATGGAGCGTTGATACCAGCCGATATCGGCGCTGTCCGTGACGCCGGAGAGCGGCGCACCCCACGAGAAAGGCACGCGGATGGCGTGCGGCGCGGCGAGCGCCCCGGCAAACCACCGTTCATTCTCGCCACGATTGGTGCCGTCGAACTTGAACTGCCATGTGCCATTCAGGTTGCGCCAATCCGGCCGCTGAAAATCCGGCCGAGGGTGTTCGGGCAGCGGAATCGGCATCTCGGCACCGCTCAGCCGAACGACAGCTTGCGCGTGCAGAGGCGAGCTCAGGGACGACAGCAGCGTGGCGCCGAGCAGGACTCGGCGGATCGCGATTTTCTGGGGAGGGTTGACCATGCGCGAACGATGGCAACCGCACCCGGTGTGTCAAGCGTTTGACACGCCTCCGCTATCTTGACAACAGCGCGCTCCGAGGCGTTATCACGATGATTCCCTGTTTCTGCGCGAACACCGCGACTCCAGGCCCCAACGTCCATGCGACGCTTCGCACCACGGTTCTTCGCTGTCCTCGCGCTCACGACACTCATCGTCGCCGGATGCGCGCGCAAAAAATCTTCGGCCTACGTCGTGGGCTTCTCCCAGATGGAGAGCGACAACCCGTGGCGGCTTGCCGAGACGAAGAGCCTCAAGGACGAGGCAGCGAAGCGCGGCATCGAGCTCGTCGTCACCGACGCGCAGGGGCAGACCTCCAAGCAGGTGTCGGACGTGGAGGACCTGATTGCGCGACATGTGAGCGTCATCCTCCTGGCACCGCGGGTGTTCGACGGCCTCGCGCCCGCGCTGGCCGCCGCGAAGGCGGCGAAGATTCCGGTCATCCTCCTCGACCGGGCCGCCGCCGGAACGCCAGGCGTTGACTACGTCACGCTTCTGGTATCGGACCAGGTCGAGGAAGGCCGCCGTGCGGCGCGCTGGCTCGCCGAACAGACGAAAGGCACTGCGAACATTGTGGAGCTTGCGGGCACGCCGGGGGCATCTGTCGCCATCGATCGCGCCGCGGGGTTCCGTGAGGTACTCGCGAAGTACCCGAACATGAAGATCATCGCGTCGCAGACCGGCAACTTCAACCGTGCCGGTGGGCAGTCGGTGATGCAGAACATCGCCCAGTCGTTCGGTTCAAAGATCACAGCGGTCTACGCCCACAACGACGAGATGGCGATCGGCGGAATCCAGGCGCTCCTCGCCTCTGGCAGAAAACCGGGCAGCGACGTCACCATCGTTTCGGTTGACGGCGAACGGGCCGCGCTCGAAGCGATCGTCAAGGGCGATCTCGGCGCCACGGTCGAGGCCAACCCGCGCTTCGGCCCACTCGCGTTCGACACCATCGACAAGCTGCGGAAGGGCGAAGCCATCCCGCCGAAAATCATCGTGACCGACCGGTTCTTCGACAAGGCCAACGCCGCGCAATCCATCGCTGCCGCATACTGATCACCGCTGGAGCGCCGCATGATGCCCTCGGCTGGCGACTCGCCGCTGCTGCGCATGAAAGGAATCACCAAGCGCTTCGGCACCACCGTCGCGCTGGACGGGGTGGATTTCTCGGTCGCTCGCGGGGAGGTCCACGCGCTCGTCGGCGAGAACGGCGCCGGCAAGTCGACCCTGGTAAAGCTGTTGATCGGCGCCTATCACCGCGATGCGGGCACCATCTCGATCGACGGCGTCGATACGAACTTCGAAACGCCGGGCGACGCGCAGGACGCAGGAATCTGCGCCGTCCACCAGGAGATCCACCTGCTCGGCCTGAGATCCGTGGCCGAGAATATCTATACCGGTCGTGAACCGGTGCGGTGGGGGTTGGTGGATTGGCCGCGCATGAATGCCGACGCGGCGGCGCTGCTGTCGGGTCTCGGCCTCGACATCGACCCACGCGCCATGGTGTCCACGTTGAATCCCGCACGGCAGCAGATGGTCGCCATCGCGCGCGGCGTGTCACTCGGCGCAAAAATCCTCGTGCTCGATGAGCCGACGACGTCGCTCTCGGATCGCGAGGTCACGATTCTCCACGAGTTGATCAGACAACTGCGCGACAAGGGAACGTCGATCATCTACATCAGCCATCGCTTCGACGAGCTGTACGCGGTGTGCGATCGTGTGACGGTGTTGCGCGACGGACGGCTGGTGGCCACGAGACCGCTCGCCGGCCTTGAGCGACTCGACCTCGTGTGCCTCATGCTCGGAAAGACGCGTGATCAGCTGCGCCAAGGTACGACTGGCTTCGCCGGGCATTCCGTTTCGTCAGATGGGTTCGCGCATTCCGTGTCAGCATTGCATACGTCGTCAGCGCACGGTGTCGACGCTGAAGCGCCGCTGCTCGTCGCTACCTCGCTCGCCCGCGGCGCTCGGCTGCGCGACGTGTCGTTCACGGTGAAGAAGGGCGAGATTGTCGGCCTTGCCGGTCTTCTCGGATCAGGCCGCACAGAAACCGTGCGCGCCGTATTCGGCGCTGAGAGCGCGGACGGTGGGTCGATGTTGCTTCGCGGCACGCCGTTCAGCCCTGCGACTCCGCATGAAGGGATCGAAGCGGGAATCGGTTTCGTATCAGAGGACAGGAAGGCGGAGGGCATCATTCCCGAACTGTCGGTGCGGGAGAATCTCACGCTGGCCATCCTGCCGTTGCTCACGCGATTTGGTGTGGTCTCCCGTGCGCGACAGTCCGAGGTGGTGGAGCGCTACATGACTCGCCTTGGAATCCGAGCGAGCAGCGCGGACCAGCCTATCCGCGAGCTGTCGGGGGGCAACCAGCAGAAAGTGCTGATCGCGCGTGCGCTCTGCATGAAGCCGGCGCTGCTCATCCTCGACGAGCCGACGCGCGGCATCGACATCGGTGCGAAGGGTGAGATCCAGGCGCTCGTCAATGAGCTCGCCGCTGATGGACTTGGCGTGCTCATGGTGTCGTCGGAGGTGGAGGAGCTCGTCGAGGGGAGCACGCGCGTCGTCATCCTTCGCGATGGTCGGAGCGTGAGTGAGCTCGGTGCAGGGGAGATCTCCGAATCGGCGATCGTGCACGCATTGGCCGGTCACGCGTGATTCGCGCCAGCCCTGCGCTGCAGCGCTTTGCGGCACTCGGCGCGCTCGTGGTGCTGGTGCTCTTCAATGCGTTGTTCACGCCGCATTTCGCGACGGCCGGCAATCTCTGGAATGTGCTGCTCCAGGTTGCGCCGGTGTTGCTGACGGCCCTCGGTATGACGTTCGTGATCGCGACGCAGGGAGTGGATCTGTCCGTTGGATCGACGATGGCGGTGGCGGCGGCCATTGCGGCGGTGCTCGTCGATCGCGGCGTGGTTGTCGCTGTGCTTGCCGCACTGGTCGGCGCCACGCTGATCGGCGCACTGAATGGAACCCTCATCGCGCTATTGCGCGTGCAGCCGATCGTGATCCCGCTGGCGACGCTGATCGCGGGGCGCGGCCTTGCACAGATCATCAGTCGGGACGGTGAGCTCGTCACCATCGGTGATCCGAGCCTGTTGCTCGTGGGGCGGGGTCACCTCGGTCCCATCCCCGTACCTGTTCTCATCGCGGCCGGTGCTGCGGTCGTCGCGCTGCTGGTGCTGCGACTCACGCCATTCGGGCGCTATGTCCTCGCGGTCGGAGGCAACCCCGCAGCCGCGCGCCTCGCGGGCGTGCCCGTACGGGCGACGCTCATCAAGGTGTACGTGGCGAGCGCATTTCTCGCGGCGATCGCGGGTGTGATCGTAGCGGCACGACTGGGCGCCAGCGACGCCGCCAAGATCGGACAGAACATGGAGCTCGATGCCATTGCGGCGGTCGTCGTGGGAGGCACGTCGCTTTCCGGCGGGCGCGCGACGATTGCCGGCACGCTCGTCGGAGCGCTCATCATGCAGGTAATTGCCACGAGCTTCAACATGCTGCTCGTGCCGTACGCGCTCTCCCTGGCGCTCAAGGCCGCGATCATTCTCGTGGCCGTGTACCTCCAGCGGCCGGCGCGAGCATGAATGCGAGCATGCGCACGCGCGGCATAACACTCCTGCGCCGCAACGGCGCATTCGTCGCGCTCGTGGCCGCCGTGATCCTCGGCGTCACGCGCTACGAGGATTTCCTGACGACGGAGAACATCGCGAATGTGCTGCGGCAGAACAGCATGCTCGGGTTCGTGTCGCTCGGCATGACGTTCGTGATCCTCACGGGGGGGATCGATCTGTCGGTGGGCGCGCTGCTGGCGGTCGCCGGGGTGTCGGCGGCATACCTCGCGCACTTCGGCATGGTGATCGCCGTGCTCGGCGGAGTGGCGTCGGCCGCCCTTCTCGGTACGCTGAATGGGCTGTTGATCACGAAGGCGCGCATCCAACCGTTCATCACCACGCTCGCCATGCTCATTGGCGCGCGCGGTGCGGCGCTCGCCGCCACGAACGAGCAGAGCATTCTCGTACCGGCGGGCGCGGACGGGCTCACTTGGCTCGGGCGAGGCAGCATCGGATTTCTTCCCTTCCCCATCGTGCTGCTCGTGCTCGCATACGCCGGCGGCATGCTGGCGTTGCGCTACACGCGATTCGGGCGGCACGTGTACGCCATCGGCGATTCGGAAGAAGCGTCGCGGCTCATGGGGCTCAATGTCGACCGCGTCGTGATTGCGACGTACACATTGAGCGGAGCGCTCGCTGGCGTGGCGGGCGTGGTGCTGGCGGCGCGCCTGGGGTCGGGGCAGGCGGTTGCGGGAACCGGCTGGGAGCTCGACGCCATCGCTGCCGTGGTCGTTGGCGGGACGTTGCTGACGGGCGGTGAGGGCGGCGCTGGATCTACGCTCGTGGGAGTACTGCTGCTTGCCGTAATCTTCAACCTGTTCAATCTCGAGGGAACGATCAGTCCGTGGTGGCAGTGGGTGCTTCGCGGGTCGTTCCTGTTGGGGGTCGTAGTGGTTCAGAGCGTTATACAGCGACGGAACCCGAGGTAGATCGGCTTGACACTCATATGCTAATAATAGCATATTTCGTGTATGGGTGACCAACCCGAGAAGGTGATCGAGTGGATCGGCTCGACTCTGAAGGACCTCAGGAGTTGTCCGGACGACGTCAAGGACACGTTCGGCTACGCCTTGCATTTGGCCCAACAAGGCGTGCGCCATCCAGACGCGGTGCAGATGAAGGGCAACTTGCGGGGTGAAAGGTTCATTATCAAAAGCACTATCAGGACGACACGCAATCCTGATCTGAGATTCCAGGAGACGACGATGGCCCGGCGCAAGCACGGAGACACCGACGAGATTGACGGCACGAGCTTCACGAAAGGCTCCGGCAACGTCTTTTCCGATTTGAACCTGCCCGATGCGGAGGAGCGACTCGCCAAGGCGAATCTTGCTCGACAGATCGCGGTCCTTCTTGGCGATAGTAACCAAAAGGAGGCGGCAGTGCGCCTCGGAATTGACCAACCAAAGGTCTCTGCACTGTCACGGGGGAAGCTGGACCAGTTTTCGACAGAGCGTTTGATTGGGTTTCTGACGAGGCTTGGTCAAAATGTCGAGATCCATGTAAAGCCCGTCACGTCGCGAAGAAAGAATGCGACTGGCCACCTGCTCGTCGTCGCTCACAGCTGACCAAGGGAGTGTTGCCGGGATCCCTGAGTTGTCCTCCGTTTGGTCTGTGTCCTCCGTGATAAATCGCATTTTTACAATTGCATTCGTAGAGTGACGCAATGAAAGCACGCTATTCCGTTGCGCTCGTCTTCATCCTGAGCTTAGGCGCAAATGCCCAAACGCCCGTCACGCTGACCATCAACGCCGACCAGGGACGCGACACGATCAACCGCAACATCTACGGTCAGTTTGCCGAGCATCTTGGTCGCGGCATCTATGATGGTGTGTGGACGCGGGAGGGATCCGGACCATGGCATCTCCGTGCCGACGTCGTGCAGGCGCTGCGCGCGATCAAGGTACCCAACGTCCGTTGGCCCGGCGGCTGCTTTGCCGACTACTACCACTGGAAGGACGGCATCGGACCCCGCGACAAGCGTCCCGCGCTCGTGAACAACAACTGGGGCGGTGTCACCGAGGACAACGGAGTCGGCACGCACGAATTCCTCGCATTCACCAAGGCGATTGGCGCAGAGCCGTTCGTCGTCGGCAATGTGGGCAGCGGCACCGTGCAAGAGATGTCCGAGTGGTGGGAGTACCTCAACCAGCCGGGCGGCAGTCCGATGTCGGCGCTGCGACGCAGCAATGGCCAGCAAGACCCGTGGAACGTGAAGTTCTTCGGCGTCGGCAACGAGAGCTGGGGATGCGGTGGCAACATGCGTCCCGAGTTCTACGCCGATCAGGTGCGGCGCTACGGCAGCTTCCTGCCGGGCTATGGACGGGTGCGTCCCTTCCGCATCGTGACGGGGCCGAGCGATGCGGATTACAACTGGATGGAAGTGATGATGCGGGATGCCGGCCGCAACTTCGAGGGCATCGACCTGCATCATTACATGCTGTCCGGAACGTGGGCGAGGAAGGGATCAGCCACGGAGTTTACGGAGGTCGAGTGGTCGGAGCTGATGTCAAAGGCGATGGGCTTCGACGAGCTCATTACGCGCCAGGCCGCGATCATGGACCGGTACGATCCACGGAAGCGCGTCTGGCTGGTGGTGGGTGAGTGGGGCACGTGGTACGACGTCGAGCCGGGGACAAATCCCGGCTTCCTCCAGCAGCAGAACACGTTGCGCGATGCGCTGGTGGCGTCCGTGTCGCTCGACGCGTTCAACAAGCACGCCGACCGCGTGCGGATGGCGAACATCGCGCAGATGGTGAACGTGCTCCAGGCGATGATCCTCACGAAGGGCGACAAGATCCTGCTGACGCCAACGTACCATGTCTTCGAGATGTACACGGTGCATCACGATGCGGTGCTGCTCCCCATGGTGCTCAATGGCGGCACGTATACCTATCGCGATCATACGATGCCGGCGGTGAGTGGTACGGCCTCGCGCGATGCGGCGGGGCGCATGCACATCACGCTCACGAACGTGGATCCGAACCAGGCGAGGACGGTGAATGCGTCGATTCGCGGTCAGAAGGTAACGACAGTGTCGGGACGCATACTGACAGCGGGCCAGATGAATGCGCACAACACGTTCGAGCAGCTGGATGCGGTGCACCCGGTCGCATTCATGGGCGCCCAGCTCAGTGGCGATCGCCTGACCGTGCAGTTGCCGCCGAAGTCCGTGGTGGTGCTGGAGTTGAAGTAAACGGCGCAGGGCCGAGTAGCGGCGCCTACGAGCGGCCAGGAGGGCGCAGAACGCTTGACTCCCGACATGAGTAACCCATACTCATACGCATGAGTGAGCGTCTACAGGTTCTTCTCGATGAGAGAGAGTTCGCCGAAATCCGTCGAGCTGCGCGGCGGCGTTCGCTGACGGTCGCCGAGTGGGTCCGTCAGGCCCTTCAGGCAGCGCGCAGCGACGAACCTTCTGGCGACCCGAAACGAAAGTTGGCGGTCGTGCGTGAGGCAATGAAGCACGCCTACCCCACGGGCGACATCGACGAGATGCTGCGCGACATCGAAAGGGGATATGTCGCGCCTTGACGCCATCCAGCCTACCCTGGATGGTCTGCTCGGCATCGTGGACGAGGTGTTCCCGATTGAGCAGGAGGATATCGTTCGGGCAAAGGATGTCCTGATGGGACGCGTACCGCTGTCGGCACGCGACGCCCTGCATGCCGCGGTCATGAAACGGCGTCGCATCGAGCGCATTCTGAGCTTCGATGCCGGCTTCGACGCGATCACATGGATTGAGCGCGTGTACTGAATTGCGCCTATCGCGGGCGCCACTCGAGAATGGAAACGGGCTGCGGCGGCACATTCTCGAGTGATTCGCCGTCGCCTTGCCCGACGCGCTGCACGAACAGGAAGAGACGGTGCAGGGTCTGCCATGCGACGGGATCATACGTCGGTTCCCATTGGCCGACGTTCTCGCGTGAGATCGTGTCGACCTTCCACGCGGCGTGCAAGGGATCGCGCGACGTGGCCACCGAAATTCCGCCGCCGAGCTCCTGGTCGCGATAGATGACGTGGACGGCTCCGGTTCGGTCGGCGAGCACCAGTGGACGCGAGATGGGGATGCGCTTCGTGCCGCCGCCGCTCAGGCGGAACGAGAGCGTGCGTGCGCCGACCTGCGACGCGTGCCAGGCGCGACCGTCATTCCAGACGAGTTGAAGCTGCGGGACGTCGACGGAGTCCGGACGCCAATACGTGGCAATCATCGGATGACCAGCGGCGTCGACGGTCATCGTCGTCTGGTTGATGAGCTCATGTCCCTGCGGCACCGCCCACGCCAGTTCGGCCGTCGCCGCGGTGATCGGGAGCACGTAGGCGCGACCGGTCGACGTCGTCCATGTTTTCCCTTCATCGGGGGAATACGCATAGAGCACGTCGTGATTCGTGGCGACGTCCGGCGATTCGCGCCAGCACCATGTCAGGTGCCAACCGCCGTGCGCATCGATCGCCAGCGTATTCACATACGCGTTGCGAGCGCCCTCGCCGGAGATGAGTGGATGCGCGAGTGCGCGCCACGCGTGCCGGCGGACGTCCCAGCGATTCAGCATGATGTCGCCCTTGCCCGAGCGACCGTCGCGGTAGCTGAAGAGCAGGTCTCCACCTCTCAGCGCATAGAACTGCGGATACGTGACCTGTGCCTCGTGTTCCCCGGTCATCGCGACGGGCGGCCCGAGCTCGAGCGAGCCAGCGCTCGTTCCCCGCGCGTAGTGCAACGCACGCGCATGCTCCGCCCATGCGACATGCAGGATGCCGTCGCCGTCGACCGCGAGCACAATGGCGTTGTGCGCGTCGGTGACGTCATTGGTGTACGGTGTGACGCGGACTGTCCACGTCGAGGCGCCGAGCTGCCGACGAGCGAGGACGACGTGCGCGCTGCCGTCGTACCATGCAGTGTACTGCAAGTTGCCATGCGTGATCACGCTGTTCGTGCGGAAGATCACGGTGTTCACCGACGAGCGCGCCCAGCCGAGTCCGACGACGGAGGATTCGGACGCCGGCGATTGCGAGCCAGCGCTCGCCGCGCACGCGAGGGCTCCGAACAACGCCAGTCGCGCCGTGTTGCCGCCACGAAATACAATCATCTCGCGAATCTACGGCGGGACAGGGATTCCCGCTTTCGCGGGAATGACGAAGGGCGAAGCTGCCGTCCGCTTTCGCGGAATGACGAGCGCTCGTGGACTAACGACAAAGGGCGCCGGAGCAATCGCCCCGGCGCCCTTTCATTCGCAAAGCGCAGATGTCCTAGTAACCGGGATTCTGCTTCAAGGTCGGATTGAGATCGAGCTCGGACTGCGGAATTGGCCAGAGATAGTTCTTGGGAGCGGTGAAGGCGCGAGCGGAGGCCGACTGTGTCGCGGTCACGTTCACACCTGCCGCGTTGATGTAGTCGATGCCGGTAACTGCCGGCGTCGGCAAGACCGCGGCAGCAATCTTCCAGCGGCGCAGGTCGAACAGGCGCAGGCCCTCGAAGGCCAATTCCGCGCGGCGCTCGTATCGCACTTCGGCTTGGCCATACGACGCCAATGCCGGCATTCCTGAACGTGTCCGGACGAGGTTCAGCGCGGCCAGGGCAGTCGCATCTGCCTGTCCAAGCGACTGCTTCGCCTCGGCGTACATCAGCAGCACGTCCGCGTAGCGCATGAGAATGAAGTCGATACCGCCGTTACCGCGATCCGCCTTGTCGGTGAGATCGATGTACTTGCGGATGTTGTACCCGGTGGTTGAAACATTCTCGTTTCCCGGATTGATGGCTTCCGGTTTTTTGGAGAGCCCGGTGGGGCGGGAATCGAAGGTACCGCCATCCCACGCCGCGCCTGGATAGAGGATCGTGGCTGCGAGTCGCGAATCCCGGTTGTCGTACATCGTCCCGCCGGCATTCGGGTATGGAGCAGGATTGTACAACGGCGAGGTCGTAATGGACTGACCATCCGTCGTCTGATAAAAATCGACAAGATTGCGGATAGGCACCACATGGCCAGAGGCCGAATTCGTTGGCGGACCGAACTCTCCGAAGATGTTATTGTTCTGGCCGACTGCCTGCGCCGTCTTCGCGTAGGTACGGACGAAGATGATTTCCTTGCTGTTTTCGCCGGCGTAGGAGAACAGCTGCCCATAGCTGGCGTTCAACGTGAAGGCGCCACCGTCGATGACCTGCTTCGCGGCATCGGCGGCCACCTGATTGCGGCCGTCGTACAGCGCCGCGCGCGCCTTGAAGGCGATTGCCGCCCACTTGGTGGCACGGCCGACATCCGATCCCGTGTACGAAGCGGGAAGGACCGCAGCTGCTGCATCCAGATCCGCGATGATCTGGGTGTAGACCTGAGCCGATGGAACATTGGCCTGTGTGCGTGCCGTGGCGTCCGTCTGCGGCGTGAGCGGCATGGGTACGTCGCCGAACAGGCTGGTGAGCTGAAGGTAGAAGACGGCACGCAGGAACTTCGTTTCAGCGATATAACGGGCCTTGCGATTCGCATCGATCTTCGCGGCCGGAATGCGATCAATGTTAGCCAAGAGCAGATTGGCACGTGCGACGCCGCCATAGAACTGCACCCAGAGGCCGCGCGAATACCCAGACTGCGGATCTGCCGTGCCGTCGGTGTACACGTACCGACTGTCGAAGTTGCGGTTCACGGATCCGTTATCGGTGAATCCGTCGAGCCCCATCACGTCGAACCAGCTGGGAAGGGAGCTGTACATGCCCGTGGTGAACAAAACTGCATCGCTTTCCTGCGTCCAGAAAATTTCGTCGGAGACGGAGGTGGGCGAGACGACATTGAGCAACTGATCAGACGACTGGCAGCCCGTGGCTGTCATCGTGGCGACCAGCGCCCCCATTATGAGATATCTAGATTTCATCGGATGAGAATGAGATGAAGGCAACAATTGGAAGAGAACGCGGTGAACTAGACCGCATCGGGCGCACGAAGAGCAGCGCGCCGGGTGCGGTCGGACTGGTTAGAAGCCCAAGCTCGTGCCGACGCTGATGTTGCGTGTCTGGTAGTAGTAGGTCGCACGCGTGGAGTTCGGGTTCGCCTCGGGCGGAACGATGCCCTTCAGCGCGGACCACGTGTAGAGATTCGTTCCGGCGATGTAGACACGCGCACTGCTGATCCCGGCTCGTGCTCCAAGGGATACGGGCAACGTGTAGCCAAGGTTGAGGTTCTTCAGGCTCATGTAGCGGCCGTTGCGGACGTACCAGGAATTGGAGCCAGGCGCATTCTGGTTACGAGAATCGCGGAAGGTGAACCTCGGCCACGCAGCGTCCGTGTTGGTGGGCGACCAGGAGTCGACGAGGTACGTGGAGAAGAAGTTCTCCCACGAAGGCCCTTCGATCAGCGCGCCGTCGAGGAATACATCCTGACGGCCCACTCCCTGTAAGAGCATGCTCGCATCAAAGCTGTGCCACTGGCCTGACATGTTCGAACCGAAGGTGTAGTGCGGAAAACGATCGCCGATGACGACACGGTCGTTGGCGTCGATCTTGTTGTCGCCGTTCTGGTCCTGGTACTGGAGATCGCCCGGGCCTGTCTTGGGATCCTGCTTGGCGGACGCCGCCACGTCGGCCGCCGTCTGGAAGATGCCGACCGCCTTGACGCCGAAGATCGCGTCGATGGGAACGCCAACGCGGCGAAGCCGGTTACCATTGATCTGGTCGCCACCCGGAAGGCTCGTGATCCGGTTCTTGTTGTCGGCGACGTTGAATCCGAATGTGTAGTTGAACGTCTTGATG
>JALYVY010000141.1 GCA_030852985.1 Gemmatimonadota bacterium | reverse complement strand
CCCCGCCGCGTCACCTCGCGAGGCACCGGGCTCGGACGTGGTGTCGACGAAGGCCGAGGGTGGACTCCATAGCGAAGCGGGCGTGATCGAAGAGCAGGCACGCAAAGCTCGCAAGCCCGGCGAGCAGCTTCGTTCGCGTCCACTGGCCCTTGTCATACCGCATCAGGTGCACGCCCAGAAAACTCGCGCTCAACAATGACTCCCTGTCGTCTTCGGCCCACACACTCTGGAAGATGCCGTGCACGACGCCCTCGTCGGCTTCGGTGATCATTTCCCGCTTCCACTCACCGGGCCGGTACATCACGAACGGGACATGGTCGCGGTACTGCGGAGCGGTCGCGATGTGACCGATGAGCGGAAAGTTGACCAGCACGCGTCGGCCCGTTCCGTCCACGTCCACGAAGCGCAGTCGGTGTGACGTCGGCAGGTGGTCGATCACACGTTCCGTCCACGGCGCGGTCGGGTCACCGTGGTGCGAGAGGATCGAGACGATACCGACGCTCTTCGCATAGTCGGTGTCGAAGGCGTGGGCCAGCGCGATCTCGGGAATGCCATCACCGTCGATGTCGTACGCCGCCGCGTTGATCGGCGCATCGATGCCGGAGATGATCACGTGCCGTTGCCAACCGGGATTCTCGTACCAGCGCAGCTCGTGGAGGTTGCTGGCCAGTGCGATGACGTCCGGCTTGCCGTCGCGATTCATGTCGGCGACAACTACCTGATAGCCGCCACTCAAGCCGCTGTCGATCGCGTGCTCCGTGAACAGCAAGTTGGCAGGCTGCGCGCGAGGCGCGGGTGCTGGGCGCACAGAGGCTGCCGTCGCACCCACGACGAGCAGGGTTCCGACGACGCCGATGGATGCATGGCGAAGCTTCATGGCGAATCGTAAGGCAGCTGACGTGCTCGTTCAGTCATGAGTTTGCCGGTCTTGGCCGACGCTCGTGGCTTCCTGCTCCGCGTCGGTCGACAAGGCCCCGGGCTCGAGGAGGTCATGCTCGCCGGGCTTGCGAGCTTTGCGTGCCTGCTCTTCGATCACGCCCGCTTCGCTATGGAGTCCACCCTCGGCCTTCGTCGACACCACGTCCGAGCCCGGTGCCTCGCGAGGTGACGCGGCGGGGGCAGTCTCCTCGGGGTCGTCGTGGACGATGGGAATACCCTGGGGGAAGATGATCTCGCGTGCCGCATCCGGCATCGAAATCCCGTGTTGCTGGAATTCGCGCTTCACCAACCGGATGACCGACGACCTCACTTTCAACCAGCTGTTCTTGCTGCCATCGATCCAGAAATACACGCGCAGGTTGACTGTCGACTGGCCGAGGCTGTCGACGAGCACCGAGGGCTCGGGATCCTGCAGTACCGCCGGGTGTGCATCGAGCACTCGGCGGGCGATCTCCTGGGAGTCAGCAATCGCATCGTCGTACCCGATACCGATCTCGAAACTTTCGCGACGATTGCAGTTCGTCGTGTAGTTCCTGAGGTTGCTCTTGTAAACCGTGGCGTTCGGGATCTGCACGACGTTGCCATCGAGGTTCATCAGCACGGTCGTCCGCATGTTGAGCTGCTGCACGTACCCCGTCACACCTGCCACCTCTATGAGATCCGCGGGTTCGAACGGCCGCTGGATGCTGAGGAAGATGCTCGCAAGGAAGTTTTCGGTGATGTCGCGGAAGGCGATACCGACGGCGAGTCCGATGAGCCCCGTTCCGCCAACGATGGTCAGCGCCAGCTGCGTGAGTCCCATGACGCGCAGGATGACATAGATGCCGAGCAGGAGGATCAGCACCCCGGCGGCGCGAGCCGCCACCGTTCGCAGCAGCTTGACCCGGACACGATGGAGCAGGACACGACGCGTGCCCCGCGCTGCAGCAACGGCCGCGATGAGCGACACGACGAGCACGATCGCGCCGAATGCAATCGAGGGCAGCGCACCGATCATGTCGCGCCAGAGCACCATCACCCCGCGCGATGCGGGGCGAAAGTCCCACATGGATGGACCGGGCACCGTGATCCGATTGACCACGGCCACGACGTCCTGGGTGTTGCGCGCGAGGTCGCCGGCCCACGTGCGCAACTGCTCGGTCGAGGCCGTGCCCTCGAGAAACACCACGCCCGACTGGACGCGCACGTGCGGGCTCACGAACCAGCCCGTCGCCTCGAGGACGCTCTGGAGGCGCCGACGAATCTCCTCGTCCCGCGCCACCGGGTTGACATCGACCTTCGTCTGCGAGATCGAGAGGTCGGGGGATGTCGTCGTGATACTGGGACGCACGACGCCGTTCGACGTGGTGTCCTGCGCGGACAGCGTACCGACGACGGCGCATAGGCTCACAGCGCCGACTGTCGCAGCCATCAAGACACGTCGGAGCAATTGCGTCGCCTGGCCAAGGAACCTTCCCCGTCGAGCGGGTGTTCGTGCGCTCACAGGTGAATCCCCTCCAGTGAGGTACGCGGCTTCATCCATCCGAAAGGGGCAAGAACCGCTCCCGGGAATGGCATATTGCGGTGCATGCGCTCCACATTGATATCGACCGTACGACGAACTTGATCGGGAGATGCGCGCGAGGCGCCGTGACATGATGCGCATACGACCGCGTCTCTCATATCCACTGAGGACAACCTGATGCCGCGAGCGACGTGGAACGGCGCCGTGATCGCCGAGAGCGAGGATGTGGTGATGGTGGAGGGCAACAGCTACTTCCCCAGGGGCTCAGTGCACCCGGAGAATCTGGCGCCGAGCAGTCACACGAGCGTCTGTCCGTGGAAGGGGCTGGCGAGCTACTACGCGGTCGTGGTGGACGGCCAGCGGAATGCCGACGCTGCCTGGGAATATCGTGACCCGACGCCCGCAGCGGCGGCGGTTCGGGACCGCATCGCTTTTTGGCGGGGCGTGCGGATAGAGCCGTGAAGGACTTCATCGGATAGATGCTCCTCCTCGCGGACGCGGACTCCGCGTCACATCGCCTTGTCTGGACAGACACGACGTGTGACCGACTGTGTCACGGGCGGGTTAAGCGAGACGGAACCCAGTGGAGAGGAGACGCATGTCCATCTCTCGTCGCACGCGTAGCGTCCCGATCGTACTCATGCTCTCGACTTGCGTCTCGGCGGAGACGCTCGTGTCGGCCGATGGTCTGCTGCCACTCGGCAACCTCGGTGGAAACAACGCGGGTATGATCGTCGGTGATACGGCCGCGCACCTGCACATCGGCTGCACGTATGGCGACGTCTCCGGCCGCATCGCGCTCGACCAGAACGGGCAGTTCGACGTGGCGGGCAGCTACATGCTTCGCGCATACCCGATCGCCGTGGGGCCTGCGGTTCCGGCGCGTTTCGTCGGTCGTCTCCAAGGGTCGACGGTCGTCGTAACCGTGACGGTGAACGACACGGTGCAACACGTCACAGTCGTGAAAGGACCCGCGAGCGTGACGTACGGCGTCGAACCGCAAAACATGCCGTGTCCAATCTGCCGACGACCGATTCTCAGCCATAGTCTCGTCGACTCGAGCGAGCGGCGCTGAGGAGATCGACGCGCGTAAAAGCTCGCGACTGGAGGCAGCGCGCATGGTCCGGCTTACGCAGGACGGACGCCCGTCGAGTCGGGTAGGGGAATACTGGATGTGACGCTCGACGGGAAGAGGACGACTCGACTGGCTTTCAGTCGCGCTCCGGTCCCGGATCGAGTTCCGCGCCACCACTGCCGGCTGAGCCGAATTTTGGAGCGGTGAACCAACCGCCCACCGTTGTGCGCGGCGGATTCGGCGCAATGGCGTCCGGATGCTCGTCAGCGGTTGCCTTCGTATTCGACTGCGTTTTCGCGGCGTCGTCCTTCGGCGCCCCCGGCTTGCGGATTCGACGTGACATGTGCCCCCTGATGCTGGTTGACGTCGCCATGTCGGCGACGATATCGCGCGGTGATGATTGGCGACGCGCATTGGACAGCATTGATCGCGCCAACCTCAGGGAACACCGCACAACGTTTTTCTTTGTCACGCGAGCCCGAAGGTCGGCACCGATCGTGCACGCGTCGTATTTCACCCGTCGTTCGAAATCAGTCGGCCGCGGCACAGAGAGGTACAGCCATGCGGTCACACGTCAGGGCATTTCAGTATCCTCACCCGCGCGGCGGAGCAGTCCGATGAGTAGCGAGGCGCACGGCCCATACTGGAAGCGCGCACATCGCGATTGGCGCGTCCGTGCCGCCGCAATCGTCATGGCGGTCGCGATGATCATCTTCGTGTTGACGGGGAATCTCGCGAGACGGCCGGGCGTTCAACGGACTCCGCCGGCGTCGCCAAGCGCGCGATAGTCGGTTCCACTGGATATTCCGCGTCGGAGAAACTCAATGCAGATGGGCATGATTGGGCTGGGGCGCATGGGCGCGAACATGGTGCGTCGTCTCATGCAGGGCGGTCACTCGTGCGTCGTGTTTGACGCATTACCGAAGGCAGTGACGGCGCTGGCGGCCGAGGGCGCTACCGGTGCGGCCACCATGGAAGAGTTCGTCGCCAAGCTTTCGACGCCGCGCGTCGTGTGGCTCATGGTTCCTTCCGCTGTCGTCGACGAGACCCTCGACGCACTGCTGCCGAAGCTGAGCGCGGGCGACGTGGTCGTTGACGGTGGCAACTCCTACTATCGCGACGATCTGAAAAGAGCGAAGCGGCTCGCGTCAGCCAAGGTTCACCACGTCGATTGCGGCACGAGCGGCGGCGTGTTCGGTCGTGAGCGTGGCTATTGCCTCATGATCGGCGGTGAGCCCGACATTGTGAAGCGCCTCGATCCGATCTTCGCCACGCTCGCTCCCGGTGCCGGCGCGTCCGCGAAGACTCCCGGTCGCGAGGGCCGTAACCCGACCGCAGAGCAAGGCTACCTCCATTGCGGTCCGAATGGCGCAGGTCACTTCGTGAAGATGGTGCACAACGGCATCGAATACGGCATGATGGGCGCGTACGCCGAAGGCTTGAACATCCTGAAACACGCCAATATCGGGAAGGCGGCCGCCGCGGAGGCCGACGCCGAGACGACGCCGCTGCGCGATCCCGCGGCGTATCAGTACGACATCGACCTGGCCGATGTCGCGGAGGTCTGGCGTCGCGGGAGCGTGATTGCCTCGTGGCTGCTCGACCTTACCGCCGCGGCACTTGCCGCCAGCCCCGGTCTCGACGACTTCCAGGGCCGCGTCTCTGATTCCGGTGAGGGTCGATGGACACTGGAGGCCGCAATCGATGAGGCCGTGCCGGCGAACGTATTGTCTGCCGCACTCTTTGCGCGCTTCACATCGCGCGGGCAGGCCGATTTCCAGAACCGTGTCTTGTCCGCCATGCGTTCAGAGTTCGGCGGCCACGCCGAGAAGGCGGCGGCGACATGATGCGGGTTATTCCCCCGCCGGTCGCCCGGCATGCTCGTTGCCGAGTTACGCCGTGGATGCCGACTCGCGGCCCCTATCACCCAACGGAAGGAGTAACCATGAGCAAAGAAGAGAACAGCTCCAAAGCGACAGAACCAACTGCGCTCGCAGAGGCCCAGTCGCGTAAAGCGGTCCCCGGCTCCCAGCATCTACCCCCGGTGCAAGGCGACCAGCGTAATGAGCCTGGCAACGCGGGCTCGCCACACCACGGTCAGAGCGGTCACGCGGGTAGCGGCGAGGATGCCGATGTGCAGAGCATCGGCCAGAGCCAGAGCGACCGGGCCGCCGGCAAGAGCAGTTGAGTGGCGTCAGCGATCGGCATCGACTTGACAGTCGCGAAGAAATGACCCGCGCTCGGCGGCGATGTCCTTGAGCGACTCGACTTCGATGTAGATGTGCTTCACGCTCGGGCGCGCCTCGGTGATCCGTGCCTCCATCCGGTCCACCGCGGCGCCGAGCGCTGCGCTGTCCAGCTCTGGCCTGAAGACGACATCCATCAGGACGAGCATCGAATCGGGCCCGAGGTACTGGGTAATGATGCGCCGCACGTCCTTGACGTCGGGATCACTCGACGCCGCCGCGCGGATCGCGGCCCGCTCGTCGCGCGTTGCGCTCTCGCCGACGAGCAGCCCCTTGCTCTCACGCGCGAGGAGCATCGCCACCACCGCCATCACGCCGCCGATCGCGACCGACGCGGCGCCGTCGATTCTGGGGCTGTTCAGCCTGTGACCGAGATAGACGCCGCCGAAGGCGAAGGCGAGGCCGGTGAGGTCCGCGAGGTCCTCGAGCACCAGGGTGAAGATCGTGGGATCCTTGCTCCGCCGAAACGTTTCCCAGTAACTGCGCGACCCGGCCCGCTTGTGAAAGGTGCGGAACGCGACGGAGAACGAAGCGATCGTGAACAGCGTCGATGCGCCGAGCACGATGTAGTTCCACTTCGGGTCGGTGATCGGTTTGGGGTGGAGGATGTGCTGGATCCCCTCATAGAACGACATCCCGCTGCCGAGCGCGAAAAACATGATGGCAACGATCAGCGACCAGAAGTACAGCTCCTTGCCGTGGCCGAGGGGATGGTCCTCGTCGGCAGGTCGCGCGGCGCGGACCTGACCGAACAGCAGCAGCCCGCCGTCGCCGGCGTCGACCAGCGAATGCATTGCCTCCGAGAGCATGGCCGAACTGCCCGTCGCGAAGGCGGCCGCGAACTTGGTCGCCGCGATGAGAAGGGTCGCACCGATGCCGACGTAGATCGCCGTGCGCGATTCGTTTGCCATGCGATTGCCTAGTGCAGGGGGCGCACCGCGATGCCCACGCGGCCCCGATCGTGCACGCTTTCTTTTCGCACCGTCGGTGCGATTCCATCAGCTGAGAGCGCGGAGCGATTATCATGTTGCGAAGCCTTAGAGAGTTCGACAAGTACGCAGTCAGCGCGACCGACGGCGACCTGGGACATGTCGGCGACTTTCTCATCGATGACGAACACTGGGCCGTCCGCTACCTGGTTGTTGAAACGGGCGACATTCTTGATCGACGTCGCGTGCTCATCTCAGCGATCTCGTTTGGCCGCGCCGATTGGGCGACGCACCGCTTTCACCTGGCACTGACACTCGACCAGATCAGAAGCAGTCCGGGCATCGACACGGACAAGCCCGTGTCCCGCCAGCATGAAGGTGAATTCCTCGGCTATTACGGGTATCAGCCTTACTGGGGCCAGAGTGCGCTCTGGGGAATGGGTCTCTATCCGGGGTTGCTTGCCAGCAGCAGGCTGTACGATACGGACGCTCCGCCGACAGCGGCTCCGGCCGGCGACGCACACCTGCGCAGCACGGACGAGCTCCACGGCTATCACATTCGCGGAAGTGACGGCGCCATCGGCCACGTCGAAGACTTCATTCTGGACGACGAGAGTTGGGCGGTTCGCTTCCTCGTCATCGACACGAGCGACTGGTGGTTCGGCAAGAAGGTGCTCGTCGCCCCGCGCTGGGCCGAAAGCGTTAGCTGGGACGACCGTACCATTCACCTCGATATTTCGCGCGCCGCCGTCAAGAGCAGCCCGGAGTGGAATCCGGAGGCGCCGGTGAATCGCGAGCTCGAGCAGCATCTCTATGACTATTACGGCCGTCCGGTCGACTGGGGCAGCGAAGGACACCCCGCCGAGGCGCAGCCGAAGATCCCCTCTTCGACTACATGAGGCTGTGGCGGCGCGAGTGAGAGTGGCTCACGCCAATCCTCGCGCACGCGGTGCGGCAAAGCGCACGACACAAGCTGGGCCACCGCATCTGCGCGGGGCTGGAATTCCTCGGCATCGAGCTCGACCGAAGGCGCAACGATAAGCATGCGGCCCTGATCTCCACGACCGTTGGCCGTGTCGCCGTCAGGGTCATTCACACGGATGAGGATGTCATGATCGCGCGGTCCGTCATCCGTACGCTCGACCTCGCGTAGTACGCAGCGAGGACGATCCGCTAACCCGCGTGCCTGCTGCCGACTGCTTGAAAGGCAGCGTTCTCCACCCTCCAGTTCCGTGGAGGCGAGGCCGCGCGGCGCAAGCACTCCCACTGCGCTGAGCGTGCTCGCGGATCCGCGGCGAGCACCTCGTCAGGGTTACTCCCGACCCTCGCGCCAGTTCTCCCTTACACACGCCGCGGGAGGACTCCGACTGTTTACGCCGCCGAAAGGGGCGATCCTCAAGCGAACGCAAGAACGCCGACAATCCGCGCACCAATTTCCTTCGAGGGTTCGACCCATGCTCAACAGGACGCCTTCCTCCCTTCCCATCGTCGTGGCGCGCACAATCGGTGCGCTCGCGATCGCCGGCGCCATGGTGCTCGCCACCGCTTCCCTCACCGGCTGCGCGAATGCCGATGCCGCCCCCGCATCCGCAAAGTCGCCGGTGCCCGTGCGCACAAACACGGAGGCGATCGAAGGCCAGGAAGTCGCCGTCCTCACGGAAGCTCCGAACGTGCCGCCGCCGATCACGCGCACGCATCCCACGAAGGTGATCGTGCATCTCGAGACCTCCGAGCATACGATGCGCCTCGCGGACAGCGTCGAGTACACCATGTGGACCTTCGGTGGCACGGTGCCGGGCAAGTTCATCCGGGTGCGCGAAGGGGACCTCGTCGAGCTGCACCTTACCAACGCGGCGAACAGCACCATGCCGCACAACATCGACCTGCATGCGGTCACCGGCCCTGGCGGAGGCGCCAAGGCATCGCTCACGCTCCCAGGCGGGGAATCCGTGTTCACGTTCACCGCGATGGTTCCCGGCCTCTTCGTCTATCACTGCGCCACCTCGCCGGTGCCGATGCACCTGGCGAACGGCATGTACGGCATGATCCTCGTGGAGCCAAAGTCAGGCATGGCCGTCGTGGATCGCGAGTACTACGTGATGCAGAGCGAGTTCTATACGCACGGCAAGTTCGGTGAACACGGGCTCCAGACACTCGACATGGAGAAGGGCATCGAGGAACGCCCCACCTACGTGGTGTTCAATGGCAGCGTCGGCGCGCTCACGGGCGACAAGGCGCTGCAGGCGAAGGCGGGTGAACGTGTAAGGCTCTTCGTCGGTGACGCGGGCCCGAACCTCACGAGCTCCTTCCACGTGATCGGCGAGATCTTCGACAACGTGTATGCCGAGGGCGGCACGGTGGCGAACCATAACGTGCAGACCACGATGATCCCGGCGGGCGGTTCGGCGATCGTGGAGTTCGGCGTGGAACAGCCGGGCGACCTCATGCTCGTGGATCACTCGATCTTCCGGGCCTTCAACCAGGGTGCGCTTGGCATCCTCCACGTCACCGGCACCGGGAACGCCAACATCTTTGCCGTGAAGAAGGGATTGGGCGTGGTCGGCCAGTAGCGCTGGACGCTGCCTTTCCGAAACCCGCTGACCGATGGACAATTCCCGTGGCATGACGCGATTCAACCGAGCTGCTGGACTCATGCTCTGTGTCGTCCTCGCCCTTCCCGCGCATGCGCAGCAAGCGCCCGCCGGAACTTCGACGGCATCGATGCCTCCCCTGCACTTCACCGGCGAGGTGCGCGTGCGCTCGGAGCTCGACGCACAGGACGCACTCGCCGCCGACCTCTTCACCTATCTCCGGACCCGCATTGCCCTTCGGGCTGATCCTGCGCCGGGCGCCACCGTGTTTCTCCAGTTGCAGGACAGCCGCGTGCTGGGCACGGAGGGCAACAGTGCCTCGGCAACGACCGACGTGTTTGACCTCCATCAGGGCTACGTGCAGCTGAGCGGAGAGACGGGAGGGCACCTCCTCGCGTTGCGCGCGGGACGACAGGAGATCGCCCTGGGGAACGAACGTCTCGTGGGGAGCGTGAACTGGTCGAACACCGGACGATCGTTCGACGGCGTGCTCGCCACGCTCGCGCCGCAGGCGCGCGGAAGCACGATCGCGCCGTGGACGCTCACTGCGTTCGGCGCCGTCGTCGACGAGCGGGGCCCACGCTTTGGCGGAGCGACGCCGGTCTCCGGTCGCGCCGACCACTCCTTGCTCGGCGCGTTCCTCACCACGCCACCTGCCGCCAGCACCGCGGACGCCACGCTGCTGTACGACAACGGCATGCGGTATCGCTCGTACGCCGATGCGAAGCGCCTGTCGATCGACGCGCACGTGCGCCGACGGTTCGCACCGGTAAGAGTGGAACTGGAGGGCGCCATGCAGACCGGCACCCAACGCGCGCTGCTTGCCGACACAACGCAATCCACAGCACAGCAGGTGCGCGCCTGGCTGCTCGGCGCGCGCGTCGGGGCCACGGTCGCGAGCCGGGGCGACGTGACGCTCGGCGTCGATGCACTCTCGGGTGACGATACGCCGGCAGACGCCACTTACACGGCGTTCAGCACCATGTTCGCCACCAATCATCCGTACTACGGCCTGATCGACGTCATCGGCGATCCCGCTGCGAGCACGAAGGATCGCGGTCTTGTCGATGCCTTCGTGCTCGGCGCCTGGCGAGTGGGCGACACGTTTACGCCCCGCGCCGAGCTGCACCGCTTTTCGCTCGAGCGGAGTCGCGCTGGGCTGCTCGCGTCCGAGATGGATCTTGTCGCGCCCTTTCGGTTGACGACTGCGAGCGCCGTGGAACTCGGCTACAGCGTCTTCCGCCCCGGTGCAGCCGCAGCCGTCGTGGGGCTCGGCACACTCGGCGCTTACCGACACTGGTTGTACCTCCAGCTTCGCGCTGGTTTCTGACACCCAACTCGTGGCAAGGGTTCACGGACCCGCCTGCCATGCTGTTATCGGCCTGACAGGTTCCGCTCTTACGTTATACAAGACCGTGGGCGCGGTGCCGTGACACAATTCGTAATGCAATCATCATCAAGCGCGTGCCCATTTCCGGCGACCTTCTCGCCGGCGGCGGGTATTGCCTTCACACGAACGCGACTCACCAATCGTGACTGTCGAGCGGAGACCGGATTCGACGGTTCTGTGCACCACTCATCCACACCGGAGATACCTCATGCGTAAAACTGCCTTGATTCCCCTCGCCCTGCTCCTCGCCGCGTCGGTTGCCGGCGCGCAGGGAATGGCCAAGAAGAACGAGACCCAGGCCGAGCTGCAGAAAGAAGCGAAGATGACGATGGCTGACGCGCGCGCGATGGCGATGCGTGAAGTTCCGCACGCAAAGATTCAGGCCGGCGAGATCGAGCGTGAGGGCGGAAAGCTCATCTACAGCTTCGACATGAAAGTTGCGCACAAGTCAGGCATCGACGAAGTGAACATCGACGCCATGACGGGCAAGCTCGTGAGCAACCAGCACGAAACGCCAAAGGCCGAGAAGGCCGAAGCCAAGGTCGATGCGAAGGAAGCGAAGGCCGTCGCGAAGGAAGCGAAGGCCGACGCGAAGGCCATGAAGGCCAAGCCGTAGCTTTCCTCGTCCCGAGTGGCGGCGAGCGACCTGCCTGTTGCTGGTCAACAGGCAGG
>JALYVY010000348.1 GCA_030852985.1 Gemmatimonadota bacterium | reverse complement strand
CAGGAATTCGCGACGTGACTCTCTTCTACTCATCTACTCCTCCGTCAACTCGCACGTTTCGTTGGCAACCGCCATGAATCGCTCGCAGCGGCAGTCGAAGCACAGCAACGCCTCGGCCGTGGAACAGCAACTGATTGTTGGACGCTTCCTCTCGCGTGCAATCCGGCGGCAGAATCCTCAACTACTGTCGCGACGCGACCACCAACGAATTTGCACGAATCGGTCGAATGACTGCGTTAGTCGTTGGGCGGAACAACTCGTGAATGGAAGGTCAAAAACATTGCTGTTACCATAAACGAGAGACGCTTATTCAACGGATTCGCCTTGATCAGTTGGTGGTGGCAGTCGTTCAACAGTCGAGCATTGGGACGCCGCTCTGAATCAATTGGAAGCATATCCCATTCAGTTGCAGTTGCAGTTGTAGTTGTAGAGTTGCAGTTGCAGTTGTAGTTGCAGTTGCACTCGAGCAGGACTCCTTGATTCCTCACGGCGAACCTGAGATTCCTATTTCCCGGAATGCACAAACGGGTGGCCAGTGACCCACCTATCCTCACATCGCTTCCCCACCGAGTTGCGCCTGCTCGAGACGCGGCGAGATGAGGTGAATCAACCCGAGCGCAATGATGTAGATACCGCCGCACCACATGAAGATGTATTTGTAGGCCGTCGGATCATGCTGCAGCGCCACACCAACGATGCGCTGGAAGATCACGCCACCCATCGCGCCGGCGAAACCGCCGAAACCCACGATCGACGCCACCGCACGTCGCGGAAAGAGATCGCTCGCCGTGGTGAACATGTTGGCGGACCACGCCTGGTGCGACGCAGCCGCAAGACTCACCAGCGCCACGGCACCCCACAGGCTCGACATCTGCGGTGCAAACATCGTTGGCACGATCACCACCGCTGCAATCAACATCGCCGTCTTGCGACCGCGGTTTACCGAGAATCCGCGCTTGATCAGCGCGCCGGAGAGGTAGCCACCGTAGATGGAACCGACGTCCGCGACGACATAGATGACGATGAGTGGCGCCGAGAGGCCCGACAGCTTCACCCCGAAATTCTGGTCGAGAAACTTCGGCAACCAGAAGAGATAGAACCACCAGACGGGATCCGTGAGGAACTTGCCGATCACGAACGCCCATGCCTGCCGATGGCCGAGCACCTCGGTCCAACTCACGGAGCCGACGCGCTCGACCGGGTCGCTGCGGATGTAGGCCAATTCCGCGGCACTCACGCGCTTGTGCTTCTCGGGGACCTCGTACATCAACAGCCACGCGATGAGCCACAGGAGGCTCAGTCCACCGGTGCACAGGAAGGCGGCGCGCCATCCGAACCTGAGCGCGATGGGTGGAATGAAAACCGCCGTCAGCACCGCGCCGACGTTCGTTCCCGCGTTGAAGATGCCGGTCGCGAGCGCCCGCTCCTTCCTCGGGAACCACTCCGCCGTCGTCTTGATGGCGCCCGGGAAATTGCCCGACTCACCGAGACCGAGTGCGGCACGGGCGAAGGAGAACTGCAACGTCGTGCGTGCGAGGGCGTGCGACATCGCCGCCGCGCTCCACGTGATGATCGAGATCGCATATCCCTTCCGCACGCCGAGCTTGTCCATCATGCGACCGGCGCCCAGGTATCCGATCGCGTACGCGAAGCTGAACCACGAGACGATGTTGGCGTAGTCCTCCTCCGACCAGTGCAGCTCCTTCTGGATCGTCGGGGCGAGAATGCCCAACGTCTGGCGATCCATGTAGTTGATCGTCGTCGCGACGAACAACAGCGCGCAGATCGTCCATCGATAGCCGAACTTCGGCGGCGCCACGCTGTCGAGAGTACCTGCTCCCTGTACGGCCATTCCGTTCTCCTGGATTAGCGAATCACACGCGCGCCCTTCCCCTTCATCGCCGCTTCCACTTCCTCGACCCGCACCATCGACGTATCGCCCGGCGTGGTCATCGCCAGCGCGCCGTGCGCTGCGCCGTACTCAACCGCCGCCTGCGGTCCCTTGCCCTCGAGAAAGGCATACGCCAACCCGGAGGCGAATCCGTCGCCGCCGCCCACACGATCGTAAATCTCGAGATTCTCGCGCTTCACCGACTCGTAGAGCTGTCCTTCATAGTAGAGGATGGCACTCCAGTCGTTCAGCGAGGCGGTCGTCGCCTTCCGCAAGGTCGTTGCAGCGACCTTGAAGTTCGGAAACGCCGTCACCGCGGTCTGGATCATTTTCTGGAAACTTTCCGTCTCGATGTTCGTGAGGTGCTCATCAGCCCCTTCGACGTCGAAACCGAGACACGCGGTGAAATCCTCCTCGTTGCCGATCATCACGTCTACGTACTTCGCGATGTTTCGGTTGACGCGCTGCGCGCCTTCCTTGCCGCCCTGGCTCTTCCAGAGCGACGCGCGGTAGTTGAGATCGTACGCGACCACCGTTCCGTACTTCTTCGCGACCTCCACCGCCTCGATCACCGCCTCCGCCGTGTTCGACGCCAGCGCCGCGAAGATGCCGCCGGTGTGAAACCACCGCACGCCCTCCTCGCCGAAGATCTTCTCCCAGTTCACTTCACCCGGCTTGATCTGCGACGCCGCTGTATGTCCGCGATCCGAACAACCGAGCGCAGGGCGGATACCGAAGCCCTTCTCGGTGAAGTTGAGACCCACGCGCGTGTTCCGGCCAAGTCCATCGAAGACGCGCCAGATGACGTGCGACATGTCGACGCCACCCTGCATGATGAAATCTTCAACGAGCCAGCCGAGGTCGTTCTTCGGCAGCGCGGTGACGACGGCGGCGCGTTTTCCCCAGCACTTCCGCATTGCGCGCGAGACGTTGTACTCGCCGCCACCTTCCCACACCTGGAATTGGCGCGCATTTCGAACGCGACCAAAGCCGGGGTCGAAGCGCAGCATCACCTCACCGAACGACATGCAATCCCACTTCGTCTCGGCCACTGATCTGATCTGGAGCGCGGCAGTCGTCATGGTTATTTCGTGCGAATGGTCTTGATGAGCTGCACCGTGTCGCGGACTTTGCGCTCGATGCCATCGTAATCCTGCTTGTCGAGCAGTTCCTTCGTGATGAGGTTGCTGCCGATACCGCACGCGACGATGCCGGCGCCGAACCAGGTACGAAGTGAGCTCTCGGTCGCTTCAACCCCGCCGGTGGGCATGATGCGCGTCCACGGCATGGGGCCCAGCACACTCTTCACGAAATCCGGTCCGCCCACCGACGACCCCGGGAACACCTTCACGATTTCGCAGCCCAGCTCCTGCGCGTCACCGATCTCGGTGGCCGAGCCGCAGCCAGGGCTGTAAGGAATGCCGCGTCGGTTGCAGACCTTGGCGACCTCGGCATTCAGCAGTGGGCCAACGACGAACTTCGCGCCGTTGGCGATGTAGATGCCCGCCGTGGGCGCGTCGACGATCGAGCCGACGCCCATGATCACGCTGGGGTCGGCCGAGGCGAAGTGCTTAGTCACCTCATAGAAGACGTGCGGCGCGAACTCGCCGCGGTTGGTGAATTCGATGCATTTGGCGCCGCCGTTGGCGCAGGCCTGGATCACCTTGGCGGCGATCTCCGCGTCCGGATGGTAGAAGACCGGGATCACGCCCTGGT
>JALYVY010000347.1 GCA_030852985.1 Gemmatimonadota bacterium | reverse complement strand
TTCCTCGCCGACCTGTCTCGCACGCGCGCACGCCAGGGCTTCTCTCCGTCCGAAACGGCGAGCTTCGTCTTCGCCCTGAAGCGGCCCCTCTTCGCGATGCTGCGCACAGAATTCTCGGACGACGCGGCGCAACTCGGAGAGGAGATCTGGCACGCGACCGAACTGCTCGACCAACTCGGCCTCCTCACCATGGAGGAGTACCAGCGCGGCCGCGAAGAAGTCATTCATCGTCAACAGCAGGAAATGCTCGAGCTGTCCACTCCCGTGGTGACGCTGTGGGATGGCGTGCTCGCGCTGCCGATGATCGGCACGCTCGACAGCGCGCGCACGCAGATCGTCATGGAGACGTTGCTCCAACGCATCGTCGAGACGGGGGCCGCGATCGCCATCATCGACATCACCGGCGTGCCAACGGTCGATACCATGACGGCGCAGCACCTGCTGAAGACCGTCACGGCAACGCGACTGATGGGCGCCGAGTGCATCATCAGCGGCATTCGTCCGCAGATCGCGCAGACAATCGTTCACCTTGGCGTTGACCTCGGCGACGTGACCACGAAGGCCACCCTGGCCGACGCATTCCGTGTGGCGCTCTCACGCACGGGACGCATGGTGAGCGCCGCGACGAAAGCGGACTAGATGGCGATGGAGCGAATTCCCATCCTGCGCATGGGCAAGGTCCTCCTGGTCACGATCCAGGTGGACATGCACGACCAGCTTGCCATGACCCTGCAGAACGAGCTCGCCGTGGCCATCGCCGCGCAGGACACGAGCTGTGTCATCCTCGACATTTCGTCGCTGGAGATGGTGGATTCCTTCATCGGGCGCATGATCGCGAACACGGCGTCCATCGGACGAATCCTCGATGCGGAGACGGTGGTGGTCGGCATGCGTCCCGCGGTGGCCATCACACTCGTCGAGCTGGGACTGTCGCTGCCGGGGGTTCATACGGCACTCGACGTCGAGCGGGGCATGGCGCTGGTGGAACGCGCTGCCGCGGGTCGCGCGTGACGTCAGCGACATCCGTCGCGAAGGAGGTCTGCTACCCACTCACATCGGATCGCGATGTGGTGGCGGCGCGACGTGTCGTCCGCGACTGGGCGAGCGATATCGGTCTCGCCATCGTGGACCTGACGAAAGTCGTCACGGCCGCGAGCGAGCTCGCACGCAATGCCGTCGTGCACGGCGGTGGTGGCGTCATGTGCCTGCAGGTCGTGCGGCAGGGTGAACGGCAGGGCCTACGCGTGTCATTCAAGGATCACGGCGGCGGCATTCCGGACCTCGACCTCGCGATGACCGACGGGTACACCACGGGAAGCGGCATGGGCATCGGCCTGCCGGGTGCCAAGCGATTGGTCAATGACTTCTCACTTTCCTCGACGCCGGACGACGGAACCTGCGTTACCATCGTGCGATGGAAAGTGTGATCGCGACCTCCACGAGTGCGCCTGGCGTTTCCACCCGGCTCGACATCGACGAGTCCAGCCAGATCGGCGACGCGCGGCGGTACGCATCGGCGCTCGGGCTGGCGCAGGGGCTCGACTCCGACGCCATTGGGCGCCTGGCAATTTTGGTGACTGAAGCGGCAACGAATATCCTGCGACATGGACACGGGGGAATGCTCGTCCTGCGGTCGCTGCTGCACAGCGACGCTGCCGTCATCGAGGTGCTGGCCCTCGACAAGGGACCGGGCATTCCGAACATCGATCGCGCCATGGCGGACGGATACTCGTCGGGCGGCACGGCCGGTCAGGGCCTCGGCGCAATACGGCGCCTCTCGGAGGTGTTTGCCATTCACTCGCAACGGGGGCTTGGCACCGCGATACTCGCGCGGGTGAGCCAACGGGCGCATGCCTCCAGTCGCGCGGTGCGCACGCCCACGCTCGATGATCGACTGGGTGTCGTTTGCGTGCCCATGCGCGGCGAGGTCGAATGCGGGGACCACTGGGAGGTCGTCGCATCGCGCGAACGACTCACCGTAATGCTGGTGGACGGACTCGGTCACGGCCCCGAAGCGGCGGTCGCGGCCGCCTCCGCCACTCGCACGTTCAGGGCGCAGGCCGACCGCAGTCACGAAGCGATCTTCTCGGCCCTCGATGCCGGCATGCATGGGACACGAGGTGCTGCCTTGTCCGTGGTCACGGTAGAGGCGCCACCGGCTGCTGTCACGTTCACCGGCGTTGGCAATGTCGATGCACGGCTGACGGGCGGACGCGCCACCCAGTATCTCGTGCCGCAGAATGGCATTGTCGGGCACGGCATGCCGCCGCTGCGCTCGACGCGCGCGAGCTGGTCACCAGGCGGGCACCTCGTCATGCACTCCGACGGAATCCCGGCACGCTGGCGGATGGACGCATATCAAGGAGTGCCAGCACATCCCGGTCTGCTTGCCGGCATGATCTACCGCGACTTTGCGCGGGAGCGCGATGACGTCACCGTGGTGGTGCTCGGCGAAGGCGTCGCTCGGGAGCTGGCGTAGGTGCGGCTCATCGTCGCGCTCTCGACCGTTGCCATCCGACGCGAGCACGACATCCTGCTCGTCCGGCAGCGCGGTCGTCAGATAAGCCAGTTCCTGGGATTCTCTTCCGTCGACATCGTCCGGATCACCACGGCGCTCTCCGAGGTGGCGCGCAACGCCTTCGAGTACGGCAAGGGCGGCACGGTGGCCTTTGCGATCGAGACGCAGGCGCAGGATCGGCAGGAGCTGGTGATCCGCGTGCAGGACAATGGTGGGGGAATCGCAGACGTCGATGCAGTCCTGTCACCGGAGTTCAAGTCGCGCACAGGGATGGGAATCGGCATCAAGGGTTCCCGCGCGCTGATGGACCGATTCGCCCTTACATCTACCGTAGGCAAGGGCACCACGGTGGTTATGGCGAAGTTCCTTCCGTGGGCGGCGTCGAAGTTCGGACCCGCCGACGCAGGGCGCCTCAGCGAGGAGCTTGCGAAGTCGAGCGAGTCCACGCCGTTCGGTGAGCTGCAGGTCCAGAATCAGGCGTTGATGGCCTCACTACAGGAATTGACCGAGCGGCAGGCGGAGGTGGAGCGGCTCAATGGCGTCGCCGAAGCGGAACGCGAGCGCGCCGAGGCTGCCCGTCGCGTCGCCGAGCGCTCTTTGGTTGTTCAGGAGCGCTTCATGGCGCTTACGACACACGAGTTCAGGACGCCGCTCAACGCGATCCTGGGTTACCTGGACCTGCTCGACATGGAGATCGCCGAATCGATCACCGACAAGCAGAAGGACTACTTCGAGCGCGTGCAACGCGCATGCAAGCACCTCGTTGGCGTCACGAATGATTTTCTCGACATGGCGAAGGGCGATGCCGGCCACCTCACCATCGCGCGACACGAAGCCGCGGCGCGCCTGGTCATGAGTGAAGCAGTAGCACTGGTGGCGCCGCAGGCGGCGGCGCGGAAGGTCACGGTGAATGTCACGGAAGCATCCCCGCATATTCGCTACCTGGGCGACGCCGATCGCGTTCGGCAGGTGCTCGTGAACCTGCTCAGCAACGCGGTCAGCTTCACGCCTCCGGAGGGCGTGGTGGAGGTCACCGCATCGCACGGCCCCAGCGATGCCGAGAAGGGCGCGCTGGCCACGGGCTCGTGGTGTCGTATC
>JALYVY010000140.1 GCA_030852985.1 Gemmatimonadota bacterium | reverse complement strand
GCTGGAGACTCTGGACAGTGGTGCTGGCGATACCCGCCGATCCCACTGGTAGAACCCTTGGTCTCGGCGATAGCCGAAACGCCGACGAGGAGGGATCGGTCTTGGGTCGACATTTGCGATTGACGCACGAGCACCTCGGATGGAGCGATTGTGCGGTAGCGCTGAGATCGGATCGAGTGAGTTAGCGCGTTGCGGGCAACGATCGTCGTTGTGGGGTGCATGGTTGCTGTGGTATCATGGTGAGCGATGACGCGCACGTGGTGGTTTAGAGATTCGTTTCCAGAGTGAATTCGCGAATGCGTATGAGCCCATCGAGACGCTGGCAGTTGGCGGTGTTCATGCTCGTCGCGGTTGCTTGCGGCAGCGACCGCGCGCCGATCACGAGCACCGAAGTCAAGCCCGATACCGTTGTCACGCCGCCGCCGGTCGCCTTGGCGATCACGGTGAATGGCGGCTTCGTCTACCTCCCGGCGGGGGACTCTGTGAAGATGTTCACGGCGGTTCTCTATGCGGGCCAGCAGTACTACAGGACTGACACCCTTCCCCTGACGATACGCGATACGAGCGTGGCACGCCTGGACTCGATTGGGTATCTCCACGCAGGAGTGCGCTCGGGAACCACGTGGGTGGTAGTAACCAAGGGCACACTGAGCGACAGCGCAGTGGTCAACATATGGACGCCTGCCTTCTATCTGTCGCCGGACACCAGTGTGGTGCCCCTCGGAACTTCTCGCACAATCATCGCACGATCGTTCTCGAAGTCGACGGGCGCAGCGTCGATCGCAGCGAGCGGATGGACATCGAGTAACGCGTCGGTAGTAACCGTGGATGAGCAGGGTCAGCTCACGCCGCGCTCCGTAGGCCGGGCCACGATTTCGGCTAGCGCCGGCACGGCGCGCTCGACGGCCGAAGTCTTCGTTACTGCGTACGACCACCCGCTCTCGTTTGTCAGCGTCAAGGCCGACTTCGAGATCGCGTGTGGTATAGAGGCAAGCGGCAGCGCCTACTGCTGGGGCGCGGGATTCAGCCCGACCGGCACGGGATCGGTTTCCGATCGTTGCGAGAAGGTGCAATACACCCTCCCGTCTTCTACATGGACGCGTGAGTTACGCCGGTGCGCGCTCACTCCGTCGAAGCTGCCCACCGCCCTTCGCTTTCGGCAGTTCGACAGTCTGCCCAGTACGGGCATCATCCTCCTCAGTCAGGATGGCGACGTGTATTCTGCGGCGCTGAATCGCCTTTCAGCGAGCGGCACCTATCGCTGGGCCACAGGCCAGGGAGGCAAGGTCTGTGGCATCACGACAGACAGTGCAGGCTGGTGCTGGGGAAGCAATTTCGATGGCTTCTTTGGGAACGGAACGTCGCAGCTCCTGGGCACGACTCCGACGCCGCAGGCAATCGTCGGCGGGCTGACGTGGAAGGGTTTGTACGCTTCGAGCTACAACGTGTGCGGACTCACTACTTCCAACCAGGCTTACTGTTGGGGCCATAACCTCGGAGCGCTGCTCGGCGTCGGACCAGGAACAGGACCGGTAGGCGACTGCCTCGCGCAATGCGTCGTCGTTCCAACCGCCGTGCGCACCGATACGCGGTTCACGACGCTCGCCGTTGGCAATTCAGATCGATGTGGTATCGATCTCGCCGGCGATACGTGGTGTTGGGGCGCCCCACCCACGGGGGTTGATCCGCTGGCGCCTGGAGCGGCGCCGGCGCGTATTGCGTCTGCGCCACGTTTCGCCACCCTTCGCGGCCAGATGATGTGCGGACTTACCGCGGACGGCAGCGCCTATTGCATGGCGCGCGACGCATCGGCCACGACAATGGCCACTCGCTATTCGTTCGCTCGGCTTCCACTGCCCTTCGCTGCGACGCAGTTGGATGTCGGCCCATACAGTCCATCATGCGCGATCTCGGCCACGAACAGTGCGACGTACTGTTGGGGTGTTGCCGGGGGCCTGGGAGACGGAACGCTGGCGACGGCCACAGCCGATCGTCCATCCAAGGTTGCTGGACAGTCACCCTAGCGGACGAGACCTGAGTACTCTTCGCGCTCAGGTCTCGTCATGCGAACGCTCGACCCGCCGCAGGTCAGCGCGGCGGAATGGCGAGCCAATCCTCGCCGATGTCCCCGATCGGCGCTCCCGGCGGCGCCGGTGCAGCGGCGAGCACACTCGGCACCTCACTCGGATGCTCGAGGTACCGCTTGATGTCCGCGACGAGCAGCGCATGCTGCGCCGCGTCGGCCTCATTCGCACCCGCGGTCCGTAGCCGCGCGGCCAGGCGCTGCAGTTTCAGCGTTGCAACGGCACGCACCTGGCCATTGCTGGAACCCACTGTCAGCCACGCCAGTCGACTCACGAGCACCCGCTCCTCGGCGCGACGCACAGCCGCCTCGTACGACGTCGACGTCGGCGCATCGAAGGTCGCCTTCGTGAGACGATCGATCACCTCTTCCAGACCAGGCAACGACGGATCGACCGCATGCTGCGCCACGATGCGCGACGCACGGTCGAGCTGAAGAACGAAGCCGATCGTCACATCCGATGCGATCGTACCCGGCGCAAGCGGGTCGAATGCCTCGCCCGTGGTGCGCGCGAAGAGCTCGCGATGCAGGCCGTAGCCCGGCGGCCGCGGCGGAATGAGGCCGAGCAGTTTCACGGGGACCGTGAGCTCGGAAGGCTTCAGTGTCGCGGCGAGCGCATCGAGCGCCTTTCGCTGATTCACCGCCGACTCCCACTTCGTTGGCGTGCGGCCGTCGCCACGCATGGCGTACACGAAGTCCTGTCCGCCGAGCATGCTGGCGGAGGATTCAACGGCGTAGCGCGCGTACATGAAGATGGGAACGAGCGGCTCCTCGATCATCGTCATCGGCGTACCGGTGCGGATGGTCTGCTCCCCGAGTCGGTTGAGCGCCGCACGTCGAATCTTCATCAGGTTGTTGAGCTCATCCGCCTGGTTGGCGCCGTTGGTCCACTGATCGGCGCGCGGATGGATGTCGATGTCTTGATTCGTGAAGTAGCGGAGGTCCTTCGCCCACGCGTCGTTGAGGATCTTCGTGAGCGCGGCGTGCTCGTTTGTCCCACTGGGGAACTGCCGGTACCCGTAATCGATCGTGACCTTGTCCCAGTCGCCGATCTTCGCCGCATACGCATGCGTAAGGTCGATGGTACCGTCGGCATTGAGCTGTTCGAGCGGATGCGGATAGTCCATCACGCTGATCCAGCCGTTGCCGCTGTCGTAGTAGTTGTGGCCGAGTCCGAGGGTGTGTCCCACTTCGTGCGCGCTCAGCTGGCGAATGCGCGCCAGTGCGGTCTGATACAGGATGCCGGGCTTCTCATTGCCGTTCGTGTACGGCGACGTCAGCCCCTCGAAGATGAGGTAGTCCTGCCGGTCGCGCAGCGACCCGAGCGTGACGGTGGCCTTGATGATCTCGCCGGTGCGCGGATCGGTGACGGTGCCGCCGGAGCTCCAGCCGCGCGTCGACCGGTGCACCCAGTTGATCATGTTGTAGCGGATGTCCATCGGGTCGGCGCCGTCGGGGAGCACGTCGACCTTGAACGCGTTGGTGAATCCCGCCGCCTCGAAGGCCTGGTTCCACCACCGCGCGCCTTCGAGCAGCGCCTGCTTCACGTCGTCGGGCGCGCCGGAATCCACCCAGTACTGGATGGGTTTCACAGGATCACTCATCGCGGCGTTGGGATCCTTCTTCTCAAGGCGGTGGCGACGGACGTAGCGCACCATCATCGGCTCATCGATCGGCGTGCTGTAATCGACGTAACTGATACCGCCGTAACCGGCGCGCGGGTCGTCGATGCGCGGCTTGTAACCCGCATCCGGAAGCTCGACGAACGACGCATGCTCGCGCAGCGTGACTGCATCACCCGTCGGGGTAACGCTGCCGACGCTGCCGCTGAACAAGCCGCCGCCGAACGCGCCACCACCCTGACGTACTCCGATCGGCTCGGGCCCCTGCGTGGGCCCGGACGCATTACCGCGCGCGCCCTGCGGCTCGCTCGCGAAGGTGAGGGTAACGTCAATCTCCGTGTTCTTCGGAAAGCCGCGTGTGTTCGGCGTGTAGATCGCGCTCCGCGTGGGATCTACCCGCCAAGCCCCGGGCCGGAGTGCGCCGCTTGCGCCGATCATGTCGCGCAGGAAGAAGGGCGTCGCATCCACGAGCACGCGGCCGCCACCTTCAGCCGCCACAGTGAATCCCCACAGGGTCGACCGCGCGAACGATTCCTGCACCGACTTCACTTCACGCGGATTCGTGCTGCTCGAGCGAAAGTTCTGACTCCCTTGCACCAGGAATATCTTCGGCCCAACGCGCTGAAACTGCACGACCTTGCCCTGGCCGCCCGCCCCGCGATCGAGGCCGATGTCGTTCGAGCCGAGCCCCGCCGACAGCCCGGTGGTAAACAGGAAATCGCTGTCGAAGCGTGGAATTTCCATGTAGAGCGAGCCGGTCCGCTCGTCCCAGTAGAGCGGGAAGTAGCCGTCGATTTTCCGCATGCCACTCGTGCGGTCCTCCACGGTCTGCATCGCGGCTCCGCGCTGAGCTGGAGCCGCCTGCGCATGGAGGGCAACCGTCGCCGGCGCTGTAGCAACGGCCGCGAGAACGTACAGGAGTCGGCGGATACGCATCATTGGTGGGTCTGGTGGCGGGGACGTGCGCGCATCATCGCGGCACGACCGCGTTGAATGTCGGCAGAGGATGTTCCGATTATACGACTGCGACGGACAATGAGGAATGAGCGCAACGCGTACTATCGAATGAGGTGGTATTCCGTCTGGCGTCGCAGCGCCCATCGCGCCACGTCATCGGCGCCGATGATGACGTCCTCCTCCTGCGCGCTCCTCACACCCTGACCGCCCCACTCGGCGACCGGTGTCGTGGCCTGCAGCTCGATGGAATACCACATGTTCGGGATGACCTTCGCATCGCCCCGTCCGGGCACCCCGTCCTGATAGTCCCACAACCCGATCAGCGGACCCGCGCCGTGTCCGTTGAGGCCAATGGGATGCGAGTACAGCGTCGCGTCGAGCCCATCCGCTTTCGCGCGCGCGAGCGAAGCCTTCAGGATCTCGTTCCCCGTTCGGCCGGGACGAAGCTCCGCAACGACGATGTCCTGCATTCGATTGGAGTTGCGCAGCGCTTTCATGAGGCCTGCCGGCGGAGCGCTCTCACCCTCGCGCAGGACGTACGCCATGTGCTGCGTATCCGTATTCAGCCGCAGTGCCGTGATCCCGAAGTCGCAGTGCAGTACGTCGCCGCGTTGGATGATGGGATTGTCGCCGAGCTGCGCCTCCGTAACGCCCTTGCGCTGCACTTCGATGGACGGATGGAACCAGGTGCCGAGTCCCAGGTCGTTGACCTTCTGGCGCATCCACCAGACGACGTCTTCCGTGTGCGTCACGCCAGGCGTGATCACCGCGCTTGAGAAGGCGGTGTCGATCACGTCCCACGTGAGACGGTTGAGCTTCGCGTAGAAGACATTCTCCGCAGGAACTCGCGTGGCGATGAGATCCAGTGGCAGCCCCTCGGCGCGCCGAAAGCGCGACGTCCATTTTGTGCCGAGTGCGGCGCGCATGCCTTCGTCTTCGCCGGAGGAGAGTCCGTCGGAGAAGGCGAACGTGCGCGACGTGTTAACGGCGATGATGCGCGGATTCCGTTGCTCGATAGTCTTGCGCAATACCGTCCACTGCGCGTCGCCCCAGAGTTCAGCCTGTGGGGCGCCGCGCGTGCCAGCCGGACCCGCGGCGGCGGTCGTCGAACGCACGGCGGTGAAGACGCCACCCTGTGAGGTGCCGCCGAGTGCGATGCGTTCGACGGTGCACTCCTTCTGCGGCTTGCGGGCGGCGCATTGGTCGAAGAAGACGTAGATCGTGCGTCGACGCGCCGAAAAGGTCGTGGGTGACACGACTGAGGTGAAGATGGGATCTTCGTTGTACTCGCGCATCGGCACGACCCACATGTCCACGGCGTGCTTGCGCATGAGGGCCGGGAGTACGGTGGTCATGCGTTCGTCGAGCCATCGCTGCTGTTCGACCGCCTGCTCGCGCAGTGTTCCGAAGGGACGTGTGGTCTGTGCGTTGCTCGGAGCGGCAGCGAACGAGATGATGGCGGCGATGTACGCCGTACGACGAAGGGTTCTATTGGGCATTGCGGAATCTACGAAACGACCTGGAATTGGAAGACTCACTTCACCAGCACGCACCATGGAAAAACGCTTGATCGACGTCAGCCACACCATCGAGCACGAGATGGTGACCTACAAGGGTCTCCCAGCGCCCATCATCTGCGATTGGTTGAGCCGCGAGGCGTCGAAGGCGCGCTATGCGCCGGGGACGGAATTCCAGATCGGCCGCATTGAGATGGTGGGAAACACGGGGACGTATGTCGACAGCCCTTTTCATCGCTATGAGAATGGAAAGGATTTATCGGAGCTGCCTTTGGAATCGCTCGCGAACCTGGAGTGTCTCGTGGTGCGCGTTCCTGTCGGATCGACGACGGCCATCGACCATGTCCCGCTGATGAAGGAACACGTTCGGGGCAAGGCTATCCTGTTTCACACTGGGTGGGACCGGCACTGGCGCACCGATGCGTACTTCGAGAATCATCCGCATCTGACGGAGCGCGCGGCGGACTGGCTCGCACAGGCGGGGGCCGCGATCGTCGGGATCGATTCGTTCAACATCGACAGCGTGTCCACCGGAGAACGACCGGTGCACTCCGTGCTCCTCGGAAGCGAGATCCCGATTGTCGAGCACATGCGCGGGCTTGCCGCGGTGCCGGTGGGGGGAAGTCGCTTCTTCGCGGTGCCGGTGAAGGTGAATGCGTTCGGGACCTTTCCAGTCCGGGCATTCGCGATGGTGTGAGCTAGAAGCCTGGGGGACCAACGGGAACCGCTGTGGCGTGCCTACGTATCATCAGGGGGCGTGACCGAGCTGGTGTCATCCCGCTGATCTCACCGGGCGCCGGTAGCCTCCCATCGCCATCCAACGGAGGCTCCTGACATGAGAATCACCTATCGTCTTCTCGCTCTCACGCTAGTAGCCGGCGCGGCCGCAGCCAGCGCGCAGCAGCCCGCACCGCCGCAAGCGGGACAAGCCCCACGACAGGGTCCACCGCCCCAGCGAGGTGGAGCTTCAGGGCGCCGGTCGCTCGCGCCAACGCCGGGCGGCCCCGGTATGGGAAAGATGGGTTCTGGCGGACCCGGGATGATGGGGGGGTCGATGGCGCCCAGTGGAGGGGCCGCGAGCATGCTGCTCGCCCATGCCGCGGAACTGAAGCTTACGGATTCCCAACTCAGCCGGCTGGCGGCGATCGCGCGTCGCACCGACGACCGCCACAAGGTCATGCGCCTGTCCATGGACTCGGTGATGCGCGCCAACCGTCCGCAGGCCGGCACCGCCCCGGCCCAGCCACGTCCGAGGATGAGGGACCAGAACCGCGCCATGATGGATCGCATGCGCGAGCAGGAACGCACGGATCTCCGCGACGCGCTGGCGGTCCTCACGGTCGACCAGCAGGCGGACGCGTGGATGATGCGTGGCGCAGGTCCGATGAATGCCGGTGGTCCAGCGCGCGCGGTTTGGCGCCATGCGCGGCCGGCGTTCCGGCGCGTAACCAACGTTCTCGGTTGATGGTGCGTGGTACGGGCATCCGTACAGGCCAACCTGTATCGGTGCCCGTGCCGCTGTCCGGAACCGCGTGGCTACGTTGTCACCAATCACCGGCACCCACCAGCCCACTCTCGCCATGCGGATTCATTTCGTCATTCTCGCGGCAGGTACGCTGCTTCTACCTGCCTCGTCTCACGCCATCGAGACGCACGTCGCATCACGTGTCACGCGCGCCGCACATCACTTCACGGGTGACGTGGCCGGCCGGATCACGTCCCGGAATGGATCTCCGCTCAGTGACGCCACGATCGCGATCCCGGAGCTCGCGCGTTCCGCGACAAGCTCGGCAGACGGCCGGTTTCGTTTCGATGCCATTCCAGCCGGTCACTACACGCTCAGCGTGCGCCGGCCTGGCTTCCGCACCAGCGCGCGAGCCATCGTGGTCGGTGATGTCGCACTCGACGTCGACGTCGCGCTCGACTCCGGCGCCGTCGCAATCGAGCCGGTGAACGTCACCGCCAGTCGCGCCGCGGTCGACGCGGTGGCGTCCCCGCTGTCGACCAGCATCCTCATTGGCGATGACGTGCATCCGGCCAGCGGGATTTCACTTGCGCACTCCGTCGCCCAGCTGGCGGGCGTGCGCAACGTGTCGTCGGGCCAGCAGGTGGGGAAGCCGATGATCCGTGGCCTCTTCGGGCCGCGCGTGCTCGTCCTCACCGATGGCAGTCGTCTCGAGGATTACTCGTGGAGCGACGAGGATGGTCCCTCCCTCGACGCGCGGCTGGCCCAGCGCATCGAGGTCATTCGCGGCCCGGCCAGCGTGCTGTATGGCTCTGAGGCCCTGGGCGGCGTGGTCAATGTCATACCCGCCGAACTGCCCTTTTCCGCGGATGGTGCAACATCGCATCGCGGCGCCCTCGAAGCGTACGGTGGCTCGAACAACACCGAGCTGGGTTCCGCAGGAATGCTTGAAGGAACGAACGGGCGCTACGGTTGGCGCGGACTCGCGACCGGACGGTTCGCGCTCGACGTCCAGACACCGAAAGGCAAGCTACAGAATTCCAGTTTCTTCGCGGTGAACGGCGAGGGCGCCCTGGGTATCAACGGCGCACACGGCAATACGACCATCCGCGCAGCACACTACGGCGGCGAATTCCACTTGCTCGAGGCACGCGGACCCGAGGCCGGCGACTCCACCGGCGGACCGGTGCGCCAGACGCTGGACGATCGCCTTCAGGTCACGAACAACTATGCCATCAACCAGGGGCTGCGCATCGAGACCAAGGCGCAGTATCAGCGGCACTCCCTCACCGAGGTGTCCGACGACTGCCAGCCAGCCCCTGGCCAGACAACGTGCGTGAAGGTGAAGGACCAGAAGGCGTTCGGCCTCGTGCTCAATACGGGCACCGCCGACGTCCTCGCGCACCACACCGTGGGACCAAATCTCTCCGGCACCCTCGGCGTTTCCACGATGTACCAGCTCAGCGGGACGAGTGGACCGATCTACCTCGTTCCAGGCGCGACGACAACTGCATTCGGCGCATTCTCATTCGAACAACTCACCTTCGGGCCGGTGAGCCTGGTGACGGGCCTTCGTGCCGACACGCGGTCGCTGTCCTCCGATGCGAGCGCGCCCCTGTCGCTTGCTGCGGACAGCCGCAACTGGACTGCCACCACCGGCGATATCGGGATGGTCGTCCGCCCGATACCCGAGGTCAGCCTTGTTGCAAACCTTGGCACCGGATGGCGCGCGCCTACGCTGTTCGACCTCTACACGAACGGCCCGAACGCAGCCGACGCGCGCTACGAGATCGGCGATCCCACGCTGAAGACAGAACGCGATCACTCCTTCGACGGCGGCATCCGCTGGTCGAGCCCGCGGGTTCGCGGTGAAGCGACCGTCTTTCAGAATTCCGTCGACGACTACATCTTCACGACACCGACGACGGAAAACATCGGCGGGCTGAAGGTCTTCCGTCACACCCAGGGAAACGCGCGACTCACCGGCGCCGAGCTCGCTGCGTCTGTCGACGTGCTCGAGACGTTGACGCTCCGCGCGAACCACGATTTTGTAAACGGCAGCGCGCGGGCCACCGGCGCTCCGCTCCCACTCATGCCGCCGCCCCGCAGCATCATCGGAGCGAACTTCCACTCCACTTCACTGGGATGGACGCCGCGCGCATCACTCGGCGCCGAGATGGAGATCAACCAGCGGCAGACGCGACTGGATCCGAATGATGTGCCCGCGAACGGCTACACCCTGCTGAACCTGGATGCCTCGTTCGAGTACATGGTGCACACACGTCCTTTGCGATTCGACATCGACGTTCGCAACGCGACCAATGCCACGTACACGGATTACCTCAGTCGCTACAAGCGCTTTTCCTATGGGCAGGGAGTGAACGTCATCCTCAAGGTGGCCACGCTCGGCTGGTAGGGTTCGCGCGCATGGCGCCTGGCACGTGCTATCATTGAAGCGGATGACCTACACCAGTGCGCCCAACGGCATCGACTTCCTCTTTCCCGGCGACGGGGAGCTGGCCACCCAGTGCCGCGGCATCGACTGGAGCGCCACGGCACTCGGCCCGGTGGAACAGTGGGATCCGGCGCTCCGGGCTCTCGTGCGCACCGCCATGGAGTGTCCGTTCGCGCTCAATCTGTGGTGCGGGCCGGACAAGATCCTCATCTACAACGACGCCTACCGTCCGCTGCTCGGCGAGAAGCATCCCCGCGCGCTCGGGCGGCGCGGTGCGGAGGTCTGGTCCGAGGTCTGGTCCGACCTCGGGCCGATGTTCGAAGTCGTTGCCGACGGGAAGTCGGTTCATGCGGAGGATCGCCACTTCCTCGTGGAGCGCTCGGGCGATGCGGCCGCTGATGCCTGGTTCACGTTCTCGCTCAGCCCCGTGCGCTCCGATACGGGTGAGGTCGTCGCATTCCTGAATGTCGCGTCGGAAACGACGGCTCGGGTGCATGCCGAAGGCGACCTCCGCGCGGCGCGCGCACTCGCGGAAAGCGCTGAACGACGTCTGCGAGACGTGTTCGCTCAAGCGCCAGGGTTTCTTGCCGTGCTTCAGGGGCCCGAACACATCTTCGAATTCGTCAACGCATCGTACCTGCAACTCGTGGGTCATCGTCCGCTCGTTGGCTCACGGGTGGTCGATGCGATGCCCGAGGTCGTGGAACAGGGATTCATCGACCTCCTCGATAGCGTGTATCGCAGCGGCAAGACGTTTGTCGGACGAGAGGTGCCGATCATGCTTCAGCGCACTCCCTCCTCGGAGGCCGAAGAGCGCTGCCTCGACTTCGTCTATCAGCCGCTCCGGGGTCTCGATGGGGTGATCGGGGGCATCGTCGCGCATGGGTCCGACGTCACCGATGCGGTGCAGGCTCGCCACGAGGCGGAACGGCTGCTCCGAATCAGTGAGGAAACGCGAGCGGCGGTGGTGGAGAGCGAAGCTCGCTATCGATTCCTCGCGAATGCGATTCCGGTGCAGGTGTGGACCGCTACTCCCGACGGAGAGCTCGACTATGTCAGCGAACGCGCCGCGCGCTACTTCGGCGTGCGCAAGGACGAAGTGCTTGGCCAGGCGTGGCTCAAGGTGCTGCATCCGGATGACGTTGCTGCCACGGGAGAGCGCTGGGCACGCTCGATCGCGACAGGGGAGCCGTATGAGATGGAGTTCCGGCTGCGGGAGGCGCGGACGAACGATTACCGGTGGCATCTGGCGCGCGCGACCGCACAGCGCGATGAGCACGGCCAGATCC